>JANDLU010000027.1 GCA_024330215.1 Candidatus Gaiellasilicea maunaloa
AACGAGATCGGACTTCGCCGCCCAGACAACAACGCCTTCCAAGCGGGATAGGCTCATAGCGCTGATGGGGTTATCAACGGCCGCGTTTGACTCCGAACCTCCTCAGAGCTACATGGCTACAAGCCAAGATTTGCCAGGCGGAAACCCAGCGCTTCCTGGCTGACGTCATACCGCCGCGCGAGCCGAGCTAGTGACGTCGTTCTTGCATCCTTTTTGACCATCGCTTCCGGCATCAAGAGTTCAGCGGCGAACTGGTTCGCTGCCCGTTCGTGCTCCCAGTCGTAGCCAGGAACCTCGCCTTCCAAGCCACCGGCGTAGTCGATGAAATGGTGGTCGGCGTGGTGGAGGACGAAGTGCCCGAGTTCGTGCGCGACCGAGAACCGCTGGCGCACGGGAGCTTGATGGCTGTTCACGCCGATGAAGGCGTTCTTGCCGTGCCGCAGGATCAGTGCCGATAGGGCGTTCGGGAACGGGCGCGCGAAGACGGCGACACCGAGCTCCCGTGCGACTACCTGGACATCGACCGGTGGCCGGAGCTTGTTGAGCTTCGTCAGAATCTCCTTTGCCGCAGCCTCGGGTTTTGTCGCCTTAACCGTCACCCGCGCCGGCGGAAGAGGAGCATCTTCAATCTCGTCGATGAACGCGTTGATGGCCGCGGAGAAGTCGGGGAGCTGCAGGTCCGCCACCTCCGCCCGCAGCGTGACGCCGACCGGGCCTCTCTGCTCACGTGCCGGCGCGATGAAGTAGTCGACCTCTTCGCCGAGCTCGCGACTGATCGCGACGAGCTCATCGACGCGCATCGGCCTTGTCCCTGCTTCAAGGTTCGACACCGCCGCCTGTGAAAGGCCAATCGCCGCTGCCAAATCGACCTGTGAGACACCGCGTGCCTCACGGGCGCGGCGCACACGCCCGCCGATCTGACTCGCCGGCTCGTTAGCCAACAGTCCCGACCGCTTCGATGGCATGTCCGCGCCGGGCGAGGAGAGAGCGGGTCACCGGCTCAGGATAACGACACGCCGCGAGCCCGGTCGCTGGACTACAGAGCGACATAGCCAAGATTATCCGCCCCCTCCCACTGCGCCGCCAGCGCAATCCGCGGGCGCGAGAGGTCGCGCAGTGACAAGTCGAGGATCGTATGACGCCGCTCGTCGTCAGCGTAATAGCGGAGCAACTCGGCGACCGCGACGCTCGAGGCGAAGGCACCGACGAACGCTGCGTCTATGGCACGACCGGCGACCAAGATCGCTCCGCAGCGATCGCCGAGACGCCGCTCGAGCTCCTGGTACGCCGGCATTTCAAGGACCGTCTCGTCGAACGTTCCCCGCCGCCCGCCCCACTGTTCCTCGGGTGTCCTTTCGGCGGGGAACGAGTGCAGCCGCGCGTCGAGATAGTCGCCCGATCCAGCCCCCAGACCAACGTCGACGATCAGCGACCATCCGGGGTGGCCGAGGAGTGCGCGTGTTTGTGGGTTGTCAACACCCACGAGTGCGATGCGTGGGTCGTCATCGCCCGCCCGCTCGTGTTCATCGAAGCGCCGCTCATAAAGACGAGTTCGAAACCCGAGCGTCTCGATGGCCGCCGCGACGACGCGCGTCTTCTTCAGCCCGATGTCGGCTGATGTCGCGAGCAGCGATGTCGCAAGATTCGCGTCGGTCAGCACGTCAACGTCTTGCAGCACGAGCTCGACCTCCGTCGGGTCTTGGTACGGCAGCCATCCAAGACTCCAGAGGTATGCCTGTCCGAGGTGGCCGAGGCCGAGAAGGTGCAGCTTATTGGGAGCCAGTAACCCGGATGTCTCCGGTCCGAACCCTGAGGGATTGATCCACTGAATGTCCGGTCGCCACAGAGACAGCCCCTGATCGCGACGTCCGGCTCGAACGTTGCCGCGAATGGCTTGGAATGCCTCGGCGACACCGGCAGCCCCGGCGAGAACGCCCGCCGGCGTGAACTCAGGGCGCCGCTGCAAATTCACACCAGGCCGAGCGATAACTCCACCGGCCCAGCCGGCGTGTGTGACCGTCATACAGAGACCGCGCGTTGGCCACGTCTGTGGCGACGTCCCGAGAACGAGCGTTGGGTAGTCGTCGGACAGCTTCGTAACCTGCTCGCAGCCATACGCCACGATCGCCTGGCTCGCTGATCTGCCTCTAACCCACCCGGACTCGAGCTGCTGATCCTGCGTGAGTCTGACGTGGACGCCGCCCTGGAACGCCCGCGGCGCCGAGTTCAGGATCGTCGCAAACGCGGCTTCGGCGGTCGGGCCTTGGAGTCCATCGCCCCGAACGTCGACCTGCAGGACGTAACGCGAGAACAGTTCGGCCGCCTCTTCGATTGTCGTTGCATCGCCCGTGTCGAGCGCGAGCTTTTGAATTCGGTCGAGTCGATCGACGTCCGGGATCACCGTGCCCTCCGCTCGATCTTCAGCCGAGCCGCCGCCTCAGTATCGAGCGCCGACTGCCACTGGGTCTCCCCGAGATATTCGTGGACACCGACTTCGTGAGCGCCGACGTGGCGTTGCGCGAAATCAGGAACGATCAACGCGATGTGACCGCTCTGCGCGAGCATCGGGTGCTCGCGATCAGTCGAGCTCTGAGCGACCCACGGCCCAGGATGGGTGTGGACATCGGCCACAACGGCAAGGCCGCGCGCTTCACACTCGTCCCAAAGTCGTCCGTAAGCGAAACCGCCGAAGGAGATGTTGCCGGTAAGGCTCGCAGGGTCGAGATCGTCGTAGTAGACGACGTCGGCGACCCGCCGCGGCGCACCGTTCACGGGAGCCACGCCTAGCAGGAACGCCCCGCTCTCGCGTACCCCTTTACCCCGGATCGCGAGCTCGGTGAGAAGCTCATCCCAGAGCGCCGCTTCCACAACCAGGAGCGCGGGCGTCCGCCGCCGGAAGCGTTCAAGCAGCCTGTTGACGAATCCCGGCATATCCAGGCTCCCGAAGAACGTCGCGGACGATTCGGAGGTAGTGCGTAATGTCGCGGGTCGGATTCCACGCGTGGGCAGGGTGCTGCGTTAGCCATCCTTCGTGTCCCGCTAGCGCAAGCCGATCGCACGGAATGTAAAGGGCGTTGCGGTTCCAGCCCAAATTGAAGACCTGGCTCACCCGGTCTCCGATCGGCCACATTGCATCCTGTAGTGGCGCGTCAGCTGCCGCGTTCCAGGGCTGCGCCGTCGGCAGCTGCTGTGGGTAGCCGGAGAGCTCGAATCGCAACGCGACCTCGCCGGGCGCGCTGGCCCGCGGCGGGGCCGTAACTGCGATCACTGCGTGAGGCCAAGCGATCGAAATCAACCGCCAGTCGCCCCGATCCACGCCCGTCTGAAAGGGCCCCGTGGCGACGTGCCGCCGGAAGCTGCGTTCGTCGGGAAGCATCTATCCCTGGAACCGATCCTGCATAACGAGGTCAAAGGCAGCGGCGCAATCGTCGTTCGCGAACGAGCCGACGTGGCGGGAGAGGTCGGGCTGCTCGGTCGCCCCTTGGACCTGCAGCGTGTGTTGCGCCTGATCGCTATCGCCGAGCCCGAACCCCTGGCCCTTGGAAACAGCACGAGCGTAGACGGATTCGAGCGTCGCCGCGGACGGCACCTCGTACGACCTCGTCTCCTGGTTGTAACGCGCGGAGACGGTTACCTTCTTGCAGGTCCCTACGTGGACGTTTGAGCGCTCGCCGACTCCGGCATCCGCCAATGACGCCTCCGGCGCAAGTGCTTCCTCTTGACCCTCGAGGAACACGTGCGCGTCGGGGTAGCCCGCCAGCCCGGCGAAGTCCCTGACGCTCGTCGACGGGTCCGGATCCTGGATCTCTACATCTGTACCGCGGGTATGAACAAAGACTTCCATGGTTCCTCCAAGAGGATTGAATGGTCTGGCCCATACTATCAGGATATCAAGCGCCGCACCGGACTCGCCAGGACCGCTGGCAGTACGGCCGCTTCCTACTGGAGTGAGTGGTGGAGCAGCGCTGACCACTCGCCCTCGCGTAGGTCGCGCGAGGGGAAGGTCGAGGAAGGCCACTCCCAGTCGCTGAACGCTGCGCCCGGTGCAAATGCCGCGAACAGCGTGCCGACCCAGTCAGGCGGGAACGTTGTCCCATCGACCGCAACCCACAGCGCCTCGAGATCGTCGGCCGCTTCGACGGTGACCGCAACGCCGTGCTCGCCGCCGATGCGGCCATCGAACGCAACACCGGGGGCGTTTCGGGCGTCGGTGAGGAGCTGCTGGGCGTCCCCAGAGGCAAGGTCGGCGAAGCGCTCGTCACGTTCGCGGAATAGGTCGTCGTAGTCGTCTGCGGCAGGGACGAGCTCGCCAGCGGCGTCGAGTGCGCGGAAGTGGTTGAACGCGTCATCCTCTTCGCCCGACCGATGCCAGCCGTAGGCACACAACCAGATGACTCGCTGAGTGACCTGATGCCACGTCGCGCCACGGTGGTTGTTGCCGTACGAGACCACCCACATCTCGTGGCCCGAAGTCAACGGGGTCACTTGGCGCGTTCCGGTCGGGCCTTGCCTCCGCTGGTTAACGAGCGCCGTCACGATCTCGACCGAGCCGTATAGGTCCTCAAGCTCGAAGTTCTCGACCAAGCGACGACCGAGGTCGTCGCTAAGGCATCGCCGAGTCACTCGCAAGTCGTACTGCGCCGCGATGAAAGAGCCGCGATGAAAGCGCTCCCGGACTGGCGGCATCGCGGACACGCGGCGAGCGTATCCGCGGGTACGGACGATTTACGCGGACTGGGCTGCGGCTGCGGCGGCTTCTGCGCGCGAACGCCGGTTGCGTCCTACGTGCGTCGCCAACCCGGCGGTGTCGCCGGCTCGGATGTGCGCGGCTGCTTGCTCGAAGTCGGCCGCGATCTCCTCGCGATGCTGGTCCACGAAATCGTGCCAAGCCTGCGTCAGCATCTCGCCCGGCGCGCGGCCCTTGAGGGCGCCCACCCGGCGGACGTCTTCGAGAAGATCTTCTGGAATCCGGACTGTCGTCGACATCTCTTTTGGCCTCCTTCGACGTATCTGGTGTACCCGATCACGTCACAATGTAACACGATACCATGTGATGTCGACACGGCGAGCGTTTTCTTTAGCGCACAATCTTCACCGCAGACGAGTCTCTGCAGCGCCTTCTAACGTGGGCCGCCCGCCCCAGCCGCACCGCATCGCGGGGCAAGCTGGCTCCCTGAACCCATCGCGGCGGGCGCACAACCACACTGAACGGTACGCCTCGCCGGTGAAATGGCGTGTTTGGATTCCCCAAATCAGGATCGCGGTCGGCTGACCCCTTCACGACGGTGTTCGGCTGGTGTTCGCCTGGTGTTCGGGCGTGTTGCCGAAGCAGACGACACGCACGCCAAAAATGCCTGCTAATCGAGAAGCCGACGCGCGGACTCGAACCGCGGACCCCTTCATTACGAGGGAAGGACGAGTGAGGGACGCGTGTCCACTCGCGGGTCTGCGCGGGCACGTCTTTCCTGGAAACCGAGCCGTTCCTCAGCGCACGGAGTGGACGCGGGTACCCGCCTGTGCCCGAGCTGACGTACCCGTTTTGTACCCGCAAGGGGTGCACCGTGACCTTTAGCTGCCCGCGTCGTAGGGGCTTGGCGGAGCGGTTTGCCAACCGCCTCGTCTTCCTCCCGCTCCTTCACCTCCAGGTCGTCGTGCTCGACCTTGACGCGCGCCGAGTAGGCGGCGAGCTTCACCTTCAGGTGGCGGCGTGCCTCCGGGGGCGGCTCGCGCAGGAACTCATCACTGACTGAACGGGACGGGAATGCTCCAGTCCCGGTGCCCCTGCGGCATCAGCCGCGGCTTCAGGTCGTCCACGTCGTCCCCGTCTTGCCCGCGTTGACGTGCTCGTTGTCGAGCTCCGGGACCGGCTCGGTGTAGTAGGGCATCCGCACTTGACGCGGCGTCCAACTACCGTCGTCGATGCACCTACGGACGTGCGTGGCGATCTCGTGCATCGTCGCGAACCAGACGTCTTCCTTCGCCTGCATGTACTCGATCAGCTCGCCGATCGCCTCAAGTCGTGCCAGCCGGCCGGAGACGAACGGATGCCAGGTGGTCGTGAAGAAGCCGCCGTGCTTCCAGCGCGCGTCGAACTCTTCCTTGAAGACCTGCAAAGCCTGTGACGGCGGCTTCGGCGGGATCAGGTACGCGAGATCCGGGACGTGCGCGTAGTGGGGCCAGTCGTCGAGCGTGATGTCGATCGGCAACTCGACGAGTTCGCCCGAATCGCAGGTGACGAGGTACGGCTGGCTGTCGGCCATCAGCGTTGTGTCGTAGAGGTATCCCTCTTGCGCCAGCAAATCGGCCGAGTGAATCGTGAAACCTGCCCACGGTCCGCGCCAGCCCGTCGGCTTCGAGCCGGTGAACTCCTCGATCACGGCGGCTGCGCGCTGCAGCCAGTAGAGCTCACTTTCAGGCGTCTGATCCATCGGGTTCTCATGCAGGTAGCCGTGCGCCGCGATCTCGTGTCCGCTCTCCACGATCGGTGCCACAGCCTGCGGATAGCGCTCGATGCACCATGCGGGCACGAAAAACGACTGCTTGATGCCGTAGGTGTCGAAATGCTTGACGATGCGCGGTATTGCGATCTCGTCGTACCGGAGCCAGGAGATCAACGCCTGCATCGTGTGGGCGCGGTCGGGGTGCATCGGGTGCAGAAACGCGTCGGTGTCCATGTCGAAGTTGATCGAGACCGCGCAGCGGGCGCCGCTCGGCCAGGGAACCGGGTCAAGAAGCATCTGGCACCTCCGGAAGTTCGGGAGCCGCCGCGGCGCTGGCGCCGCGCTTCGTCCCGAGATAGGCGGTAATCACGGCAGGGTCGCGCTGGACTTCGGCGGGCGTCCCCAGGCTGATCGTCTTCCCGTAGTCGAGCACCTGGATTCGCTCGCAGAGGCCCATGATCACGCGCATGTCGTGCTCGATCACGAGCACGCCGCAGCCGAACTCGTTGCGGATCTCGCCGATCGCCGTCGTGAGGTCGTCGCTTTCGCCCTCGTTCATGCCGGCGGCGGGCTCGTCGAGGAGCAGGAAGCTCGGCTTCATCGCGAGTACACGGAGCAGCCCGATCCGACGCTCGTCTCCGTAAGGAAGCGATCCCGCCTTCTGGTCGGCGCGGTCTCTCAGGTGCATGCGCTCCAGCAACTCGGTCGCGAGCATGCGCGCTTCCTTGCGCGATGCTCCGACGCCGAGCGCGCCGAGCTCGACGTTCTCGAACGCGGTCAGCTCGCGGAAGAGCCGGATGCCCTGGAAGGTCCGGCCGAGCCCGCGTCGGCCGATCGCGTGCGGCGTCCAGCCGGTGATCTCGACGTCGTCGAGGAAGACTCTGCCCCCGGTCGGCTCTTGGAAGCCGGTAAGCGCGTTCACCAGGGTGGTCTTGCCGGCGCCGTTCGGGCCGATCAGGCCGAGGATCTCGCCGTAGCCGAGCGTGAGATCGACGCCGTCCACCGCCTTGACACCGACGAAGTGAACGCTGATGTCCTCCGCCCGGATCTGCGCCGCGCTCACGCTCTCACTCCCAGGTAGGCCTCGGCGACGTCGGTAGAGGCGAGGAGCTCCTCGCGGGTGCCGGAGGTGACGATGCGCCCGGTGCGGAGCACGTAGGTGCGGTCCGCGAGCTCGACGGTGGCGGCGGCATTCTGCTCGACGAGGAGGATCGTCGTCCCAGAGTCGCGGAGCTGGGCGAGGGTGTCGAAGACGACGTCGACCATCAGTGGCGCGAGGCCGAGCGACGGCTCGTCGAGCAGGAGCAGGCGCGGCCGCGAGAGAAGCGCCCGGGCGATCGCCAGCTGCTGCTGCTCCCCCCCCGAGAGCTTCGCGGCCGAGGAGCGGTAGTAGCGGCGGAGCACCGGGAAGCGCTCGAGCACGTCCTCGACCGTCTCGTCGATCAGCCCCCGATCGCCGATAGCGGTCGTGCCGAGCTGGAGGTTCTCGGCGACGGAGAGCGTGCCGAAGATGTGCCTGCCCTCCGGCACGAGCGCGACGCCGCGCCGCACGATGCGCTCGGGTGTATCGCCGACGAGCGAGCGCCCCTCGAGCTCGACCCGCCCCGACGCTGGCGCGAGGAAGCCCGCGATCGTTGCCAGTGTCGTCGACTTGCCGGCGCCGTTGGCGCCGATCAGCCCGACCAGCTCGCTCTCCTCGACCTCGAGCGAGATCCCCTGCACTGCGGCGACGTTGCCGTAGTGGACGGTCAGGTTCTCGACCGCGAGCAGCGGGGTGTCCGCACGCGAGCCGGTCTCCGTCGCCGCGTCGCGACGCGCGAGCTGTGGGAGCCGGCGAATGGCGCGCTCCGCCATCGTTCGCGGCCGGAGGCTGCGCCAGCGGAGGAGCCGGCGGATTCGCGTCGGCGCGATCTCCTCCCCGTCGGTGAGCCCTCGTGGCCGGAGCAGCAGCACGGCGAGCATCGCCAGTGCGATCGCAACCTGCTGCAGGCCGCGTGTCTCGGGAAAGACGAAGAGCCCGAAGTCCCAGCCGGCCTCGATCCGGAGCAGTCCCTCGGAGAGCAGCGAGATGAAGATCGTGCCGACCACCGCGCCGGAGAGACTGAGCACGCCCCCAACTACGAGCATCGCCACCGTCGCGAACGTCGTCGCGACGAAGAATGCCGCCGGGTTGAACGTGCCGTAGAACTGAGCGAAAAGGCCGCCGCCGATCCCGGTGATAAACGCGCTGAGCACGTAGGCCGCGGTGCGCTCGCGCGTGATCCCGATGCCGATCGCCCGCGCGGCCGCTTCGTCCTCGCGCGAGCCGCGTAGGCGCAGCGAGATGCTCGTCTGCTGAAACCACCACGCGATTAGGATCACCGCGATCGTCCAGATCAGCGCCGTGTAGGGCGTCGTGCTCGCGGGGACGCCGCCGAGCCCGGTCGAGCCGCCGGTCACCTCGTCGAGGTTCGACGCGACGATGTAGACGATGTTCAGGAACGCGAAGGTGCCGAGCGACGCGACGAGGCCGGATAGGCGCATCAGCGGGACCGCGATGACCAGTGCGACGAGGGCCGCGGCGCCGCCGGCGACGAGCGTTGCGACGATGCTAGGGACCTCGACGTCCGGCATGGTGGGGTAGAGCAGGTTCTTCGTCGTTTCGGGGATTCGCAGCGTGGCGGCGGTGTACGCGCCGATCGCCATGAAGCCGATCTGGCCGAACGAGAAGACACCCGAGTTGCCGACGAAGACGTAGAGCCCGACGACGAGGATCAGGTTGATCAGCATCGTCACGACCGTGGTCTGCAGCACGGCCGAGCCGAGTGCCCCTAACATCGTCACAACCGTGACGAGCGCGATCAGGACGACCGGTGTCGAGTGCCGCTTCAGCGCGCCGCGCACTTAGACGCGCTCCACGACCGCGCGAGACGAGATCAGGCCCTGGGGGCGCAGGATCAGCACCAAGACGACGATCGCGAACACGAATGCGTCGCGGTACGGCCGGTAGCCGAGCGGGAGCGTCGCTTGCAGCGCCACCGTCAGCGCCCCGAGGACGTACCCGCCGAGCACGGCGCCTGTGAGGCTGCCGAGACCGCCGACGATCGTCGCGATGAAGGCGGCGAGCACCACCGTAAGTCCCATCGTCGGCGAAACAACGCCGGTCTGCGCGACGAGGATTAGTGCCGCGACGGCCGCGAGCAACCCACTGAGCGCGAATGCCGTCGCGATCACGGTGTTGGCTCGCACGCCGAGCGCGCGCGCCATGCGGAAGTCCTCCGCAGCGGCGCGCATCTGGACGCCGAGACGGGTGCGGCCGAGGAACACCACGAGCGCCGCGAGCAACCCCGCGGTCACGGCCACTGTGAAGACGTCGAGCTTCCGGATCGAGAGCTCACCCACGGTGAAGGACTCGTTCAAACTGCTCAGGATCCCTACGCTCTTCTGCAAGGCCCCGATCAGTACGATGGCGAGGCTCTGCAGTAGGAAGCTGACGGCGAACGACGTCACGAGCAGCGTGTCGGCGCGCGCTCCCCGCACCGGCCGGAACGCCACCCGTTCCATCACGAGCGCGAACACGATCACGATCACGATCATCAGTGTCACGCGCACGATCGTCGAGGGCGCCGACACGAAGACGAGCACGTAGCCGCCCACCATGACCAGCTCGCCGTGCGCGAAGTTGATCAGGTTCATGATCCCGAAGATCAACCCGATACCGAGCGCGAACAACGCATAGAGGCTGCCGAGCGCCGCGCCGTCGATGACGTACTGAAGGACTTCTGTCACTCGACCTCTCTCTGGAGAGTGTGGGGGCGGCCTGGGCTGACCGCCCCCATTGGGTTCGCTAGGAGCCGAACAGCGGCAGCTGCTTCTTCGCGGCGCGGACGTCGACCACGCGGTGCTTGCCGTTATTCACCTCGATGATCCGCTCCTCACGGGCGGTGTCGATGTGCTGCTCCGGCGTGAAGGTGAGCGCGAGGCCGCCAATGTCCTCCTTGTCCCAGGTGTCCATCTCGGCGACCATCGCCGCGCCGTCCGTGGAGTTGGCCTGCTCCATCGCCGTCTTGAAGGTGTACACCGCGATGTAGCCGAGGACGGTGAAGTACGACTGCGGCTGCTTGTCCTTCGCGGTGACTTTTTCCACAAACTCGTTGATCCGGTCGCTTGGGTCGTCGCCCCACACGCTCGCGGACGCCGTGATGTAGAAGCCGCTCAGGTTCGGAATCGAGTCCTCGAACCAGTACGTTCCGTCCATCGCCCCGTTGCTGATGATCGCCGAGTTCACGTCGGCGTCACGGAGCTGCTTGACTGCGACGGCACCGCCCGGCGGGAAAGAGCAGAGCATGATTAGGTCAGGCTCCTGCCCGAGCGACTTGATGCGCGTGACCTGCGCCGCAACCGATGTGTCGTTGTTCTTGAACGTGTCCTCGCCGAGGATCTCCCCGCCGAGCTCCGTCCAGACCTGCTTGAACGACGAGCACTGATCCTTGTCGTAGTCGGTGACGTCGTCGAGAAGGAGGTACGCGGTCTTGAAGCCCTTCTTCTCGATGCCCCACTCCGCCGCGACCGTCGAGTCGGTCTGCGCCGCGATGCCGAGCGTGTAGGCCATGTTGCCGATGCCCTGCACGCCGAACTTCGCCGAGCCTGCGCCTGGAGCGATCACGACCTTGCCGGCCTTCTGCGCCTCGCGGGCGGCGCCGCCGCCGAAGTTGTAGTCCAGCGTAACGATCATCGCGTCGGCGCCCTGCTCAAGCACCTCGAGCCCCGCGCGCGCACCCTGATTGATGTCCGACTTCGTATCGGCCTTCACCAGCTTCACTTGCCGGCCGAGGATGCCGCCGCTTGCATTGATCTCTTCGATTGCGATCTCGGTGCCTGCCACCGCCGGCAGGTCGAAGGCCGAGAGCCCGCCCGTCAGGGCGACCGCCGAGCCGATGACGATCGGGTCTTCCGTTGCCGCCTCTGTGCTCTGGCTCGTGTCGCCGGCATCGTCACCGCTGTCGTCGCCGCCGCAGGCGGCTGAGCCGAGCATCAACGCGAGTGCGGCCATGGCGAGCAGCAGCCACCTTGCATGCAACCTCGATCCGCGAATCATTCGGTGCTCCTCCTGGTGGGGGTTAGTGGCCCGGCGACGCAAGGTCGCTCTGACCAATGGACACGATGCTGTGCAACATGTCGACGAACGCCCGCTGGGCACGCAGCGCCACACCGTCGTCGCCGAGCGTGGGCCGGCCCGAACTGCCGTCGAACGCGCCGGCATTGACGACGTCCCGGAGCATCCGTTCAAGGTCGTCCGCGTCGATCAGCGGTCCGATATCGCCCTTCAGGAAGCAGACCATCGCAGCGACGCCGTAGCCGCCCCAGTTCGAGATCGCGGCGACGAGGAACTTGTCGGTCGCGACGCTCGCCGCCGATCCAGCGCCGCAGGGGCAAAGGCACTTCTCCCCTGCGGGCATGATCTCCCGCACCGCGTCCTCGACCACTCCGAAGCCGACCTCGTTCCCGCCGTCGCCGATGCCCGCGGTGAGGATTCCGCGCTCACGGGCGCCGTCGAAGAGGTATCGCGGGTTCGCATGCACGGCCGTGTAGTCGAGCCCGGTCGCCCCGTGGATGACGCCGCTGCGGTTCGGAGCGAGCTTCTCGATCCCGAACACGAGCACGGGCGCGATGCGATCGAGGAGCTCAGCCGCCTGGGACTTGCATGCCTCGTCGTCCTCGGGCATGGGGATGAAGGTCACCTGGTGGTCGACGTCCGCTTCGCCTTCGCGCCTGAAGTTGAGTCCGGCTGCCCAACAGGCGGCTCGCACCGGCTCGAAGGCGCGCTCTTCGGTCAGGATGTAGGACACTGCGCCTAGTGCGAAATGGAGTGACCGAGCCAAGGCTGCGGCCCCAAGCAACCCGTCCACCTCGGCCTTCGGCAGCACCGGCGGACCGCCGGCCCCGGTCAGAATGAGGACGGGATCGCCGGGCTTGATGCGATCGACGAGCGCCTGCGCCACGTCGAGGGTAAGAGGCGTTCCACCTGCATGCTCCCGGGCTGCGTCATACAGCCGGTGGATGACCCCCCGGGGGAGATTGCCCTTGCCCGGGCGCATCTCGACCGTGCAGAGACGGTCGATGTATTCGGCGATGACGGCGGGCATCTAGGAGAGGGGGGCGTAGTCGGGAACGGCCGACTCCGCACCTG
Source organism: Candidatus Gaiellasilicea maunaloa (assembly GCA_024330215.1). Lineage (GTDB taxonomy): Bacteria > Actinomycetota > Thermoleophilia > Gaiellales > Gaiellaceae > Gaiellasilicea > Gaiellasilicea maunaloa. Next base: position 12,610 of record JANDLU010000027.1, read on the forward strand.
CGGGGGTTGCTGGCCGGCTGCCCGGCTCTCCCGGGACGGGCACCCTGGCCACCTCCTGATAGAGGCTCGGGTTGCGGTTCCAGAATGGATGCAATGCGCCGCGGGCGGCGAAGATCAGGCTGCGGTCGAGCATGACGGTCTGGATTGATTCCTCGCCGCGCGGGGCTTCGGCGAGCACCTCGCCTGAAGGGCTGTAGAGGCGGCTGCCGCCGAAGAGTTCGAACTCCTTTTGCTTGCCGACGACCGACACGTGCAGATACGGGATGCAGTTCTCGAGCGAGCGGGCGTAGAGCATGTGGCCCCATCCGTCCTCGAAGCCGCAAACCGCCGCTGACGAGTTGATGATTAGCTCGCAGCCCTTGAGCGCGTAGGTGCGTGCGACCTCTGGGAACCAGACGTCGTAGCAGATCTCGACGCCGATCCGACCGTAGCGCGTGTCAAAGACGGGCAACTCATTGCCGGGGCTCCACCAGAGCTTCTCAGCCGCCAACTTCGCGCCGCCGTCGACGATGAACGCGGCGACGTGCGTCTTTGAGTAGGTTCCCATCAGGCCCTCCGGCCCAATGAAGAGAACGGAATTGTAGGCGTCGCCGGGGAACGCACCTTTGTGCGTGGTGGCTCCCATCAGGATGTAGAGGTCGCGTTCGCGCGCGGCGCGGACGAGCGGTTGGACGAACGGATCGTCCTCGCTCTCGGCGACGGCGTAAAGCGGTGTGTACTCACGCGACTCGTAACCGTTCAGGTAGATCTCGCCGAAGACGAGCACCCTGGCACCTTGCTCGTCGGCCTGCGCGATCGCGTCGAGCGCTCTCGCGAGGTTGTCCGGCCGGGGGTCATAACCCTCCTTCGCGATATTGGATTCCAACTGACAGATGCCGATCGGGATCTCGTTCACTGCGGACGCTCCTCGTAGGCGTTGGGGAGAGGCGCAACTATAGGGCCAATTGTCCAACCAATCAACATGGACATGCATTAGGCTTGCGCCCCATGTCAGTCACGCCGTTTCGTCCGATCCAGGGGCGCCGCATCTTCGAGGAAATCCTCGACCAGCTCGAGCAGGCGATACTCGACGGGCACATCTCGGCCGGGGACCGTCTCCCTTCTGAGCGCCAACTCGCAGAGCAATTCAACGCGTCTAGGACATCCGTGAGAGAGGCGGTGCGCGTACTCGAGGCACTTGGCGTCGCCAAGGTCAAGCCCGGGGCGGAGAACGGCGCCGTCCTCGTCGAAAAGCCTGACGACGCGCTTCGGCTCCTGCTCCGCTTTCAGCTTGCCCTTCGGCACATCAGCATCGCGAGCGTGATCGAGTTCCGAACAGTGCTCGAGCCGTGGTCTGCGCGCGCGGCGAGCGAGCGGGCGACGGACGACGCGATCAGCCGAATGCAGGCCGTGCTCGTCGCCATGGGAAATCCGATCGTCGGGCCGGCGGAGTTCCACCAGCTCGACGCGACCTTCCACATCGAGATAGCGCGGGCCGCACAGAACGATCTCGTGGTCCTCGTGTTGGACGGCGCGCGGACGTCGATCGAGCGGATAATGCTCGACGCGCTGAGCCGTGTCCCCGACTGGCCTGCGACGCGGGTGCGGATCAGAGACGAGCACGCGCAGATCGTCAACGCAATCGCGAAACGCCGCGCCGAGGACGCGGAGACGCTGATGAAGCGTCACATCCGATCCTTCTACGACGAGATCGGGCTCTAGTTGGTTAGGCGCGGATGACCTTGCCGGGATTCAGGATCCCGTTCGGGTCGAAGGACTCCTTCAGTCGAGCGAAGAGCGGGATCAGGTCACTGTGCTCCTGCTCGAGGTGATCGATCTTCCCGAGGCCGATGCCGTGCTCGCCCGTGCAGGTTCCCCCGCGCGCGAGTGCCCAGCCGACGATTTCCGTGCTCAGTCGGTCGACGCGACCGCGCTCGTCCGGGTCCTCTGGGTCGAACATCAGCAGCACGTGATAGTTGCCGTCGCCGGCGTGCGCGACGATCGCCGCATTGAGGCGGAGGTCGTCGGCCAGCTGCCGGGCGTGCGCAATCGCGCCGGCAAGCTCGCTGACGGGGACACAGACGTCGGTCGCCCTATGCACCTTCCCGGGCGACTCGTTCAACAACGCGAAGAGCACGTGGTGGCGCGCCTCCCAGAGGCGGGAGCGCGCCTCGGCCTCGTGCGCTTCGACGAGCTCGATGCAGCCTTCCCAGTTGGCCACGTCCGCGACCGTGGCCGCGTCACCGGCGACGGCGGCCTTGGTGCCGGCCACCTCGATGAAGAGCGTCGGCGCGGGAGCGAACGCCGAGCCTTTGTAGGCGTTCACAGCCGCGATCGTGGGAGCGTCGAGAAGCTCGAGTCGCTGAACCCCGACCCCGGCGGCGGCGAGGGTCGCGGCGCACTGGCACGCGCTGTCGAGCGACGGGAACGAACCTCGCAGCGCGACCGTGTGCTCCGGGATTCCCGCGAGCCTGACCGTGAGCTGCGTGATTACGCCGAGCGTCCCCTCGCTACCGACGAAGAGGGATTTGAGGTCGTAGCCGGCCGAGCTCTTGACCGTGCGCGAGCCCGGACGGATCACCGAGCCGTCCGCGAGCACGACCTCGAGCGCGAGCACGTTCGCGCGCATGCCCCCGTACCGCACCGTCGTCGTACCCGACGCGTTCGTCGCGGCCATGCCGCCGAGCGTGGCGTCGGCGCCAGGGTCCACCGTGAACCAGAGCCCCTCTCTCGCCGCGACGCGGTTCAGCTCGCTCCGGAGCGTTCCCGCCTGCACGTCCGCCTGCAGATCGGCGGGTCGCAGGGCGAGGACGCGGTCGAGCCGCGAGAGGTCGAGCGAGATGCCTCCCGCGACGGGAATCACATGACCCTCGAGCGACGTCCCGGCCCCGAACGCCGTTACGGGAACAACCTCGGCGTTCGCCCACGCGAGGATCCGCGAAACGTCTTCCGTCGACTCCGCGTAGACCACGGCGTCGGGGTGGCACGGCTCGTGATAGCTCAGGTCGCTGCTGTGCCCGTCGAGAACCGACGCCCCGGCGCCGAGCTGCGACTCGGGGAGAAAGGCCGCCAGCAGTTTGCGCAACGTCACGCTAGAAGGCTACGGGTCAACTGCTGCCGCGGTGTAGTGTCGCGCGTTCCATGAGACAGCCGATCCTGCTCTCGCACACCGACGTCGAAGCAGTCCTCGACATGCAATGACGCCTTCGAGGCCGTCGAACACGCGCAAATCCATCTCGGATGCGTTCGACCGTCATGCCGCTGCGAGTCGCGGCCCCAGTCGCCGACGCCGAAGAGATCCCCGTGATGATGCCGGTGTACCTGCCTCACGAGCGAGCAGCTCGGGTTCAGGAGCGCGTCAAGCCTTCAAGCGCAACCCCCGAGCATGGGCTCCCGCTCGTCGAAAGGCTGATCGTGCTCCTGGACCCCACGACCGGCCAGCTGCTCTCGCTGATGGGCGGCGTGCACATCACCACGACGAGGGAGGCCGCCGCATCGGCCGTTGCGACGCGCGCGCTGGCCAACGCCGACGCGTCGACTCTCGCGCTCGTCGGCGCGCGCGTCCAGGCGGGCAGCGGTCTTGAGGCGATGCTGGCCGTCCGCTCGATCACGAAGGTCCGAGTCGCTTTGTCACGGGGACCTCGTAGCACTACCCCGACATCTCGATCCAGGCCAGTCGAAGCGGTGGGTGAGGCTGTCGTTGGTGCGGACCTCGTCTGCACGATCTCAACGCTACAGAGCCCGGTGCTTAGGCTGAAGTGGCTGCAACCCGGCTGCCAGGTGAACGCCGTGAGATCGCACTCACCGCCTGCTCGTGAGATCGACACCGCCGCGATGGCGCACGCACGCGTCGCAGTCGACAGCCGGGAGGCCGCCCTCGGCGAGTGCGGCGACTGCGTGATCCTAATCGGCGAGGGGTTGTTCTCGTCCGAGCACGTCTCAGATGCCCGTCATCGGGTGTTGAGTCATAGGGGAAGCCCCCAATGCAGCAAAGCGTTCGTGCGGTCACGTGGTGATGCTGGAAGGCATCGACTGCATCTTTGAAGCCGCGGCAGCGCCTTCTACGAGAACCCTGCAGTGATGGAGCATTCAAACGAGCGCATTGAGGAGTCTGAGGACTTGTACGCGGCGTCCCTCGACGTTATCGCCGACGATCTTCGCTCCAAATTGAGGGCCAGCCGGGTCACGATTCGGATTGCGAACGACAAGGGGGAGTTTCCGGTTGTCGCCGAGGCTCGCCTCCCTGGTGTTCAGACGCTCTTCGGCGTGACAACGATCGACCCACGTGCCGGTGAGACATTTCTCTTCGTCGAACGTGAGCTGCGACCGGTCGTGCAAGACGACATCTTGCTGGACGAACTCGCACCGCCACCGGGTTTCTCTGTACGTTACGGCGCCCGTGCACAAATGCTTGCGCCCGTCGTCCGCGGTGGGAGGCTCCTCGGGGTCGTCTCGGTGCATCAGGTCGACGCTCCGCGGCACTGGTCGATATCGGATCTAGCGATCCTTAAGCTCGCGGCGGAGTCGGCACAATGCGTCGTTGCAGAGGACCGAGACGAGAGCAGCTGACCGGACCCGTGCCGTCGGTCCCCTCGCTATGAGAGCCGGAGCTGTCTCCTGTTCCTTCAGTTGCTGGAGGCGGCCGGACTCTTCCAGCCGAGGCCGGGGCGTGACGCCTGATCGTGTTGTTGCTAGTTCTCCAGTCTTCGATCACGATCTTCGCCTCGAGCAGCGAATCGACGCTTCGACGGCGAGCAGCTCGTCACCGACGCGGCTCCGGAAGGAATTCCACGAAGGGGGTCTGCCAAGCGAGCCGTGGCCAGATGTAGGAGCTGCCCGGTGTCGCCGAAACGCACCAGTCGCGGATCGCGTTCGCGGTCAGCCCCGGGTCCGTTGTCCATCCGCACGAGCTCGGGCGCGCGTGACAGCACGCCTGGCGCCGACGATCCGGGTGTATGACTTATTCTGCCGCGATCTCGCAGCTCGTAGTCTGGAGCCCAGGGCGAATCCTTCACTGATTGACGGATGAGACGCGGTTTCTTGACTTCCCACGCTCAGCGCTTGAGTCTTGCCAGTGTCATGTCACGGGAATTGACCGAGGTTCCAGCAAACGAAACACGCGCGAACCAGGAGTCTCGGTCTGTGTACGCGAGCCTCGCCGATCTGGCGCGGATAGGTGGCGGTGCCGACGGCGGAGTCACGCGCGTTGCCTGGTCGCCTGAGCTGTTCGACGCCTACGCGTGGGCCGGGGAACGGATGCGCACGATGGGACTTGAGGTAGAGATCGACTCTGCGGGCAACCTGCTCGGGCGTTGGTCCGCCGGCCCCGTGGGCAGTAGCGCGGTCGTCGTCGGCTCCCACCTCGACACGGTTCCTTCGGGCGGTCGCTTCGACGGCGCCCTCGGCGTCGTCGCTGCCATCCACGCCGTTCGCGTGCTGAAGGAGGAGGGATTCGAGCCGGATCGTCCGCTCTGGATCGTGGCCTTCATGGACGAGGAGGGGACGCGGTTCAACGCGGCCCTATTCGGCAGCCGCGCTTTCACGGGCGAGTCCCTCACAGGCCTCGGCGACCGGATGGGCACGGATGGCGTCTCCCTCCGTGAGGCGATGGCCGCGGCCGGCTACGAGCTCGATCGCGCCGGGGAGGCGTGCCGCGTCGGTCGGGTCGGCGCGTACCTCGAGCTCCATATCGAGCAGGGGCCGGTGCTCGAGTCGGAGGGCGTGGAGATCGGCGTCGTCACCTCGATCGTCGGGTTGCGTGGCTACCGCGTGCGGCTGACGGGCGAGGCGAACCACGCCGGTACGACCCCGATGGGGCTCCGACGTGACGCGCTCGCCGGCGCGGCGCGGATCGCGCTCGAGCTGCGCGAGGCCGCGCGTGCGCGTGCGGAGACGACCGCGAATGTCGGCAGGATTGCGGTCGAGCCCGGCGGCGCGAACGTCGTTCCCGGGTTGGCGGACTTCACGATCGACGTGAGGGCGACGACCGTCGAGGGCCTTGGCGAGCTCGAGCACCTCGTCGTCGAGTCGGTAGCGCGGATCGCGGCGGAGGAGGGTCTCGGTCCCGATGTGCAGCAGACGTTCGCGCTCGATCCGCTCGAGCTCGACCCGGCGTTGGTTTCCGCGGTCGAGCGGGCCGCAGCAGAGGAGGGCGCGAGCGCGATGCGCCTGCCGAGCGGCGCCGGACACGACGCGATGATCGTCGGCCGTCACGTTCCGGCTGCGATGCTCTTCGTGCCGAGCCACCGCGGCATCAGTCATTCGCCCGAGGAGTACAGCTCGCCCGAGCACGTCGAGCTGGGCATGCGAGTCCTGGCGCGCGTCCTCCGGTCGACCCTGAGAACGGACGGGTGATCCATGCCCGTCGTCGGCGTCGACATCGGTGGGACGTTCACGGACTTTATGCTCTATGACGCGGCTTCCGGTGCGGTTCACGTGCACAAGGTGCCGTCGACTCCGGCCGAGCCGGAGAAGGCGATGGTCAGCGGGCTCGCGGAGCTCTGCGCCGCCGCCGGGCTCGCGCCTAGGGATGTGACCGGTGTCTTCCACGGCACGACTGTCGCGACGAACGCCGTGCTCGAGCATGAGGGGGCGGTGGCGGGGATGATCACGACGCGTGGCTTCCGCGACATCGTTCACATCGGCCGTCATCAGAGGCCGCTGCACTACTCGGTGATGCAGGACATACCGTGGCAGGCCCGTCCGTTCGTACAACGGCGTCACCGCAAGGTCGTGACCGAGCGGGTCGTGCCGCCGATCGGGGAGGTCCTGACCCCGCTCGACGAAGACGAAGTGCGCGTCGCAGCGCGGGAGCTGCGCGAGGAGGGGGTCGAGGCCGTCGCCGTCTGCTTTCTCTTCTCGTACTTGAACCCGGAGCACGAGCGCCGCGCGGCGACGATCGTACGGGAGGAGATGCCTGGCGCATTCGTCACTACGAGCGCCGACATCTTCCCCCAGTTCCGCGAGTTCGAGCGCTTCACGACTGCAACTATGAGCGCCTTCGTCGGCCCCAAGACGGGCAGATACCTCGACCGGCTCGCAAGTGCGCTCGACGAGGAGGGGGTCAGCGGCGAGCTGCATGTGATGATGTCGAGCGGCGGTGTGGCCAGTGTCCGTACGGCGGCCGAGCGGCCTGTGACGCTCCTGCTTTCGGGGCCGGCGGCCGGGATTCTCGGGGGCCAATGGGCCGGCGCGCTCGCCGGTCGGCGACGGCTGATCACGTTCGATATGGGCGGGACGTCCGCTGACATCGGGATCGTCACCGAGGAAGGAGTCAGCGAAGCTTCGGCCCGCGACACCTGGGTCGGCGGCTACCCGCTGCTCGTGCCGATGCTCGACGTACACGCGATCGGCGCCGGCGGCGGTTCGATCGCCTACGTCGACGAGGGCGGCGCCTTCCGTGTTGGCCCCCGTAGCGCCGGCGCCGTACCCGGTCCCGCCGCGTACGGCCACGGTGGGTCTGAGCCTACGATCAGCGACGCGCACGTCGTGCTCGGCCGCCTCGACCCCGACCGCTTCCTCGGAGGCCGGATGAGGCTCGACCGCAACGCCGCCGTTGCCGTCGTCGAGAAGCTCGCCGACCGGCTCGGGCTCGGCCTGCTCGAAGCCGCAGAGGGGATCCTCACGATCGCCAACTCGAATATGGCTCGCGCGATCCGCTCGCGCACGATCGAGAAGGGTCACGACCCGCGGGAGTTCACGCTCGTCGCTTTCGGCGGTGCTGGTCCACTCCACGCGGCCGAGGTCGCCGACTCGCTGGAGATACCCGAGGTGCTCGTACCGCCGCACCCGGGCATCACCTCCGCAGGCGGTCTGCTCACGAGCGACCTGAAGTACGACCAGATGCGTACCGTCTTCCAGCTCCAGGGGAGCGTCGATGCCGATCGGCTCAACCGGGAGCTCGACGGGCTCGCGGCCGAGCTGCGCGGCTGGTTGGAGCGCGACGGCGTGCCCAGTGAGGAGGTCGTAGTGATCCGCTCGCTCGACTGCCGCTACGTCGGCCAGGGGTACGAGCTCCGGGTGACGCTCGCCAACGGCCCCTTCACCGAGGAGACGCTCAACCAGTTCCACGTCCTCCACGAGCGCGAGTACGGGAGCGCTTACGCCGACCCGATCGAGATCGTGAACGCGCGGGTGACGGCGATCGGCCGACGGCCGACCCTCGATTCGCTGCCGGTTGCAAGCGGGAGCCTCGAGGAGGCGCTCGTCGGCGAGAACGAGGGGTTCTTTCGGCTCGATGGCAACCTGCAGGCGCTGCGAACGCGGTTCTACGACCGCAGCCTCCTGCCGCTCAACGAGACGCTCGCGGGGCCTGCGGTCGTCTTCCACCTCGATACCACCACGGTCGTTCCGCCCGGCTGGAACGTGAGGGCGGATCGCCACGGCAACCTGATCCTGACGAACGGAGGAGCCTCCTGAGCACCGTCCAGACCCGCGTCGATCCCGTCACCGCTGCGGTGATCGCCGGCGCGCTCGACTCGATCGCGGTCGAGATGGGCCACAAGCTCGCGCGCATGGCCTACTCCTCGATCATCCGAGAGTCGGAGGATTTCGGCTGCGTCCTTTGCGACGCGGACGGTCGCCAGCTCTGCGAGTCCTCGCAGTCGACGCCGCTGCAGTCGGGACCGATCCCCGGCTACATCGCCGGCATCAACCGGCGCTTCGCCGAGCTCGAACACGACTGGAAGCCGGGCGACGTCGTGATCCACAACCACTCCTACTACGGCGCTTCGCACCAGCCCGATGTCGGCTTCGTCGTCCCGGTGTTCTACGAAGACGAGCTCATCGGCTTTTCGGCGACCACGGCGCACCATCTCGACCTCGGCGCTCTCACGCCGGGGAGCTGCGGAATCGTCGACGCCACCGACGCGTACGCCGAGGGACTCCAGCTCAACGCGATCAAGATCGAGGAGGAGGGTCGCAGGAACGACTTCATCTGGCAGATCCTTCGCGACAACTGCCGGGCGCCCCAACTCGTCGTCGGCGACATGGAGGCGCAAGTCGCCGCTTGCAAGATCGGCGCCGGCCGCTTCGTCGAGTTGATCGACCGTTACGGCCTCGAAACGGTCAAGAACGCGAGCGAGGACTTGATGGACTACTCCGACCGAATGCTGCGGCGGGAGATCGCGCAACTCCCGGACGGCACCTACGAGGCCGAGGGGTTCCTCGACGGTTTCGTCGACCATCCCGATCCGTCGTACAAGAACCTGAAGGTGAAGGTGGCGGTCAGGGTTGAGGGCTCGGAGATCACCGTCGACCTTACGGGGACCGCACCCCAGGTCGACCTGCCGATCAATATGCCGTTCGTCGGTACGGTCGACATCGCGATCTGGGTGACGCTGCGCTCGATCTTGCTCGACGCTTGGACGCACGACCCGGTGCCGACGAACTCGGGGCTCTTCCGTGCGATCTCGATCGTCGCTCCCGAGGGCTGCATCGCGAACCCGACCTTCCCGGCGCCGACCATCGCCCGCTTCTGCGGCGGCAACATCATCGCCGACACCGTGATGCGCGCCCTCGCCCCGGTCCTGCCCGATCGTGTCGGCGCAGGGGTCGGCAACCTCAAAGTGGTCGCCTACTCGGGCTTTGGCGGCGGCCAGCACTGGGTGTACATGGACATCCAGGAGGGGAGCTACGGCGGCCGGTACGGCAAGGACGGTCTCGATGCCGTGGACACCCTCTACGCGAACACGCGCAACAACCCGATCGAGGACATCGAGTCGCATTTCCCGCTGCGTGTGACCCAGTACGAGCTGCTCGCGGACCGGGGTGGTCCGGGCCGGTGGCGGGGCGGGCTCGGCACGACGCGGGAGATCGAGTTCCTCGACGACGCCGGCTACTCGCTAGAGGGCGACGGCTCGGTCACGCCGCCCCCGGGTCTCTTCGGCGGGGCGGAAGGAACGCCGGGCGCGGTTCTGCTCAACCGGGGAACGCGCGGCGTGCTCGAGCTGCCGTCCAAGTTCCCGTACCGGAAGGCGGCGGCCGGGGACCGACTCTGCCTGATCTCGCCCTGCGGTGGCGGCTACGGCGACCCGCTGGAACGGGACCGCGACGCGGTTCGGGAAGACCTGATCGACGGATACGTGAGCCGGGAATCGGCTCGGACCCACTACGGAGCGAAGGAGCTGGAATGAAGAGACGGGCACTGACCTTGACCGCGCTACTGGCCGTCGCGGCGGTGGCGATTGCCGCCGGAATGGCTGCGACGACCGCGTCGTGGACCGGGGCGCAGGCGAATCTGAACAGGCACAAGGCGGTGCCGAAGTTCGTCGCGCCAGGCCCGGCATTCAATGCGAAGGCGAGGGCGGGAGGTAAGACGATCTTCATCATCCCGGCGTCGAGCCAGATCCCCTTCGTCTCGACGATCGCGAACCACATCAAGCGCATCACCGGCCCAGTCGGCGTCAAGGTGACGATCTGGCAGAATCAGGGCCAGCCGTCGCAGTGGGTGCAGGGCATGAACGCTGCGGTCGCTCAGCGCGCGAGCGCGATCGTGCTGCTCGCCGGTAACGACCCGGCCGGGCTGCAGCCGCAGATCAAGGCTGCGAAGGCGAAGGGGATCCCGACGATCGTCGCCCACCTCTACGACGACAATCAGCCGTCCGCGCCCAATGTCGGCGGCCTCGTCAACATCCCCTACAGGATCGCCGGCCAACTGATCGCAGACCAGGCGATCGCGGACACGAAAGGCAAGGCCAACGCGCTCGTCGTCACGATCAACCAGGTGAAGTCGACGCTGCCGATGGTGGCGGGGATCCGCGAGGAGTTCCGCAAGTACTGCTCCGGCTGCAAGTTGAAGTTCACCGACGTGACGATCGCGGACGTCGCGACGAAGATCCAGCCGAATGTCCAGGCCGCTCTCACGGGCGACCCTGGGATCAACTACGTGATCGCCCTGTACGACAGCGCAGAGGTGCCGTTTGCGGCGGCGGCGATCCGGGCTGCGGGACGCACTGGCCGGGTCAAGATCTCGACGTTCAATGGGACGCCCGAGATCCTGAAGATGGTGAAGCAGGGCGACATCGTGACGATGAACGTCGGCGAGAACCTCGAGTGGATCGGCTACGCGATCGCCGACCAGTCGATGCGGATCATGGGCGGTCTGAAGCCCGTGAAGAACGCCCGCGTGCCGGTGCGCGTGTTCGATAAGACGAACATCGGCCAGGCCGGCCCGAAGTTCACGTCGGGCTGGGGTACGACGTACGTCAGCGGCTACCGCAAGCTCTGGGGTCTGCGGTAGCGGTGGAGGAAGTCGCACCTCCGCGACTCGCGCTGCGCAATCTGTCGAAGAGCTTTGGCGGGACGCAGGCGCTTCGCGGAGTCGATCTGAGCCTGCTCCCCGGGGAGGTCCACGGCCTCCTCGGGGAGAACGGCTCGGGTAAGTCGACGTTGATCAAGATCCTCGCCGGCTTCCACGGCCCGGATGAGGGAGAGCTGCTGATCGACGGTGAGGCGGTTCGGCTCCCGCTTGCTCCCGGGCAGTTCCGCGAGCTCGGGCTCAGCTTCGTCCACCAGGATCTCGGTCTGATCGAGTCGCTCAGTGTGCTGGAGAACCTGCGCGTGGCCGAGCTCGCGTCGTCGCGCTCCCGCTTCGGGATCTCCTGGGGGCGCGAGCGCAGGCGGGCTCGCGAGACCTTTGAGCGCTACGGCCTACGGCTCGATCCGGCGGTGATTGTGGCCGGGCTGAAGCCCGTTGAGCGAGCACTGCTTGCGATCGTCCGCGCGATCGAGGAGATCCGCAGCATCGGCGCCGGTCAGGGTGTGCTCGTGCTGGACGAGCCGACGGTCTTCCTGCCGCGGGAGGGGATCGAGGTGCTGTTCTCGCTCGTTCGCGAAGCGGCGGGGGCGGGGGCGAGCGTTCTTTTCGTCTCGCACGACCTCGACGAGGTGCGCGAGATCACCGACCGGGTAACCGTTCTGCGCGACGGCGCGCTCGTCGGCACGGTCGGCACGACGGAGACGAGCGAGACGAGGTTCGTCGAGTTGATCATCGGCCGCCGGCTGGCGAAGCTGGGTGATGTCGAGCATGCGGACCTGACCGAGCGGCGCGTCGGCGTCGCGGTCGAGGGCGTAAGCGGGTCGATCGTCAACGATGTCTCCTTCCAGATGCACGAGGGTGAGATCGTCGGTCTGACCGGTCTGATCGGCTCCGGCTTCGAGGAGGTCGTGTACCTGCTCTACGGAGCGCGGTCGGCCCGGGGCGGCAGGCTCGTGCTCCGCGGCCAGGACATCGAGCTCGCACGCCTGACGCCGAACGCGGCTACGCGTTCCGGGATCGCGCTCATCCCCGCCGATCGAAAGACGGACGGGAGCGTCGGTTCCCTTCCCGTAGTCGAGAACCTGGCGCTCGCGGTGCTCGACCGCTACTTCAACGGCTTCTCGCTCGAGCTGCGCCGGATGCGGCGCGAGACCCGGGCGCTGATGCACGAGTTCGACGTCCGGCCGAACGAACCGTCGCTGCTGTATGGCGCGCTTTCGGGCGGCAACCAGCAGAAGGCGCTGCTCGCGAAGTGGTTCCAGACCGAGCCGAAGCTCCTCCTACTGGACGAGCCGACGCAGGGCGTCGATGTCGGAGCGCGGCAGCAGATCTTCGGGCTCATCCGCACCGCGGTCGAGGAGCGTGGAATGCACGCGCTCTGCGCGAGCAGCGATTACGAGCAGCTCTCGCTCCTTTGCGACCGCGTGATCGTCTTCGGCCGAGGCCGTGTCTGGCGGGAGCTCGTGGGCGTTGACGTGACGAAGGAACGGATTATCGAGCAGAGCTACGCAGCCATGGCGGCCGAGGTTGCGGGGGTTGTCGCGTGAGCGCGGCTACCGAGCAGACGAAAGCGGAATCTGCCGGAGGCGTGCGCTCTCGGTCGCTCGCCGCCGACCTCCTCGAGCGGTACGCGCTCCTCGCGGTGTGGGGGATCGTTGTCGTCGTGTTCGGGATCCTGCGGCCGGACACGTTCCTGACGACGGCGAACTTCTCGACGATCTTCGGTTCGCAGGCGATTCTCGTGGTGTTGACGCTCGCCCTCCTGCCGCCCCTGATCGCAGGCGATTACGACCTCTCCGTCGCGGCGACCATGGGCCTCTCGGGCATGAGCCTGGCGATCCTCAACGTCAACCACGGCTGGTCGATCGGGATGGCGATCGCAGCCGCGCTGGGGGTCGGCTTGCTCGTCGGGATCATCAACGGTGCGATCATCGTGCTGCTCGGGATCGACTCGTTGATCGTGACGCTCGGCACCTCGACCTTCATTGCCGGAGTGATTCTCTGGATCAGCAACTCGCAGACCATCAGCGGCGTCTCGATCGACCTCATCGACTACGTCGTCGTCAAGCAACTCCTCGGGATCCCGCTCGCGTTCTACTACGGGATCGCCGTCGGCTTGGTCATGTTCTATGTCCTCGAGTTCATGCCCGTGGGCAGGCGGCTGCTCTTCGTCGGACGCGGCCGCAGCGTCGCGCGGCTGAGCGGCATCCGGGTCGTGCGGCTCCGCTGGGGAGCGTTTGTCGCCTCGGGTGTGATCAGTGCCTTCGCGGGGGTGCTCTACGCGGGCACGCTCGGCTCCTCCGATCCGACCTCCAGCCTCAGTTTTTTGTTGCCGGCGTTCGCGGCAGCGTTTCTCGGTGCGACGACGATCCTGCCGGGCCGCTTCAACCCGCTCGGCTCTATCGCCGCCGTCTACTTCCTGGTCACAGGGATCACCGGGCTGCAGCTACTCGGCGTGCAGACGTTCGTGCAACAGCTCTTCTACGGCGGCGCGCTAGTCCTGGCGGTTGCGCTGTCGCAACTGGCGCGCCGGCGCGACGCCACGGCCACAGGCTAGATGATTGACCATTGATTCAATGGTCCTCGTGCTGTGACGACCCGGTGGGGAGGAAAGAGCACGTGTCGCAGTCGGCGGTGTCAGTGGGCCGTCGACCAGGTTGATGGCTGGAGCGAGTGATGGTCGCGCCGCGCCGAACTGCTGCAGACCTCCGGCTGAACATCTCGTCGTGGGGCGCCTGCCGAGCTCGCGCAGGCGTTCGTGGAGTTCCTCTCGTGCGCGTGCCGGTTGCGATCGTCACGGGAGCTGCCAAGGGCATTGGCCGCGCTTACACCCGGGGACTCGCGAAGGCGGGCAACGCGCTTGTCGTTGCGGACATCCCGCGCCCGATGTCGAGGCGGCCGGGGCACGGCGCTCGGGGTCGCCATCGACGTCTCCGGCGGACGCGATGGCCGAGGCCGCGCTTGACGCCTTCGGACGAATCGACGCCCTCGTCAACAATGCGGTGATTTTTTCTCGATCCGGAGGGAAGCCTTCCACGAGTTGCGCACGGAGGCGTTGGACGAGGTCTTCGCGGTCAACGTCCGCACCTGGCTCTGCACCCGCGCCGTCGTCCCCGCGATGGAGTGCTGCGATCGTCGGGGTACCCGCGCGCTCGCGCGGGAGCTCGGGAATGGGACATAGCGGCCAACGCGATCAGCCCGGAATACACCCCGCACGATCCCGGCCATGCGGGCCGGCAGCCCGTAATGGCCGACCTGGTCGCCGAGCAGCGCGCCAAACGCGACCAGCTCCCCGAGGACCTGGTCGGGAACCGTCCTCTACGTAATCGGACACGGCTTGGACTCTGTCACAGGACAGAACATCCACGTGAACGGCGTTGTCCCTCCCTCTTGATCGATCTCGCATCCTCCCTGACCCAACGCGGCGGCCCGGGCGGGTCGCGTGCTCAAGCGATCACTCTGCGAGCCCGACGCCCGACGACTGGCAGCGCAGCTATGCAATTGTTCTCCGGATGACCCAGACCGCGACCGAAGCGCTCCCGCCAGAAGTCTTCGACGAGGCGTACCGGCGCGTTGCACCGCTCGTGCACCGAACGCCGCTGCTCCATTCGACGTCGCTCTCGAACGAGACGGGCTACGACGTCTGGCTGAAGGCGGAGCTCTTCCAGCGGACGGGCTCGTACAAGGTGCGTGGCCCAAGCAACAAGCTGCCGCAGCTGTCGCGGGAGGAGCAGCGGGCAGGCGTGATCTGCTCCTCGGCTGGCAACCACGCGCAGGGCGTCGCGTACGCGGCCGCGCGACTCGGGATTCCGGCAACCGTTCTGATGGCGAGCAATGCGACGCCCGCGAAGATCGCGGCGACCAAGAGCTACGGCGCCGAGGTCATCCTCCACGGCACGATCTGGGACGAGGCGAACGCCGAGGCGATTCGCCTCAAGGACGAGCGTGGCCTCACGTTCATCCACCCGTTCGACGACCTGGAGTTGATCGCGGGTCAGGGAACGGTTGGACTGGAGATCCTCGAGGACGCTCCCGATGCCCACACGGTCGTCGTCCCGATCGGCGGCGGCGGCGGGCTGATCTCAGGCATAGCTGCCGCGATCAAGGGACGGCAGCCTGAGGTCAAGGTCGTCGGGGTCGAGTCGACGGGCGCACCCGCGATGACGCTGAGCGTCGAGCGCGGCGAGCTGATCACACTCGACGAGAACCACTGCGCGATCGACGGGCTCAAGGTGATGCGCGTCGGCGAGAAGACGTTCTCGATCGTCAGCGAGCTCGTCGACAAGCTCGTCACGATCGACGACGAGCGGATCTTCGACGCGGTGTTGTGGACGATGTCTCGCTGCAAGCTGGTCGTCGAGGGCGCAGCGGCGGCCCCAGTCGCGGCGCTGCTCGAGGGCCGTATCGAGGCGGAGCCTGGCTCGAAGGTCATCTGCGTGCTCAGCGGCGGCAACATCGACCTCGAGCATCTGCGCGACCGCTCGCTGAACTAGGTCGACAGGCGAACACGAACCTTGGCACCTTCATACAGGTGGTCCGCGGCTGTCTCGCTTGGGTCGCGTTCGCATTGTTTCAGACAGACGGCAGTTCGTTCCTCCTCTGATACCCGTCAACGGTGACGATGGCGCCGTCCGCGGCAGACGAGACGAGGGCAGCGTACTTCGCAAGCACACCTCGTGTGTATCGGGGGGGTCGGCCGTACCCACTCCTCGCGGCGTCGTTCCATCTCGTGGGCAGGCACGTCGAGACGGAGCTCGCGGGCATCGACATCGATGACGATCGTGTCGCCGTCGCGGACGTCGGCGAGCGGGCCTCCATGTGCAGCCTCGGGCGCGACGTGCCCGACCATAAGGCCGCGCGTAGCACCAGAGAAACGGCCGTCGGTGATGAGTGCGACAGACTCTCCGAGCCCGGCGCCCACGAGCGCGCCCGTCACGTGAAGCATCTCGCGCATACCCGGGCCCCCGGACGGGCCTTCATAGCGGATGACGATAACGTCACCGCCCGCAATCGCGTTAGATGTGATCGCCTCGAAGCAGGCTTCCTCCGAGTCGAACACGTGCGCAGGTCCGCTGTGGGCGCGGCGCCCGTGTCCCGCGAGCTTCACGACGGCACCCTCCGGAGCAAGGTTTCCGCGGAGAACTGCGATGCTGCCCGTCGGCTGGAGCGGGCGCACGGGGTCGACGATAACGCGCTGGTCCGGCGTCTCTTCGGCGGTCGCCGCGATTTCGGCGAGCGTCCGCCCGTCCACGTTTTTAACCCCGACATGAAGATGGCCGGCGTCGAGCAGCTTCCGGGCAAGCACGGCGTAGCCTCCCGCATCGTAGAGGTCGACTGCGGTGAATCGCCCGCCAGGGCGCAGGTCGGCGATCACGGGAGTTAGCGCCGCAATGCGATCAAAGTCGTCAAGCTCCAGCGGAATGTCCAGCTCGCGCGCGATCGCAATCAGATGAAGCACGCCGTTCGTGGATCCGCCGCTGGCCTCGAGTACGACGATCGCGTTCTCGATCGCCTCCCTCGTGACGATCATCGACGGACGGGTGTCATCGCGGACAAGGTCGACGGCAAGCGCTCCTGCGCGCTCGGCCGCGACGCGCTTGGCGGCGTGGACTGCGGGAATCTCGTTCGCACCGGCGGGGCTAAGGCCAAGGAACTCGAGCAAGGTCGCCATCGTGTTCGCGGTGAACTGGCCTCCGCACGCGCCCGCACCGGGACAGGCGACGTCCTCAAGTTCGCGGACGTCGGCTGCGGACATCGTTCCCGCAGCGTGCGCACCGACGGCTTCGAAGACATCCTGAATCGTGACGTCGCGGCCGCGAAAGCGTCCCGGCGCGATGGAACCGTTGTAGAAGACGAGCCCAGGAATGTCCAGCCGGGACAGCGCGAGCGCCGCGGCCGGGATTGTCTTGTCGCACCCCACGATGCACACCAGGCCGTCGAACAGGTGGCCGCGGACAACTAGTTCAATTGAGTCAGCGATCACCTCGCGCGACACGAGCGACGCCCGCATCCCTTCCGAACCCATCGACACGCCATCCGAGACCGCGACGGTGTTGAACTCGACGGGCGTGGCTCCGGCTTTGCGGATGCCGCGCTTCACGTCCTTGGCGAGCTCTCGTTGGTTTAGGTTGCACGGCATCGTCTCGATCCACGACGTAGCGACGCCGATGAGGGGCCGCGCAAGGTCTTCATCGTCGAACCCGACTGCTTTCAGCATCGCGCGCGCGGGAGCGCGGCTGACGCCATCGGTGAGCGCTCGACTGCGTCGCTTTGCGGGGTCTGACGGTTGGTCGTACGGATCAGCCGCCGTCCCACCGGAACTGCTGTCATGAGCAACCTGTCTCGGGAGCGCAGGCCGCGAGTCCTTTGCGCGCGACGCCTGCCGGAGCGGACGCTCCGCCGCCTCGCTGAGATGTTCGACCTCGACCTCCACGACAGCGACGCGCCCCTGCCGCGCGATTTGTTCCTCGCGCGCGCTGATGGAGTGAGCGGCATCCTGGCCACGCTGGCGGATCGCGTCGACTCGGATCTGCTTCAACGCGCCGGGCCCAACTTACGAGTGGTCGCAAACTTTGCGGCGGGACTAGACAACGTTGACGTCGAGGCTGCAACGGCTCGCGGAGTGCTCGTGACGAACACGCCTGGAGCCGTAACGCGTCCCACAGCGGAGCTCGCCGTCGCGCTGACGCTGACGCTTCTCCGGCGTGTCGCAGAAGGCGACCGGCTCCTGCGCGGGCGCGTCGCCTGGGAGTGGGCGCCGATGTGGATGCTCGGCTCGGGACTGAAAGGCCGCACTCTCGGAATCGTCGGCTTCGGGCGTATTGGCAAGGACGCGGCACGCCTCGCGAGCGCGTTCGGGATGAACGTCATCTCTACTCGACGACCCGGGCAACTAGCCGACCCGGCATCGGTACCGCTCGACGAGCTCCTCCGCTCAGCCGACGTCGTGAGCCTGCACTGTCCGCTGACTGTCGAGACGAAGCACCTGATCGGTAGCCGCGAGCTCTCGCTCATGAGGCCGACGGCGATCCTCGTTAACACTTCGCGCGGTCCGGTCGTCGACGAGCGCGCCCTCGTAGCGGCGCTGCAGGAGCAGCGGATCGCGGGAGCTGCTCTCGATGTCTTCGAGTTCGAGCCCGCCGTCACGGCCGAGCTGCTCGAGTTAGAGAACGTTGTTCTGACGCCCCATCTCGGCGGTGCGACCTGGGAGGCGCGAGAAGAGATGGGGGCACAATGCGCCGAGGCGCTCGAGGCGGTTCTCATCGAGGGCGTCCAACCCAAGTACGCCGTCAACGGCGGACGCAGCGGTCGCGCCTGACCCCCGTCTGAGGTCATCGGCTCCCCGGGCGCACGATCCCGAGCGGATGCGTACCGAGCGCGCCGATGTCTCCATGGTCATCCCGCATGAGCGTCTCCAGGTAGAAGCCACTGATGTGGCTAGCGATGAGCTCCGCCGCCCCGTCGGGATCGTGGGCCTCGATCGCGGAGACGATCCGCTCGTGCTCGACGCTGAGACGCGCGCGTGCTAACGGCCAATCGGCGCGACCCGCCATAATCAACGCTTGGCGCATGGCGCGCTCGATCGCGCTCCTCGCGCCCTCCAGCACGAGCACGAGCAGCTCGTTGCGGCTCATGCGTGCGATGGCGAGGTGGAGCTCCGAGTCAAGGACGTGGAAATCCATCGCACCGAGTTCCGATTCGTTCATCGCGTGGACAAGCGCCCGCAGGCCGGCCACGTCCTCGTCGGTCGCATGGTGTGCCGCAGCGTTTGCCGCCCACGACTCGATCACAATGCGGAACTCGACGAGGCTCGAGATCCTGATCTGCTGGAGCGCAAGCTGGAATCGAAGAACGTCGCGGAACGCGTTACTCGAGCCCGCGATCGTCATCGCGCCGCGCTCGGAACCCGGGCGCGCGCCAATCACGCCAAGCGCCTCGAGGACGCGCAGCGCTTCACGTACCGACGTTCTCGCGACCCCAAACTGCTGCGCGAGCTCGCGCTCTGAAGGAAGTCGATCGCCGGGATTAAGGCGGCCGGCCACGATTGCGTCTTCGAGTTGACGGACGATCTCCTCGAAGACGCGGCGGTCTTTGATCGGCTGAAACAGGGGCGGACGGTCGATTGCCACTGGTCTGACCAATGACTATACTGCATCCCGTGACGGGGAGTGAATCCCAAACACTGCTCGACGCGATCGGACTGACCAAGCGGTACGGCGGTCAGGTGGCACTCAACGCGATCGACTTTTCGATTGCGCCAGGTGAGCTCGTCGCGGTGATCGGCGAGAACGGTGCAGGGAAGTCGACGTTCGCAAAGATCCTTAGCGGTGCGGTCCGCCCGGACGCAGGCGGCCTCCGCGTTCACGGGAAACCCATTGAGCTGAATGCGCCGCGGGACGCCCTCCGACACGGGATCTCGTACATCCCTCAGGAGCTTGCGTACCTCCCCAACCTGACGGTCGCCGAGAACCTGGTCGTAGGCCGGTGGCCGAACCGCGGTGGCCTCACGACCCGCGGGAGAATCCACGCGGAGGCTCGCCGCATCGCGGCGCGTTTTGGGATCGAGCTCGACATTGGCGCGCAGATCGCCCAGCTGCGTTTGGCCGAACGCCAACTCGTCGAGATCGTCAAGGCGCTCGCTCGAGACGTGAGCGTGATCGTCCTCGACGAGCCGACCGCTTCGCTGACAAGCGACGAGAGCGACAACCTCTTCCACGTCCTGCGGGGGCTCGCTCAGGAGGGCGTGGGCGTGATCTTCATCTCGCACCGGCTCGACGAGGTTTTCGACCTCGCTGACCGAATCGTCGTGCTTCGAAACGGGGACGTGGTGGCGAATCTCGAAGCAGCGAAAGCGACTTCTCAAGAAGTGATCGCGCACATGCTCGGAGCCGCGGCCGAAGAGTACTACGAGCGACGCGATCGGCAGACCCGTGATGGGACAGTCGCGCTGGCGCTGCGGAACTGGACGCGCATCGGCCTGCCGAACATTGTCAATTTCACCCTTACGCTGCACCGCGGCGAGGTTCTCGGTCTGTTCGGGCCACGCGGATGCGGGGCCGACCTGATCGCGGACGGGCTTGCCGGGCGGATCTCTGATTTCGTGGGGGAGATCGAGCTCGCGGGACAGGCTCGCCCGATCTTTCGGAGCACGCGCGAGGCTCGTGCCGCCGGCCTCGGTTACGTGCCGCCAGAGCGGAAGCGTGAGGGGCTCGTGATGGCGCTTCCCGTCCAGACAAACCTGACGCTACACGTGCTCTCTTCGGTCTCGCGCTTCGGCTGGATCAACCGCGTGCGCGAGCGGAGGATCGCCGAGGAGTGGCGCGATCGACTCCAGATCCGGCTCCGGAGCGTTCGCCAGCCCGTCGAGTCGCTGAGCGGGGGCAATCAGCAGAAGGTGCTACTCGGCAGCAGACTGCTGTCCAAGCCGCGAGTCCTCGTCCTCAATGAGCCGACGCGCGGCGTGGACGTCGGCGCGCGCGCCGAGATCCACCGGTATCTGCGAAACGAAGCGGACGCCGGGGCGGCGATCCTTTGGGTCACCTCGGACGCGGAGGAGGCCGTACTCGTAAGCGACCGGCTGTTGGTGATGCGCGATGGCGCGATTGTCGGCGAGCTCTCCGGCCCCGCGATGACGCAGACGAACGCCCTGATGCTCGCGACGAAGGAAGCGGCGTGACCGGGATCGAAGGCAGCCCCAGTCCCAAGCGCGTGACGAAGCTTCGGCACGCGCTCTCTCCGGCCGCCGTCTTAGGCCAGGCATCGCACCTCCTGGGGATCGGCGGGTTCTACCTGGCAATCATCGCGTATTTCGCGTTCGCGGCGCCGTTTTTCTTCACCTCAACAAACGCCGTCAACATCCTCTCGAACGTCTCCGTGATCGGCGTCGTCGCGATAGGCCAAGCGCTCGTCCTCATCGCGGGCGGCTTCGACCTCTCGGTAAGCGGACTCGTCCCGCTTGGCGGTGTCACGTACACGGTCGCGATCAACGACGACCTCGGGATCCCGGAGGCGACCGCCGTCGCGATCTTGGGTGGCGTCCTTGTCGGGATCCTGAACGGGTTCATCATCACGAAAGTCGGAATCAACCCGCTCGTTACGACACTCGGAATGCTTTCGATCACCGGCGGTCTCGCGTTCACGATCTCCGACGGGGTGACGATCCCGCTCGAGAATGTGAACGCGGCTCCGCTCGGCGAGGAGTTCGCCGGGATGCCGTTGTACGTCTGGACGCTGATCACGCTGAGCGTGATTGCGTTTCTCGTCCTTCGTTATACGGTTTACGGTCGGATGTTGTACGCGCTCGGCGGCAACCGCGAAGCGAGTCGGCTCGCCGGGATGCGCGTCGATCTGCTGACGATTAGCGTCTATGCCGCGAGCGGTGCCTGCGCCGCCTTCGCCGGCGTCATGATCGTCCACCAGTTGCTCGCCGGCGCACCCGCAGTCGGCGGCGATGCGGCGCTCGAATCGATCACCGCCGTCATTCTCGGAGGCGCTTCGCTGACCGGTGGAGCCGGCGGCATCCCCGGCACGATGATCGGCGTCCTCATCATCGGCACGATCGCCAACGGGCTAGCGCTCATGCAGGTGCCGACCTTCTATCAGGACATCGCCACGGGAGTTCTTCTCCTGCTCGCGGTCACGTTCGGACAGCTCCGCGTTCTGTTCGGACGACGCACGACACGCGTGCTAGCCGGGATGACAGCGGGCGCCGGGCAGGCTAGGGCGCGATGGCGACGCCGATCTGGAACCAACTCGTAGTGAGGGACGTTCGGCCCCCAATTAGGAGGTATTCCGCATGAACGTAATACTGCAACGACTCCTGCTCGTTGCCGTTCTCGCCGTTGCACTCGTCGGGTGCGGAGGGGACGACGACGGAGGCGACACAGGCGCGGAGCCCGCAGTTACCCAGGGCTCAGAGACGACCCAGGGCACAGAGACCTCGCTGGACGATCTCCACATCGCCTATGCGAGCGCTTCGGACGCGATCGGCATCTTCAAAGTCGTAGGCGACAACCTGGTCACCGATGCCGAGAAGCTCGGGATGAAGGCAACGCGTTACGACAACAACCTCGATCCACAGACCGCGATACGGAACGCTGACCTCATGATCCAGGAGAAGCCCGACATCATCATCGACTGGAACGCGATTGTCAGCGCCGCACCGGCCATTGGAAAGAAGGTCGAGCGTGCCGGCATCCCGTGCCTCTCCGTTAACCAGCAGATTCCGGGTTGCCACTGGTTCAATCTTTCGAACAGGCAGATGGGCGTCGACGCTGCGGATGTGCTGGTTCCGATGGCGAAGGAACGTGGCTGGAACGCCGACAACACGACGGTCTTCATGGTGATTGCGGCCGCCAACGGCACCGAGGTGAACGACGGACCGCGGCACTTCTACATCTCGATCGCGGAAGAGCTCGAGGGATTCACTAAAGTCGCACCTGAAGACATCACGCCGCAGACGACCGTTATAGGCGACCACCACGGCCTTCAGATTGATGGCAAGAGCAGCATCGAGGATGCTTACACCGCTGCGAAGAACGTCATTCAAACGATCCCGAAAGGGAACAACATCCTCCTCTACGGTTCCGACAGCGACCTCTCCCTAGGAGCCTTCCGCGCACTGAAGGAAGCCGGTCGCGACCAGCAGACGCTGACCTGTGGACTAGGCGCCACGCCTGAGGGCCTCAGTCAGTTGAGGACCAATCCTCAGTGGATGTGCGAAGGCGCACTCTTCCTCGAGGACTGGCCGCGTTACATCATCGCCGAGGCCGTCGCGATCCTGAGGGGCGAGACGCCGCCCGATTTGACCCCGGCGCCACAGGTGATGCTGACGAAGGAGACGGTAGACACGTACTACGACGGTAACAAGGTAAAGCTGCTGCCGCCCCTCCCAACGGACGCTGAGTACCTGTCGGACACGGGGGTTCTTCAACAGCTCGGACCGCCGGAAATTGAAGGGCTCGACGACTGACCGACTACTGACTGCTGACTACTGACCAATGTGGGTGGGGTTCGAGGGTAGCGCCTCGGACCTATCCACCCGCGCCCACGACTAAGGAGAAGAGCGTTGGCTTCCGCAATTCACAGTCGCCGTAGCACGACCGAGCAGCGTTCGCGCCTCGACGCGATCATGGCAAAGCGCGAGCTCGAGGCAATAGTGCTGTGCTCGTACCAAGCCGTGTCGTACTTCGGCGGTACGCACATCATGACTCAGGTCTCACTGCCCGACCGTCTCGAGTTCATGGTGCAGCCTCGCGAGAGTCCCGCGACGATGCTCGTTTGCAACATCGAGACGTCGATGGTGCAGAGCCAGACGGACATTGATGATATCCGGGAGTACGTCGAGTTCGTCGAAGAGCCTGCGGAAGCGCTCGCTTCCCTGTTGCGCGACCTCGGCCTCGGGTCCGCCCGCGTCGGCGTCGAACTTCGGCGGCTTCCGGTCGCGGCCGGAGACGACGTGCGGCGTTCGCTACCCAGTGTCGAGCTCGTCGGGATCGATAACGACGTCGAAGTAGCGCAGTCGAACAAGACCCGCGACGAAATCAAGAGCCTCGAGGTCGGTGCCGAGGCGACGCTCCAGGCGGTGCTCGCTGCAGCGGCCGCCGCCACGACCGAAACGACAGAGGTCGCGTTCTGTGGGGATGTGTACGCACGACTCGCCGCCGCTGGAGGCGTCCCAACGTTTCTCGTTTTCGCTTCGGGTGAACGAACGCTGCAGGCTCACGCCGAAGCCGTCGATGCGCCGTTCGAACCGGGCGCAATCTGGCGGATCGACGTAGGTGCGCGCTTCGACAACGTCATCAACTCGGACATCGCGCGTACCGGAGTCGTAGGCGAGCCGACGCCTGAGCAAGAAAGCCTCTTGAGGGCGCTGCGGGCGACTCAGGACGCCGGGTACTCAGTGATCGAGCCCGGTCGACCTGCGTGCGATGTCTTCGAAGCGGTCAAAGCTGAGTTCGGCCGTCAAGGCCTCGACTTTTGGATGCCCCACGTCGGTCACGGGCTCGGCATCGGATTGCACGAGGCGCCGCTTCTTGAACCCGCAAACGACACGCCGCTCGAGGTCGGGATGGTGCTGAACGTTGAGCCGATGGCACGCATCTACGACCGCAAGGAGTGCTACCACGTCGAAGATCTGGCGGAGGTCACCGAAGATGGTTTTCGGTTGCTCACGCAACCGCAGGACTCGCTCATCCGGATCCCGACGCAATGACCGACGGCATCCACGAGGAGCTTGTCGAAGCGGCGGCACGCGTCGCCGATATCGAGATCCCGACCTTAGACTTCCCCTTGCTCACGGCTGCGTTTGCGAATCAACTGGCTGCGATAGCTGCTCTCGACGCGGTCAATGCCTCGGAGCTCGAACCTGCCACGACCCTCGACCCGCGCTGGCGATGAGCGATCTGCACTGGCTCACGATCCGTGAGGCGGGCGAACGGTTGGAAGCCAGGGACGCCAGCGCAAGCGAGCTGCTCGACGCCGTCCTCGCGCGTATCGCGGAGACCGAGCCCCACGTGCACGCC
Source organism: Candidatus Gaiellasilicea maunaloa (assembly GCA_024330215.1). Taxonomy (GTDB): domain Bacteria; phylum Actinomycetota; class Thermoleophilia; order Gaiellales; family Gaiellaceae; genus Gaiellasilicea; species Gaiellasilicea maunaloa. Next base: position 37,369 of record JANDLU010000027.1, read on the forward strand.
TTCGTCACCGTCATGGAAGATAGCGCCCGCGCTGAGGCGGAGGCCGCCGATCGCCGCGCTGGGGCCGGCGAGCGGCTTGGGCCGCTCGACGGAATCCCGATCGGCGTCAAGGACCTTTGCCACACGAAGGGCGTCGTGACGTCCGCCGGATCGAAAGTGCTTGAGGGGTTCGTCCCGAAACAAGACGCCGTCGTCGTTGAGCGGCTGCGGACGGGTGGTGCCGTGATCGTCGGGAAGACCGTAACCCACGAATTCGCTTATGGACAAGACATCCCGCCGACGCGCAACTCGTGGGATCACCGCTGCTACCCCGGTGGATCGAGCGCTGGATCAGGCGTGTCGGTTGCGGTCGGTTCGGCGTTCGGTGCCATCGGCACCGACACCGGTGGCTCGATCCGCGTACCGGCTTCGGTGAACGGGATCGTCGGGCTGAAACCGACCGCCGGGCGCGTAAGCCGCCGCGGCGTCGTGCCGATGAGCCCGACGCTTGACACTGTTGGTCCGCTGGCGCGCACTGTCGAAGACTGCGCGCTGATTCTGAACGTCATCGCTGGGGGCGACGACGCCACCGTCATCGATGAGCCCGTCCCCGACTATGCGTCGGGGCTCACTGAGCGGCTCGACGGTCTCCGCGTCGGCGTGGAGCGTTCGTACTTCTTCTACGAGGGCGTCCGTGACGACGTCCGCGCGGCGGCGGAGGAGGCAATCGACACGCTCGGACAGCAGGGCGCCAAGGTCGTTGAAGTGCCGATGATCGACCACATCGAGCTCGCGTCTGCCGTCGGGATCACCGTTCTGGTGGCAGACACGAGTGAGTGGCACCGAACGTTTCTTCGCGAACATGGCGATCTCTACGTCCAGGCCACGCGGATCATGCTCCAGCTCGGCGAGCTCGTGCCGGCAACTGCATATGTAAGGGCGCAGAAGGTGCGTTCGCTCGTCCGCGACGGACTCCGGAACGCATTCGAGCAGCATGAGATCGACGCTCTCGTGGCGCCTACCATTCCGCTCACGACGATGCCCGTCGAGATGCTCTCGGTCGATCTCACGGGTACGGGCGAAACCGCGTTGTCCGGCTTCCTGCACCACTGTTTCCTCGCCAACGTCACCGGCGTCCCGGCGATGACGGTGCCGATCGGATTCAGTGATGAGTTGCTTCCGATCGGCCTGCAGCTCTACGGGCGACCCTTTGGCGAGGCAGCGCTCTTCCGTATCGCGCACGCGTACCAGGAAGCGACGGACTGGCATCGCCGGCACCCCGAAGTCGGTCGCGTCGTCGCGTGACGGATCAGATCCGACCGTTGCTGGACGACCCGGTTCCTTGGCCCGGCGGAGCGCGGTGTGCCGTGTCGATCAGCTTCGACATGGACTCCGACGCGTGCCTCCACCCCATGTATCCGAACCGCGCACACCTATCAGGCCTCATCTCATGGCTCCGCTACGACGAAATCGCGGTTCCGCGGATCGTCCGGCTGTTTGAGGACTACGAGATCAAGCAGACGTTCTTAGTAGTGCTTTGTTAGTCATTCTCGTTGGGGGAAGAGGACGAGCTGGTCGAGGTCGACG
>JANDLU010000028.1 GCA_024330215.1 Candidatus Gaiellasilicea maunaloa
CCCCCCCCACCCCCCCCCCGGCGCGCCCGGGGGGTCGGGGCTTAACCCCTGCGGGGGGCGGGTCGACTGGGGCTCGGACCCCACGGCCGAGGCCGAGGAGCGGGGAATCGCGATCGACAAGGTCGTCGATGCCGAGAACACGGTCGCCCTCTTCGTCTGGGGTCCGGATCGCGTCAAGCTCGAGTACGTCGAGCACAAGGCGTCGTTCTCCCTGAGCTGACGCCGCTGAGCGCGCTCCGGATCGCCGGCGCCGGAATGGCGGGCCTCGTCGCGGCAGCGCGTGCCCGGGAGCTCGGCGCCCAGGTCGTGGTGCTCGAGAAGGGCGACCGAGTCGGTGGGTCGATGCTGCTCTCGAGCGGCGTCGTCTGGCGGCATTGCACGCTCGAGGCATTCCGCGCGGAATGTCCCGGAGGAGATCCGGAGCTGCAGGCTCGCATCCTCGAGGAGCTCGACTCCGGTCTCGACTGGCTCGAGTCGCTCGGGGCGAAGGTGACGGAACGCGAGACGGGGAACGAGCGGACCGTGGGCCGGCGCTTCGATCCGTCGCTGCTGACGGACGCACTCGTCGGCGCCGGCGGCGAGGTCCGTCTGCAACAGCCGTTCGAAGAAGCCGATGTGCTGGCGACCGGCGGCTTCGGCGTGCGCCTCGCGCGCGAGTGGGGACTCCTGCTCCGTGCGAGCCCGTGGAGCGAGGGCGACGGCCTCGCTTATGGCCTGGCGCGCGGCGCCGACCTCACGGCCGGGATGGACGAGTTCTATGGTCGCAACCTCCCGGTGGCGGTGCCAGAGGAGCTCTTCGTCTCGGCTGCGCAGGTGTACGGGGCGCACGCGCTCGTGCTCGACGACGAAGGGCGGGAGTTCTTTGCAGGCGAGCCGTCGTGGTCGGAGACGGATCTCGTCCAGGCGACGGCGCGGCTCCCGGCGGCCACGGCCTGGTATCTCGTCGACGGGCGCGCGCTACGCCGGCAGGTGCGGGCGAGAACGGTGGCAGAGATCGTCGAGGTCGCGCGGGCGGCGGGCGGCGACGTGCGCCCGGCCGAAGAGCTCCCATTCGAGCTCCCGCTCTCGTCGAAGCTCGTCGAGCCGCCGCTTCTCGCGATCCGCGTCCGGCCTGCCGTCACCCACACGACCGGGGGTCTGCGGATCGACGAGGACGCCCGCGTCCTCCGCCCGGACCGCTCTGCGATTCCCGGCCTCCACGCGGCGGGCGCGGACGCCGGCGGGATCTTCACCGGCGGCTACGGCAGTGGCCTGGCGGCGGCGCTCGTCTTCGGCCGCCGCGCTGCCGAGTCGGCTGTGGGCCGCTAACCGTCCCGTGCAGCCGTGTCCGGGGTCAGAGCCCGGACGTGTCCCTTGCGGCCCCGCAGCTACCGTCTATGCAGGGACGATCCTCGCGTCCTCGTCCGGATCGGACCTGCCCGGGCTTTGACCCCGGACGTGTCCGCTGCGGACGGTGGTCTCGAGGGGCTCGGCCTACGTGCCGGTCGCGTAGGGGGGCAAGAGGACGTGCAGCGCGGTACCGCCGTCGGCGACCTGCTCGACCGCGAAGCGACCGTTCAACGTCGTCACGCGCTCCTGGATCGCATCGAGCGCGCGCAGTCGCCGCTCGCCCTTGCCGTTGTCGGCGATCACGGCTTCGAGTCCCCCGTCCGGGCTGCGTCTTGCCGTCACGGAGATGCGCGTCGGCGGCCCACGCAGGAGCGCCTGGTTCAGCGACTCGCGGATGATCTGGTAGAGCCCCACCTGCTCCTTCTCGCCGAGGCGCTCCGCCTGCTCGACATCGACCTCGATCTGCACCGCGTGCTCGATCCCGAGCTGATTCGCGAGCTCGAGCACCGCCGGAACGAGTCCCTGGTCGCGGAGCACGATCGGCTCGATGTTGAACGAGAGGTCGCGCAACGAGCGGATCGTCTCGCGGTGCTTCTCGAGGGCCTTGCCGATGATCCCGAGCGCGTCCGGGCCGCGCCCGTCCTCGATCGCGTGCACGGCAGCGTCGATCATCAGCGCGATTCCCGAGAGGTTCTGCACCGGCCCGTCGTGGAGGAAGAGCGCCAGCCGCCTTCGTTCGTCCTGCTCGGCAGTGATGATGCGATCCGCCAGCCGGCTCCGCTCCCCCTCGCGCTCGACGGCGTCGGCGAGGAGCCGCGCGTTCTCCCGCTTCACCGCCTCGTCGCGCCGACGCTGGGTCACGATCAGGTAGTACGCGGCCGCCCCGGCGAGGAGGCCGATCGCCAGCGTGATCCAGATCGCGACTTGGGCACTCATCGATTCCTCGACCGATGCCGGCCCTCAACCGACGATGGTCCCTCAATCGATGATGGCCCCTCAATCGATGATGGCATCGCGAAGCGCGATCGCGACGGCGTGCGTGCGCGTATCGGCCTCCAGCTTCGCGAGGATGTGCCGCACGTGACTCTTCACGGTCTCCTGACTGATGAAGAGCCTGCCGGCCACGTCGGCGTTCGACATCCCGTCGGCGAGGAGCTGCAGGATCTCGCGCTCGCGTCCGGTGAGCATCTCGTTCTGATCCTTGCCCGTGAGGAAGGAGGGCATCAGGGCAGGATCGACGAAGCTCTCGCCGCCGGCCACCTTCTCGATCGCGCGTAGCAGCGTCCCGTGCGGAGCCTCCTTCAGGATGTAGCCCTTGGCGCCGGATTCGAGCCCGCGCCCGAGCAGGGAGCGCTCGCTGTAGGCCGTGAAGATGAGCACGGCCGTCTCCGGTGAGCGCTCCTTGATCAGCTTCGTCGCCTCGAGCCCGTCCATGCCCGGCATCCGCACGTCCATGATCACGACGTTCGGACGGCGGCGCTCGACGAGGGCGACCGCGGCGGTGCCGTCGGAGGCCTCGCCGATCACGCGGATGTGAGGCGCCCGCGAGAGCGAGAGGCGCAGGCCTTCGCGGACGACCTCGTGGTCGTCGACGATCAGGCAGGTGATCTCCTCGGGCATGGCCGGGGATTCTAGTGCGTGGCCCGGCCGGTACTTTCTCGGCGGTGCTCAGACCGCGAGCGTGAGCTGCTCGGGTCGCGGCGGCGGCGCGGGCTGCCGGGGGCGTCGATCGCGAACGCCGTGCTCGCGGGCGAGCGCCCGCACCCGGTCGCGCACCGGCTGCGTCTCGCCCGCCGGGAGGTAGGCGCGGCCGTCGTAGAGCCGCTCGTAGCGCTCGAGCTCGTCCGGCCAGTCACGGGAGAGCGCTGCCAGGAAGTGCTCTCGTGTCCCCGGCCGCAGGTGGAGAAGGTTCGCCCAGATGCTCGTCGCGCCCACCTCGCGCGCGGCCACTACGACGGCCTCGAGCTGCTCGGGTCGGTCCGAGAGGCCGGGCAGGATCGGTGCCATCCCGACACTCGCCCTCACGCCGCCTTCGACGAGCTCCTGCAGCGCCCGCAGCCGCTGGCGGGGCGGGGCGGTGCCGGGCTCGGTCGTCCGCCAGACCTCGTCGTCGAGCGTCGGGATCGAGAACATGACCGAGACCTCGGCCCCGCGTGCTGCAGCCTGGGCAGTCGCCGCCTGGAGCACGTCGAGGTCGCGGACGATCATCGGCCCGCGCGTGATCAGCGAGAACGGGTTTGCCGCGGCTGCGAGTACCTCGAGGCAGGCGCGGGTCAGCCGATAGCGCCCCTCGCAGGGTTGGTACGGATCGGTCGCGGCCCCGATCGCGATCCCCTCGCCGGACCAGGAAGACCGAGCGAGCTCGCGCGCGAGTACCTCCGCGATGTTCGTCTTCACTCGGATCGAGCGGCCGTAGCGGTCGTCCGACGGCCGCTCGGCGCGCAGCTCGAAGGCGCGGACGTAGCAGAACGTGCAGCGGTGAGCGCAGCCCATATACGGGTTCAGCGACCACTCGAACGGCATCCCCTTGACGCGGTTCAGCGCGCCCCGGCACGGCTCCTCGCGGTACTCGATCCGCATTCGGACACTATAGAACAGATGTTCGCACTCGATGTGAGTGGAAGTGACCGACAGCAGAGAGACGCTTGTCGAACTCGACCGTAAGGGCGAGGTTCGGCGCGCGTATCATCTCGACTGTGGTGGCCGAGGCTGAGCTCGAACAGACCGAGGCAGGGCTCGTGCCGACGAGCTCCGGCTGGTTCGTCCTGAACGCGCGCGACGCGCGCTGGTTCGAGAAGCCGGGGCAGGGACACAGCCTGCCGCTCACCGGGGACGACGAGTACGAGGCGGAGACGTTCTTCCCGATGCTCGGAATGGCGATCCGGGTCGTGGGGCCGGGCGAGCCGTCCGGGACGTATCACTGGGAGACCGAGCAGGAGGACTTTCTCGTGCTCTCGGGCGAGGCGCTGCTGATCGTCGAGGGGCAGGAGCGCCGGCTGAAGCAGTGGGACTTCGTCCACTGTCCCCCGGAGACGCGGCACGCGTTCGTCGGCGCAGGCGACGGCTCGTGCGTGATCCTGGCCGCGTCGTCGCGACAGTTCCAGAAGGAGGGCCCCTGGGGCTTCTATTGCGCCGACGAGGCGGCCGCTCGCTACAACGCGAGCTCGCCCGAGGACACGCAGGACGGCGAGCTCGCATACGCCCGCTTCCCTCCCGAGCAGCCGACGCGTTACCGGCAAGGTTTACTGTCCGACTAGCCGCCGCTTCGGGCGACCTGCTAGCCGTCGCCGTCGTGCACTTCGTCCGTATCGATTCAAGTCGAGCGCGAACGTGTTAGATGCTTTGGATGGAGCTTCCGGACGGCATCCGCCGCATCACGTGTCCGCTGCCGACCCGGCCGGGGCATGTGCACGCCTACCTCCTGCCGGGAGAGGAAGGCTGGACGCTCGTCGACACCGGGATCGGTCTTCCGGATGCGTCCGAACGCTGGTCGGCGGAGCTCGAGGGGATCGAGGTCGTGCGGATCCTCGTCACGCATTTCCACCCCGATCACATCGGGGCGGCCGCGGACGTGGCCGCGGTGACCGGCGCGCCCGTCTACGAGGGCGAGCTCGACTACGCGCAGGCCCGGATGGTCTGGGGGAATCCGGAGTGGCCGCAGCGGATCGCGGACTGGTTTCTCACCCACGGGGTTCCGCGCCCGATCGCGGAGGAGCTGATCGAGTCGGGCTCGGTCTACGCGCCGTTCATCCGCTATCAACCCGATCCGGCGCTCGTCTCGCACGGCGAGCACCTCGACGGCTGGGAGCTCGTCGATGCGCCCGGCCACGCGGACGGGCAGCTCTGCCTGTTGAAGGACGGCGTCCTGATCTCGGCAGATCACCTCCTCGGCCGGATCTCGCCGACCGTCGGGCTCTGGCCGGAGAGCCGGCCCGATCCCCTCGGCGACTACATCCGCTCGCTCGAGCGGACGATCGAGCTGGCGCCGCGGTTGGCGCTACCCGGACACGGGGAGCCGATCGTCGATCCGGTCGGCCGGGCGCACGCGCTGATCGAGCACCATCGCGAGCGGCTCGGCGTCGCAGAAGCTTCGCTCACGGCTACGCCGCGCACTGGTTACGACCTCTCCTTCGAGCTCTTCGGGGCGGATCTGAAGGCGGCTTCGCGGCGATTCGCGGTCGCCGAGACGCTCTCCCACCTCGAGCGACTCGTACGCGAGGAGCGGGCCGTCCGGCACGAGGACGACGGAGCCGTTGCCTATACTGCGCGCCAGCTTGGACGACGAGCTTCCGCCTAGTACCTGCGCCCCGACGTGCATCGGGGCCTCCTCGCACCGCCGCCGGCCACACGAGAGTGGGCCGTTCGCGCATGCTCCGGGGACTCCGAGGACCGATCGGTGAGCGACACCCTTCGGATCCTCGCGATCTTGCTGCTCGTACTCGGAAACGCGATCTTCGTCGCGGCCGAGTACGCGCTCGTGACGGCGCGGCGAACGAGGCTCGAGCCGGATGCCGAGCGCGGCAGCGCCTCCGCGCGACGGGCCCTCGCGCTGATGGACAACCCGGTTCGGTTCATCAGCACCGTCCAGATCGGGATCACGGTCTTCGGGATCGCGCTCGGCGCCGTCGGCCAACCGCTCCTCTCCGGCTACTTCAACCCTGTGATGTCGAACGGGCTCGCCTATGCGCTCGCCTTCCTGATCCTCACCTACCTGAGTGTCGCGCTCGGCGAGCTCGTGCCCAAGGCGGTGGCGCTCCAGCGGGCCGAGCCGCTTGCAAAGGTGCTCTCGCTGCCGCTCGGTCTGCTCCAGAAGCTGACGACGCCCTTCGTCTACCTGCTCCAGCTCTCGGCCAACGCCGTCACGCGCCTCTTCGGGATCAAGCCGGCGGGCGCAGGCGAGCTCGCCCACACCGAGGAGGACATCCGCCACATCGTGGCGGGCGCGGAGGATGCCGGCGTGATCGCGACGACCGAGGAGGAGATGCTCTACAAGGTCTTCGACTTCGCGGACAAGGAAGTCCACGAGGTGATGGTGCCGCGCCCGCAGGTGGTCGCGATCAAGGCCGATCTTCCCTCGGAGGAGGCACTCGCGGCGCTGCTCGAGTCGCCGTACACGCGTTACCCGGTCTACCGCGACTCGCTCGACGAGATCATCGGGGTGCTCCACGTCCGCGATCTCTTCACCGCCCTGCACGACCGCGGGATTGCGCAGGTCGAGCTCGAGCACCTGCTCCGGCCGGTCTACATCGTCCCCGAGACGAAGGATCTCGCGGCTCTGCTCGCCGAGTTCCGCAGGCAGAATCAGCACCTGGCCGTGGTCGTCGACGAGTACGGCGCGATGCAGGGGATCGTCACCCTCGAGGATCTGCTCGAGGAGATCGTCGGCGAGATCGAGGACGAGTTCGACCTGCCGGACGAGTCCGTGGAGCGGATCGACGACACCCACATCCGGATCGACGGCACCTTCCCGATCGACGACTTCAACGAGCAGTTCGGAAGCGAGATCGAGATCCTCGACTTCCACACGATGGCCGGCTACGTGTTCGGGCTTCTCGGCCGGGCGCCGGAGGTGGGTGACGAGGTGACGACCGACGGGCTCGTCCTCCGCGTGGTCGAGATCGAGGGCTCGCGGATCCAGCGGCTCGAGGTCGAGTTCCGCGAGGCGCCGCAGCTCTCCGAGCGCGAGCAATAGCCAGTCGATGCTCCCGATCGAGCGACCCGCCGGTCTACCTGCGCGACGGCGATGAGGTGACGGTCGAGATCGAGAGCGTCGGGTGCTCACGGAGCCGATGCTCCGTGATGTAGATGTAGGTGTACACCTCCAGCGGACGACTTATTCGGCGCCCCAGAACTCGTCGAAGGCGGCCGGGTCGTTCGGAAGGGCCAGCACCTCTGTGACAAGCCCCTCGGTGATCGTGAAGAGGAGGAGCTGGTCGATGTCGAGGCTGCGGCCGTCGCGCTCGCCGAACGCGCGGTAGAGCGCGGCCGCCCGCTCGTCGCTTGCGAGGACGTCGATCAGGCGCGAGCCGTAGGTGCCGGCGGTCAGCTTGGGGAGGCTCCCGAGGAAGCGGAAGATCTCGCTGCGGCCGCGATAGGCGCCCGCCATCGCGCTCGCTCCGGGAACGTGCCAGACCGCGTCCTCGGCGAAGCAGTCCCGCAGCGAGAGGCCCTGCTTCCGCGCGAAGGCGTCGAAGATCCGCCGGACGAGCGCCTCGTTCCGCTGGCGGCTCAGCGACCTTCCTCCCAGCGCTCGATCAGCCCGGCGACGTGCCTTCGTTGGACGTCGGTGAACTCCATCCGGGCGAGCAGTCGCCGCGCCTCTGCGGGATCGTCGTTCGCGACCGCGGCCTCGAGCCGCTCGCGCCACGGCGTCGGCTCCCGCAGTTGCCGCCGCAGCCACCGCAGCAGGCTTACGGCTGCTTGGTCGGCCACGTTGGGAGGCTACAGGTACGGGTAGATTGCTTGATTGATATGGTGAGCCATATGAAGACGACGATCGATCTCGCGCCTGCGCTCCTGCGAGCAGCAAAGGAGCTTGCGGCGCGGGAGGGGACGACTCTGCGTGCGCTCGTGGAGACCGGGCTACGCCGAGTGCTGGAGGAACAATCCGGATCTCGCACCTTCGAGCTGCGCGATGCCAGCTATGACGGCGCGGGACTCCAGCCCGAGTTTCGCGACGCCGGCTGGGAGGCGGTACGCCGTGCTGCGTACGACGAGCGTGGCGGTTGATCGCTCTCGACACGAACATTCTCGTCTACGCGCACCGTCGGGACTCGGAGTGGCACGAGCCGGCGCGCGCTCGGATCGGCGAGCTCGCGGCCGGGACTGCGCCGTGGGCGCTCCCATGGCCCTGCGTCCACGAGTTCCTCGCCATCGTCACGCATCCCCGGATCTACGAACCGCCGACGCCCGTGGACCGTGCGCTCGACCAGGTCGCGGCATGGATCGAGTCGCCGGCGGTCGTCCTGCTGGCCGAGGGACCGGAGTACTGGACACTCGCAACGGCGCTGATCCGCGACGGCCGAGCCGCCGGTCCGCGCGTGCACGACGCCCGGGTGGCTGCGCTCTGCCTCGTGCATGGCATCCGCGAGCTGTGGACGGCCGATCGCGACTTCGCGCGCTTCACTGCCTTGGCGGTTCGAAATCCACTTGTGCCGAGCTAGTCTTCGCGACGTGAAGGAGATCCTCCCCGAGCTCGAACGCTGGCAGCAGGAGGGCGAGCGCGTCGTCGTCGCGACAGTCGTCGCCACGCGCCGCTCCGCGCCGCGGCCGGTGGGCTCGAGCCTCGGCGTCTCCGAGAGCGGCAAGCTGTGCGGCTCCGTCTCCGGCGGCTGCGTCGAGAACGACGTCTACGAGCATGCACGCGAGGTGCTAGCGAGCGGGGCGCCGAAGCTCGTCTCGTACGGAATCTCGGACGACGAGGCATGGGCGGTCGGCCTCCCTTGCGGCGGCGAGATCGACGTCTTCGTCGAACGCCTCCCGTGACGATCCTCGAGCGGCTGCTCTCACTCGGCGAGAGCGCCGAGCGAGCAGTCCTCTTCACCGTGCTGGAGGGGGACGCGGCCGGCGCCAAGCTGCTCGCGCTCGAGAGCGGCGAGACGATCGGGGACGCGCCTGCCGGCCTGGCCGACCACACCGGCGACTTGCTCCGCCGCAGCCGCAACCGGCTGCTCGAGCTCGACGGGAGCCGCGTCTTCTGCGAGGTCTACGGGCCACCGTCGCGCCTCGCCGTCTACGGGGCCGTCGATACGGCCGAGTCGCTCTGCCGGGCGGCGAAGCTGCTCGGCTGGACGACGATCGTCGCGGACGCGCGCGCGAAGTTCGCGACCGCCGAGCGGATGCCGAGCGCCGACCGGCTCGTCGTCGAATGGCCCGAGGAGGCGTTCGCCGAGATCGAGCCGGATCACGCGACCGCCGTCGTCGTCCTCACCCACGACGACAAGTTCGACGTGCCCGCGCTGAAGGCGGCGCTCGACAGCGAGGCGTTCTACATCGGTGCGCTCGGCTCTCGACGCAATCAGGAGCGCCGCCGCGAGCGGCTGCTCGAGGCCGGGATCGAGGAGGACGCGCTCTCGCGCATCGCCGGACCGTGTGGGCTCGACATCGGCGCCGACTCGAACGAGGAGACGGCCGTGTCGATCCTCGCCGAGGCGCTCGCGGCGCGCGCCGGTCGCGAGGGTGGCCCGCTGCGTACAGCGAAGCAGCGCATCCACGTCGAGGTCGAGTAGTCGTTGCGAACGGCCGTCGTCACCGGGGCTGCGCGCGGGCTCGGCGAGGCGATCGCCCGCCGGCTGCACGCGGACGGCGATCGCGTCGTCCTCGCCGATGTGAATCTCGCGGGCGTCGAGGAGCTCGCCGCGGAGCTCGGCTCGGGCGCGAGCGCCGTGGAGCATGACGTCCGCAGCCTCGACGCCTGGGAACGGCTGCTCGCGGAGACGGGGCAGGTCGACGTGCTCGTGAACAACGCGGCGCGGACGGAGTTCGGCTCTTTCTGGGAGATCGAGCTCGACGAGTGGGACGACGTGCTCGCGACGAATCTCCGCGGCACGTATCTCGGTTGCCGCGTGGTCGGCGCGCAGATGCGCGAGCGGGGGACCGGGCGGATCGTCAACCTCGCTTCCGTCGCCGGTCAGCGTGGCGGCTCGGCGACGGGCGTCCACTACGCGACGTCGAAGGCGGCGATCGTCGCGCTGACGCGCCACGCCGCCACCGCGCTCGCGGGCTCCGGCGTGACGGTCAATGCGGTCGCGCCCGCAGCGATCGACGGGCCGATGGTCTCGCTCGTAGCGCCGGAGAAGGTCGAGGCGATGGTGAGGACGATCCCGGTCGGCCGGCTCGGCCGCGGCGAGGAGGTGGCGGCCGCGGTCGCCTACCTCGCCTCGGACGCGGCGGCCTTCGTCACCGGCGCGACGCTCGACGTCAACGGCGGGATGCTGATGCGGTGAGGACGCGCGCCGCGCTGATGTTCGAGTCCGGGCGCCTCGACGTGCACGAAGTCGAGCTCGAGGAGCCGGGGGCCGACGAGGTCGTCGTCCGGATGGTGGCCGTCGGAGTCTGCGGCACCGATCTCCACTCCTACAAGGGCGAATGGGAACGGCCGACGCCGATCGTGCTCGGTCACGAGGGCGCCGGCGTCGTCGAGGAGGTCGGCGCAGACGTCACGAGCGTGCGCGCGGGCGACCGGGTCGTGCTCTCGTGGGCGCCCGGCTGCGGCGAGTGCTCGGCTTGCCGGCGCAAGAGGCCGGCGGCGTGCGCGCCGCTCTCGACCGCGTTCGGCCGTGGAACGCTCCTCGACGGTCGCACCGGGATCTCGTTCGAGGGCGAGACCGTCTACCGAGGAACCGCCACAGGGGCGTTCCAGGAGCGCCTCGTCGTGGCCGCCGGCGCCGCCCTCCCGCTCGGGGAGACGATCCCGCTCGAGCAGGCGGCGCTGCTCGGGTGCGCTGCGCTGACCGGAGTGGGCGCCGTGTTGAACGCTGCGCGACCGGAGCCCGGCTTCACGACGCTCGTGATCGGTGCGGGCGGTGTCGGTCAGTTCGTCGTTCAGGGCGCGCGGATAGCCGGCGCGGCTGTGATCCTCGTCGTCGATCCGGTCGAGGGCCGGCGCGAGCAGGCGCTGCGCCTCGGAGCGACCGCGGCGTGTGCGCCCGAGAACGTGAAGGAGGCGGTGCGGGCGCTCGACCCCGAGGGCGTCGACTACGTCTTCGACGCGGTCGGCGCACCCGAGACGACGGCGCTCGCGCTGCGCTGGACGCGCGGCGGCGGGACGGCGGTGGTCGTCGGCCTCCCGGCCGTGGGCGCGAAGCTCTCGCTCGATCCGCTCGACTTCACGAATCGCGAGAAGACGCTGACCGGGACGATCTACGGCTCCGACGACCCGGCCGTCGCCCTCCCGCGGCTGCTCGACCTTGCCGCGCGCGGTGAGCTCGAGCTCGCGAGCCTCGTCGGCCCGAGCTTTCCGCTCGACCGCGCGGACGAAGCCTTCCAGGCGAGCCTCGCGGGGTCACCCGGGCGCGTGCTAATCGAGCCCTAGATCTCGCCAAACTGATTGATCCAGAGGGTCATGTCGCTTTCGCGCCCAAATGTGTCGAGTTTCCGAACCGCGACGCCCTGCGTTCGCCACTCGGGGCGAAAGAGGTTCCGCCGGTGGCCGTCCGAGTTGAGCCATCCGTCCAAGGCTAAGCGGGGCGACCCCAACGGGCCGCCTGCGATGTAGAGATTCTCGCCCCAGGGCGATAGATAGCCGGCAGCGCGAGCGTCTCCTGCGGGGTCTGTGCCACACGCGTCGTGGTTGAAGTCGCGGCATCGCACGATCCGCTCGGCCTTGAGGGCTGACGTACCGTCGAGAAGCTCGATAGGCGTGAGGGGCTGAAGCCCTCGACGGTTTCGCGCATAGTTGACGAGGCACACCATCGTTGCCGCCTGCTCCGTGAGGGATGCGTCGGAGCGCTCGCTGCCCGGGCACGTCTGCTCATCGGCCAAGTACGTCTTCCACGGATCATCCTTCGCGTAGAGCGAGTCGCCCCCGATCCTGATACCGGGCAAGCCGGGGACCATCGAGACGACCGTGCCTAACGAATGGGTCTTCCGTTCAGCGCCGTACGTGGCAGGCGGGGCTTGGAGTTGTCGCTTGGCCACCCCGGCGACGATGAGGCCGATGACGATCGCCGCGACGATGGCGATCCCTGAGCTGCCGCCGTCCTGACTACGCGTGGTCTTCGTGTCGTGCCGGTACCAATCACGATCCTCGATTCCCACCTTGGGACCTATCGGCGGGAACGAGCGATTTCTCAAGTCGTGCGGCAATCGGTCTGCGCGTGACGAGATCGTGACGCGACTGTGCCAAACGTGTGATCAGGCCGGCAGGCTCTCGCGCAGCAGCCGCAGCAGATTTCTTGACAGCAGCCCTTCCAGCCGCTCGTCCTCCCAGCCGCGGGCAACGAGCGCGGCGACGAGCTCCGGATAGTCCTCGTGACCGGCGAGACCCTCGATCGACGAGCCCTCCTCCAATCCCGGAGGCATCAACGCGTCCGGGGTCGGCGCGTGCGGGAGGAACTCGGCGAGCCGACCCGTCCAGTCGCCGGCAAGGCAGAGCCGCTCCGCGCCGAGCACGCCTGCCGCGTGGTCGAGATGGTCGATCGCGCGCTCGATCGTCCGCTGCTCCGGGCCGATCGCGAGCGGATGGAGCATCAGCCCGAAGAGTCCGTCCCGCTCGCCGAGCGCCCGGAGCTGGTCGTCGGAGAGGTTGCGCGGATGGTCGTGGACGGCACGACAGCCGGCATGCGTGACCATGATCCGGCCGCGGTAGCGCTCCAGGCACTCCCAGAAGAGCCGCTCGGACGCGTGCGCCAGGTCGAGGACGATGCCACGGTCGGCCAACCGATCGAGCAGGGACCGCCCGAGCCCGGAGAGACCGCCGTCCTCGGCGGCGCCGTCGGCAAACGGGTTGCGCCTGTTCCATGTCAGCCCCGCAACGCGCAGTCCGAGCTCCCAGAAGAGATCGACGCCCCAGGTCTCGTAGCCGAACGGCTCGACGCCTTCGAGCGCGAGCACGAGCCCGATCCGCTCGCCGCGCTCGACAGTTTCGAGATCGTCGCGCGATCGGACGACGCACACCCGCCCCGGGTTCTCGCGTGCGGCGGCGTGGAACGAGGTTGCCTGCCCGAGCGCGTGCCGGAGCGTTCCCTCCGGTTGGTGCTCGAGCGGGACGAAGATCGGGCAGACCTGGAGGCCCACCCCGGCGGCCTCGAAGAGCGGCAGCCACGTCCGCGCGAAGACGTTTGTCTCCCCAAGGCGGTGCTGACGGTGGGCGAGCTCCATCAGCAGATCGGTGTGGGCGTCCGCGAGCACGAGGGACTATCCTCTCACTCGTGGCTCATCGATCCCGGCGGCCTGCTCGGTGGAGCACGCCGGCTGCGACGGAGCCTGGATCGACGTCGACTCCGGCGCCACCTTCGCGCGCGGCGACTGGATTACGCCGCAGGCGATGCTCTCGGCGCTGCGGGAGGGACGCGCGGCGCTGGAGCGAAGGAAGTCGGCATGAAGGTCGGGTTGCTCCTCGTCGCTGTGCTCGTCGTCGCCGGTTGCGGCTCCGAGTCCGCCTCGGACGAGGCCGCGGCTCCGCCGCCGCCGGTCACCGTGACCGTCACTGAGACGGACACCGGGACGGAGACGGCACCGCCCCCAGAGCAGGGCGAGACCTGCTCGACGTCCACGATCCGGGCGACGCTGCCCGAGCAGGACGTGCCCGAGCCGGTCGCAGAGCTGCGCCGGGCGATCTGGGGCGCGGCGATCGCGTGCGACTACGAGGAGCTCGAACGGCTCGCGCTCGAGCGTGGCGAGGGCTTCACCTTCAGCTACGGCGGTGCCGGCTCGGCGGCCGACTTCTGGCGGAGTGTCGAGGAGGCGGGAACGGAGGATCCGTTGCCGATGCTCGCCCTCGCAACGATTCTCGCGATGCCGTTTACCCGGAACGAGTCGGGTTCCTATGCGTGGCCGGCCGCCTACGAGGAATCGCCGACCGACGAGGCGTGGCAGGACCTCGCCGACAGCGGGCTCTACTCCCAGGCCGAGGTCGACGCGATGCGCAGCGGCGCGGGCGCCGGCGGCTACCTCGGCTATCGCACCGCGATCACCGCGGACGGCGACTGGCAGTTCTTCGTCGCGGGGGATTAGGGCCTGTCGCCGGGCTACTCGCGGCCGAGCACGACGTCGATTCCCGCGAGGATCGATGCGAGGTCGCGTCCAGTCAGCCGGCCGACGCGGTCGGAGAGAATCCGCCGGTCGATCGCGATCACCTGCGAGACATTCGCGACAGAATCCTTCGGGAGCCCGGTGCGACCGGCGGCAAGGAAGACGTTTCCCGGCGCGGCGGCCCAACGCTGGTTGCTTGTCAGCGGAACGACGACGACCGTCGCGAGCCTGCTTGCATTGAACGCATCGCCCTGCACGATCACGACCGGACGTCGAAATCCCGGCGCCGAGCCGACCGGATCGCCAAGTGACGCCCAGAAGACGTCGCCCTGACCGACTACCACTCGTTGCGCTCGAGTGCCTTCCGGCCGGCCTCGGTCGTCCAGGCGTCCACGGCGAGCTCGTCGGCCATCGCGTCGAGCGCCTGCGTCACCGCCTGAGGCGACCGGCGATCGAGGTATTCGGCGAGAGCCTCTCGATAGACCTGGCTACGGGATTTCCCAAGCCGGTCCGCGAGCGCGTCGGCTCGGGCGAAGAGGTCGTCGGGGATCGAGACCGCTGTCTTCATACCTTGAGTATAACGGGCGGGAGCGCGGATGACCCGCGCTCCCTCGCTCGCGTTTCGGGGAGAAGCTACGCCGGAGGGAATCCGCCGATCGCCGTCGCCTGTTCCCAGACGACCTGCCAGTGTCCCTGGCGCTTCTCGTAGAGGTACGTGTGCCAGGTGTCGTGCTCGAACCGGCCCAGCCCGGAGACGACGATGTCGATGTGGGACTGGTACGTGACGAACGCCGCCCGGCCGTAGAGGCGAACCTCGATCTCGGAGATCGGCTCGAACGTCAGGTAGTCGATGGCGCCTGCTGCGACGGCACCGAGGTACTCCTCGCGGGACAGGGCAACTCCCGGCGGCGGGATCAGCTGGAAATCGTCCGCGTGGAGCGGACCTGCGACCGCCATGTTCGCTTCGACGAGCGCGTGGAGGCGTGTCCGTTCGACCTCGCAAACGCGCTCCGCCTCCGGCGAGTCGCTCGGCGGGCCGGAGCTTCGGGCGGGCGCCGCCGCGGCCACCGCGGTGACGGCCACGAGCAGAATCCCGATTGCTGCCAGAGCTGCCCTGATTCGAGTCCTTCTCCGGGGGGTTGTGAGCTGGTCCATGAGTCCACTCCTCTTGTGGTCGGCACCGCCCGATGCGATACCGCCGTGAACGCTGCTCGACCGCGAGTCTCGAAGCAATCCCAGGAAGCTGGGGTCTTTCGTGCGGATCGTTACAGGCGTATGCTCGCTGCGATGGAGACCGAGCGCCAGCGAGCTCGCTGCCGGAAGCGGCTCGAGAGACTGAGTGTCTCCGGAGTCGACTGCGATTCGATGCGGCGCGAGGCGATCGTCGAGCTTCAGCGCGCGATCGGCTTCGATCGCTGGTGCTGGCCGCTCGCGGATCCCGAGACGCTGCTGCCGCTCAGCGGTCTTGCCGAGCATGACTTCGGCCCCGGAGTGCCTCGCTCGCTCGAGCTGGAGTACTCCGGCCACGACTTCGCGGCCAAGCACGTCCTAGGTCGCCGCCCGAACTCGGCCGGGAGCCTCGATGCCGAGACCGGCGGCGACCTCGCACGCTCCCCGCGCTGGGACGAGGTCCTGCGGCCAGTGGGCATCGGCGACGTCGCGACGGTCAGCTGCCGCGACGAGTTCGGGTGCTGGGGGTGGATCGAGGCGTACCGCGACGGGGCCGATCGACCGTTGCGGAGCGCGACCTCGAGCTTCTCGCCGAGGTCGGCCCAAGCCTGGGCTCCGCGCTGCGCCGCAGCGCCATGGACGCGAGCGATGGGATCGTCGTCGAGCCGAGCCCTCCCGGAGTGCTCGTGCTCGACCGTGACCTGAGGCTCGTCAGCTCGACAGCGGGAGCTCGCGCTTGGATCGACGCCTTGCCGTCGGCCGGGCTCTTCGCCGCCTGGGGGATGCTCCCATCGGTGGTGTATCCTGCCGCGACGCTCGCTCGTCTGGGAACGGCGGCGCGGGCGCACGCGCTGTTGAGAACGATCGACGGCAGGTGGGTGACGGTCGAGGCTGCTCCCCTCGAGGGCCACGGCGACTCGGAGATTGCCGTCACCCTCCGGGCGGCGGCCGCGAGCGAGACGTTCGGTCTCCTCTGCCGCGCCTACGCGCTCTCTCGGCGGGAGCGCCAGTTGGTCGCGTTGCTCGTCGGCGGACGGGACACCCGAGCGGTCGCCGAACGTTTGTTCATCTCACCCCATACCGTCCAGGACCACCTCAAGTCGGTGTTCGAGAAGACCGGCAGCCACAGCCGCCGCGAGCTGCTGGCCAAGCTCGCAGCTTTCGGCGGATTGAGCTAGTCGATGTGCTCATAGGCGGGCAGCGTCAGGAACTCGACGAACTCGTCACCCAGCGCCACCTGCTCGAAGAGCTCGCGTGCCTCGTCGTACCCCTCGCCGAGCTTCGAGACCTCCTCGGCCAGCACGCGCTCGACGTCCGCGCGCTCGACCTCGCCGTGCCGCAGCCATTGCCAGACCTGCGAGCGCGAGATCTCCGAGGTCGCCGCATCCTCCATCAGGTTGAAGATCGCGACGGCGCCGGAGCCCTGAAGCCAGGCGGCGAGGTACTGGATCCCGACGGAGACGTTGTTGCGCAGCCCCTCCTCGGTGATCTCGCCGGGGGTCGCTGCGACGTCGAGGAGGGCTGTCGCCGACGCGGTCAAATCGTCGCGCTGCCGCTCGACCTGGTTCGCGCGCTGGCCGAGCACCCGGTCGAAGATCTCCATCGCCACCGGGACGAGGTCAGGATGCGCGACCCAGGTTCCATCGAAGCCCTGCCCGGCTTCGCGTTCTTTATCCTCCCGCACCTTCGCGAGCGCGACCTCGTTGACGGCTGCGTCGCGCCGTGACGGGATGAACGCCGCCATCCCGCCGATCGCGTGCGCGCCGCGCCGATGGCACGTCTTCACGAGCAGCCCCGAGTAGGCCCGCATGAAGGGCACCGCCATCGTCACCGCCGCACGGTCGGGAAGCACGAACTCGGGCCGGTGGCCCAGCTTCTTGATCACGCTGAAGATGTAGTCCCAGCGGCCCGCGTTCAGCCCGGCGGAGTGCTCGCGCAGCTCGTAGAGAATCTCGTCCATCTCGAACGCAGCCAGGATCGTCTCGATCAGGACGGTCGCCTTGATCGTCCTCTGTGGCACGCCGAGCTCGTCCTGAGCCCAGACGAAGACGTCGTTCCAGAGCCGCGCCTCGAGGTGGCTCTCGAGCTTCGGCAGGTAGAAGAAGCGGCCGCCGCGGGCGTGGTTGCGGACGAAGTAGAGGCCGAAGTCGAAGAGGCTCGCGGAGATCGGGGCGCCGTCGACCTCGAAGTGCCGCTCCTCGAGATGCCAGCCCCGTGGACGGACGAGCAACGTCGCGACCGCGTCGTTCAACACGTATCGCTTCTCTCCGGTGTCGAGAGAGATCGTCCCCTCGAGCGCGTCGGTGAGATTGACCTGGCCTTCGAGGCAGTTCTTCCAGGTGGGCGAGTTCGAGTCCTCGAAGTCGGCCATGAACATCCGCGCGCCCGAGTTGAGCGCGTTGATCACCATCTTCCGGTCGACCGGGCCCGTGATCTCGACCCGGCGGTCCTGGAGCTCGGCCGGGACCGCCGCGACGCACCAGTCGCCGTCCCGGATCTCCATCGTCTCGGCCAGGAAGTCGGGAAGCTCGCCGTTGCGAAGCCGCTGCGCCCGCTCGTCTCGCGCGGCGAGCAGCTCGCGCCGACGCGGCCCGAAGCGCCGCTCGAGCTCCGTGAGGAACGCGACCGCCTCGGCCGTGAGCACGTCGTCCACGCGCAAGAGCTTAGACCCACGCGGCCATTGCGGAACCGCGTTGCAACGCACCGCGGAGAGGCGTAGCGTTGATCGGGTCTCACTCATCAGGGAGGGTCACGTGTACAAGCCGCTCAGCATCGTGCTCGGGGTCGCGCTCCTCGCCTCGCTCGGCCTCGTGGCCGCCACGGCGTCGGCGCGCTCAGACGTCAGGACCGGCTCCGATGCCCAGGTCGCCGTCCTGCTCCCGGACTCGAAGTCTTCCGTCCGCTGGGAGACGCAGGACCGCCGCTTCCTAGCCGCTGCCTTTCGAGCCGCCGGGGTGACCTACAGCATCGTCAACGCCGAGAACGACCGACAGCGCCAGCGGGCGCAGGCAGAGCAGGCGCTCACAAACGGCGCCAAGGTGATCCTGCTCGTCAATCTCGACTCGGGCTCCGGCGCCGCGATCGAGGCTCTCGCCGCCGCCCGCGGGGCAAAGACGATCGACTACGACCGCCTCACCCTCAAGGGCAGGGCGGCGTACTACGTCTCCTTCAACAACGCCGCCGTCGGCCGGCTCCAGGGCCAGGGCCTCGTTGCCTGTCTCAAGGCGAGCGGCGCCTACTCGAAGAAGCCCGTGATCGCGCAGTTGCACGGTTCGCCGACGGACAACAACGCGACCCTGTTCCGGCAGGGCTACCAGTCCGTCCTGAACCCGCTCTTCAAGAACGGCACCTTCAAGAAGGGCCCGGATCAGGCGGTGCCGGAATGGGACAACCAGAAGGCGCTCACGATCTTCGAGCAGATGCTGGCGCGGACCAGCAACAAGATCGACGGCGTCGCCGCTGCCAACGACGGCCTCGGCAATGCGGCGATCTCGGCGCTGAAGGCGAGGAAGCTGAAGCAGATCCCGGTTACCGGCCAAGACGCGACGGCGCAGGGCGTCCAGAACGTGATCGCCGGCGACCAGTGCATGACGGTCTACAAGGCGATCAAGGCGGAGGCGAACGCAGCCGCGAAGCTGGCGATCTCGCTGATCAAGGGCACCAAGCCCGCGGGCGTCAACGGGAAGACCTTCGACGGCCGGCGACAGGTTCCGTCGGTGCTCCTGACGCCGGTCTCGATCACGAAGCGCAACTACAAGATCCTCTTCACGGACGGCTTCCTGAAGAGAGGCGAAGTGTGCCGGGGCGCCTACGCGAAGTTCTGCAAGTAGGCGCAGCCCACTCCGGGCGGGGGCGCGACGAGCGTCCCCGCCCGACGACCTGAGGAGCTGACCCTGGCGCACGCGCCGACACTGGAACCGCCGACACCGGAGCTGCCGACACTGGAGCTGCGGGGGATCTCGAAGAGCTTCGGCTCCGTGCAAGCGCTAACGGATGTCGATTTCACCGTCGCAGCCGGCCAGGTGATGGCGCTCGTCGGCGACAACGGCGCCGGCAAGTCGACGCTGATCAAGTGTGTTGCCGGGATTCACATCGCCGACTCGGGCGAGATCCGCTTCGAGGGCCGCGAGGTGACGATTCACGGGCCGAAGGACGCCGCGCAGCTCGGGATCGAGGTCGTCTACCAGGATCTCGCGCTCTGCGACAACCTCGACGTCGTCCAGAACATGTATCTCGGCCGCGAGGAGCGCGACATCTTCCAGCGGCTGCAGGAGCCGGTGATGGAGCAGCGCACCCGCGAGACGCTCTCGAGCCTCTCCGTCACCACGATCCGCTCCGTTCGCCAGCACGTGGCGGGCCTTTCGGGCGGGCAGCGCCAGTCGGTTGCCGTCGCCCGGGCCGTGATGTGGAACTCGCGGGTCGTCCTCCTCGACGAGCCGACTGCAGCGCTCGGGGTCGCCCAGACGAGGCAGGTCCTCGAGCTCGTGAAACGGCTCGCCGAGCAGGGGCTCGCTGTCGTGCTGATCTCGCACAACCTGTACGACGTCTTCGAGGTGGCCGACCGGATCACCGTCCTCCGGCTCGGTCGCGACATCGGCGTCTACGAGCGGACGAAGACGACCCAGCAGGAGATCGTGCACGCGATCACGGCCGGCGTGCCGACGAAGGTCGCCGGGATCGAGGAGACGGTGGTGCCGGCATGACGGTCGAAGCGGCGGCGGAGCCGGCGGTCGAGGCGAACGCGCTCCGGCGCGTCCTCGACAACGTCCGCTCGGGCGACGTCGGCAGCCTGCCGGTGATCGTCGGCCTGATCCTGATCACGATCTTCTTCCAGTCGAAGAACGACAACTTCCTCACCGCAGGGAACATCAACAACCTGATCGTGCAGATGGCCGGCGTCACGCTGATCGCGATGGGCGTCGTCTTCGTGCTCCTGATCGGCGAGATCGATCTCTCGATCGGCTTCTTGAGCGGCGTCGCAGGCGTCGTCGCCGCCAAGCTGCAGATCCCGGACGGCAGCTGGCAGACGAACGGGATCGTCGCGATCCTGATCGCGATCGCCGTCGGGGCCGCGATCGGCGCCTTTCAGGGCTCGTTCGTGGCGCTCATCGGAGTGCCGTCGTTCGTCGTCACCCTCGCCGGTCTCCTCGCCTGGCAGGGCGTCGTGCAGAAGGTGATCGGCGACCAGGGCGTGATCCCGATCGAGGACCGCTGGATCAACGACACCGCCAACTACTTCTTCTCCGACCGTGTCGGCTGGATCCTGGCTGCGGCGGCCAGCGTGTTCTTCGCCGCGACGGCGCTCGGCAAGGTGCTCGGGCGCAGACGCCACGGGCTCGAGGCGGGGAATCTGCCCCTCACGGTCGCGAAGGTGGTCGCCTTCACCGCAGTTGCGTTCTTCGTCGTCGGCGTCTCGAACCGCGACCGCGGCTTCCCCTTCGCCGGCTTCCTGATCGTCGTCCTGCTCGTCTTCTGGACCTACGTGGCCACCCGGACGACCTTCGGCCGCCACGTCTATGCCGTTGGCGGCAACGCCGAGGCGGCGCGCCGGGCCGGGATCAACGTCGCACGGATCCGGATCATGGTGTTCGCGATCTCCGGCGGGATGGCTGGTCTCGGCGGCGTGATCCTCGCCTCGCGGCTCGCGTCCGTCGATCTGAACGCGGGCGGGGGAACGCTCCTGCTCGACGCGATCTCCGCCGCCGTAATCGGGGGCACGAGCCTCTTCGGCGGCCGCGGCCGCGTCGTCGCGGCACTGCTCGGCGCCCTCGTGATCGCGACGATCGCAAACGGGATCGACCTGGTCGGCTACAGCTCGGCGACGAAGTTCATCGTCACGGGCATCATCCTGCTCGCGGCGGTCACGCTCGACACGCTCTCGCGGCGACGGCTCGCCAAGTCCGGCCGCTGAGCATGAGCGCGAGGCAGTGAAGACTAGTCTGGGGTCTGGGCCCTCGGCCCGATCGCGACCCCGCTTCGTGCCCGGCGGCTACAAGCCCGAGCTCGGCGAGTCACTGCGGAGCGCGTCCGCAGCACGCGGCTCCTTCGCCGAGTTGTCGGCCGAGGCGGGACAGTGGGACCCAGGTTCGGACCGTCTCCACCGCATGCTCTATCCCGTGCTCAAGGAGCTTCGTGGCGGATGAGGCTCGGGCTGCTCTCGACCGCGAGAATCAACGGCGAGGTCATTCGCGCCGCGGCGACGACGGACCGCGTCGAGGTGGTCGCAGTGGCGAGCCGGGACGGAGCGAAGGCGCACGCGTACGCGCGCGAGCACGGGCTCGAGCGCGCCCATGTGGGGTACGAGGCGTTGCTCGCGGACGACGCGATCGATGCCGTCTACATCTCGTTGCCGAACGGATTGCATCACGAGTGGTCGCTGCGTGCGCTCGCGGCCGGCAAGAACGTCCTCTGCGAGAAGCCGTACTCTCGGCACCCGGCCGAAGTGGAGGGGGCCTTCGACGCCGCTGCCGCCGCCGATCTCGTCCTGATGGAGGGGCTCATGTACCGCCACCACCCCCAGACGCGGAGGGTGCAGGAGCTCGTCGCGGGCGGCGCGATCGGCGCCCTTCGAGCCGTCAGGGCGACCTTCAGCTTCGCGCTGCACGATCTCGCCAACGCCCGCGCGTTGCCCGAGCTCGACGGAGGCGCCCTGATGGACGTCGGCTGCTACTGCGTTAGCGGCGCGCGGCTCCTCGCGGGCGAGCCCCAGCGCGCCTCGGCCGAGCGGGTCCTCGGATCCACCGGTGTCGACATGGCCCTCTATGGCACGCTGCGTCACGCCGAGAACGTCGTCTCCCAGCTCGAGGCCTCGTTCGTCGCGTCGCGCCGGCAGCGGCTCGAGGCGGTCGGAAGCGACGGCACGCTCGTGGTCGAGGCTCCCTGGCGGGCGGACTGGGGCGGGGACGTCGTCTTGAGGCGCGACGGCTCGACCGAGACGGTGCCGGTCGAGCAGGCGGACGCCTACCGCCTTCAGCTCGAGAACTTCGCCGACGCGATCGAGGGCAAGGCCGACCCGCTGCTCGGCCGCGCCGACGCGCTCGGCCAGGCGCGAGCGCTCGCCGCGCTGAGCGAAGCCGCGCAGCAGGGAGGCGTGGTCACGCTTCGAACCGGTCCGGAGCTCGCTGCGTAACGAGAAGTGGAGACAACGACAGGAAGGACGACATGACACGGACGCGACTCGCATTCGCGGTCACGCTGAGTGCCGTAGGACTTGCCGTGGCAGGCTGCGGCGGGGACGACGACGACAACGGCGACGCCGTTCCCGCCGACGAGACGACGGAGGAGAGCGCAGGCGGCGGCGAGGTGACCGGAACCGTCGGCCCTGGTTTCGACATCAGCATGTCCGGCACGGATGAGCTCGCACCGGGCGCGGTCACGATCACGATCACCGACAACGCCTCGAACCACAACTTCCATCTCACCGGTCCCGGCGTCGACGAAGCGACGGACGTCGGCGGCGAGGGTGAGGAGAGCTTCGACGTCACGCTCGAGGCGGGCGAGTACACGTTCGTCTGCGACCCGCACGCGAGCTCGATGAACGGGACGTTTACCGTGGAGTGACGTCGAGGGCGGCGGCGAGCGCCGAGTGGCCGTCGGCGAGCGCGGGCTCGCCGTGCGACAGCAGGATCCGCTCGACCGGAAGGTCGAGCAGCGGATCCAGCTCGGCCCTGAGCTCCGAGCAGGTCGTGCCGTCCGGGAGCCATGATTCGGGGCAGAGCCGGACGTTGCCGTGCCCGTCACCGATCAGGGCGTCACCCGGAACGAGCGTGTGGTGCGCCGACAGCCAGTAGGCGGTCTCCTCGGCGCTCGGGATGGGCAACTCGACCACGCCGTCGGGCGCCGCGCGGCCGGCGCCGTACCGGGCCACGAGCTCGGCGGCGCTGCGCTCGTGCCAGGAGACGGTGAGGAGGATCGCCACCGGCAGCCCGAGCCGCTCGACGTCGCGGTCGAGTGCTTCGAGGAACCTCGCGCGCTCCTGCGGCAGGAGCGGATCGATCAAGACGACCGCATCGCGAGCCTCGTAGTAGACGCAGCCGACCTCGCGCGGCCAGTCGGCCGGGCCCTCCGGCTCGGGGTTCGCCTCCCAACCGGGATGAGGCGCCGTCCAGCGCCACAGCCCGGGCGCGAGCTCGTCCACCACCACTACCCGGAGCCTATCCAGGGTTCGGCGCCCTTCGCAGGAGGGTACGACGGCGACACGACATGAGGCTCTCCAAGCTGCTCATCCACGTCACATCGAGCCTCTGGTTCGTGCCGGTGCTCTGCGTTCTCGCCGGGGTGGCGCTCTCCTTCGGGACGATCGCCCTCGACCGTGTCTTCGGCTACGAGGCGATTCCGCAGAGCCTCGTCGGCGGCCCGGACGCGGCGACCGCGATCCTGTCGACCGTCGCGGCCTCGATGGTGAGCCTTGCCGCGCTGGTCCTGACGATCAC
The DNA here is from genome assembly GCA_024330215.1 of Candidatus Gaiellasilicea maunaloa. Classification (GTDB taxonomy): domain Bacteria; phylum Actinomycetota; class Thermoleophilia; order Gaiellales; family Gaiellaceae; genus Gaiellasilicea; species Gaiellasilicea maunaloa. Next base: position 23,625 of record JANDLU010000028.1, read on the forward strand.
GATGGTCGTCGTCCAACTCGCCATGGGTCAGTTCTCGCCCCGGATCGTCCAGCGCATCCTTCAGGACAAGCCGAGCCAGCTCGCGATCGGCCTCTTCGTCGCTACCTTCGTGCACGCGATCCTCGCGGTTCGCGAGGTGACGAATCTGGGCGACGGCACCGGCCAGGTGCCGGGAATCGCGGTCGTGACGGCGTTCGTGCTCGTGCTGGTGAGCATCGCCGTCCTCGTCTTGTACGTGCACCACATCGGGCAGTCGCTCCGCGTCTCGTCGCTGATCGAGCTCGTCGGGAACGACACGCGGAAGCTTCTCGAGGAGAAGTATCCAGACCGGGGGGCCGCCGTCGAGGCCGAGCCCGGCGCGCCTCGTGTGGTGAGCGCCCGAGAGTCTGGAGTGATCGCCGGGATCGGCTATGAGGATCTCGTCGAGGAGGCGCAGCGAGCGGACTGCGTGCTCGAGCTCGTCCCCGCGCTCGGAGAGTTCGTCCCCGCCGAGGCGCCGCTCTACCGAGTCCATGGTGAGTCCGGCGGGCTGGACGAGGAGCGACTGCACGAATCGCTGATCCTGAAGCTGGAGCCGACGCTCGACGAGGATGTCGCCTACGGCGTCCGGCTCCTCGTCGACATCGCCGAGCGCTCGCTCGCCGACTCGCCGTTCCAGGATCCGACCACCGCCGTCCAGGCGCTCGACCGGCTGCACGACATCCTGAGGCAGCTCGCGCGCAGGCCGTTCCCGGACGGCCGCCATCGCGACGAGGCGGGAGAGATCAGGTTGACCGTGCCGGCCATGAGCTGGGAGGCCTATGTCCACCTGGCCTTCGACGAGATCCGCATGGCCGGGGCGGGATCGCCGCAGGTCTCCCGGCGGTTGAAGGCCGCGCTCACGGATCTCAGGGAGCTCGCGCTCCCGGAGCGGGTCGAGATCCTCGATTCGCAGCTCGACCTTCTCGTCACAGCGACCGAGACGGCCATGGATGACGAGCGGGACGTCGACCTTGCGCTCGGCGAGGATCGCGAGGGAATCGGCGCCGCGGCCGGGGACGACGGGGCCCGACCATGAGCGCAGCGGAGACCTTCCTGATCGGCGGCGAGCTCGAGGTGCATCGGCTCGGCTTCGGCGGGATGCGACTCTGCGGCCCGAACGTGACCGGCTGGCCGGAGGATCGCGAGAACGCGATCTCCGTGCTTCGGCGCGCACGTGAGCTCGGCGTCGACCTCTTCGACACCGCCGACGCCTACGGCCCGGAGGTGAACGAGCTCCAGTTCGCGAAGGCGCTGCATCCGTACGAGGGGATCGCGGTCGCGACGAAGGGCGGCCTGACACGGAACGGGCGCTCGGGCGGCGGCTGGCCGTCGGACGGCCGCCCGGAATACCTGAAGAGCGCCTGCGAGGCATCTCTCCGCCGGCTTCGCGTGGAGACGATCGAGCTCTATCAGCTCCACCGACCCGACCCGAAGACGCCGTTCGCCGAGTCGGTGGGCGCCCTGCGGGAGCTCCACGAGGACGGCAAGATCCGCCACGTCGGACTCTCGAACGTCTCGGTCGCCCAGCTCGAGGAGGCACGCCGGATCGTCGAGATCGCGTCGGTCCAGAACGAGTACAACCTCGGCAACCGCGAGTCCGAGGGCGTGCTCGGGGCGTGCGAGCGCGAGGGGATCGCGTTCCTGCCCTGGTATCCGCTCGATGCCGGCGTGCTCGCGCGGCCCGGCGGCCCGGTCGAGGAGATCGCGCGCGCTCACGAGGCGACCGCCGCGCAGGTCGCGCTCGCGTGGTTGCTCCAACGCTCCATCACTGGAGCTGGGCCGGTGACGATCCCGATCCCCGGCACGTCCTCGCTCGCGCACCTCGAGGAGAACACAGCGGCCTGCGAGCTCCGGCTCACCGACGACGACCTGCGCAGGCTCGACACACCAGCGTGACTGCGGCTGCTCGAGTGGAGCGGCGGATCGCGGCGGGCGCGGTCGAGTACTGGCCGTTCGAGTACGGCCGTCGAGCTGAGCGTTTCACAGTCAACATCCGTCCGCACCTCCTCGACGTAGTGTTGAGGCGTATCGGGTTACAAACAAGGAGGGGTATGAAACGCATCCGTCTCGGGGCCGCCGTCGCAGCGCTCGCGCTCGCCGCGGTCGTTCCCGCACAGGCAGTCACGCCGCCGACGAAGCTGGCCGGCACCGTCGGACCCGGCTTCACGATCGGCCTCAAGAAGGCCGGCAAGACCTTCAAGACCCTGAAGCCGGGCAAGTACTCGCTCACCGTCGCCGACAAGTCGGGAATCCACAATTTCCGGATCAAGGGCCCCGGCAACGTCAACAGGGCGACGAGCGTCGTCAAGCAGGGCACGACGACATTCGCCCTGACGCTCGTGAAGGGCACCTACACCTTCGTCTGCGACCCGCACGCGGGCTCGATGAAGGGCTCGTTCAAGGTGCTGTAGCCGTTGCGCAAGATGGGCATCCGCGGCAGCGGATGCCCATCGCGCGACGACCCCTGAAGAGGCCGCTCCGCGGCCTGCTCAGCTCACGTCGAGTGGTTGGATTCGGCCGTCTTCGCCGATCGTGAAGGCGGCCAGATCGTCCAGCCGCAGCGAGTAGATCAGGTACGGCTTTCCCCGCCAGAGGCCGATGTTCTCGACATCGGTACGCGACGGCCGCGGCGGCGAGGAGAGGTGCGAGTGGAAGACGGCCAGCTCGTAGCCGTCGTCCTCGAGGAACCAGGTCTCCGGGGGGACCTCGAGCTCGAAGCGGTACGGCGAGGCGGCCGCGTTCCGCCCGGCCACGTAGCGCTCCGCGATGCGGTTACGGAGGACGACGAGCCCGCAGGCCTCATTCGGCGCCTCCGTCCGCGCGTGCGCCTCCAGCTCGGCTCGCAGCGCGGCCGGGATCACCACCAGACGGTCTTCTCCATCGACTCCTCGACGTCGGTCGCGTCCCAGAAATCGGCCGAGAGGTACTTCCAGCCGCCGTCGGCGAGGATGCAGACGACGACGCCCTCCTCGCGCTCGGCCGCGAGCCGGCGGGCGACGTGGACGACCGCGCCGGCCGAGACGCCGCCGAAGATCCCCTCCGCGTCGAGCAGCTCGCGCAACGCCGCCACCGACTCCGCGTTCGAGACGAGCACCTTCCGGTCGAGCTTCGCGACGTCGAGGATCGGCGGCACGTAGCCGTCGGCGAGCGAGCGCAGCCCCATCACCGGATCGCCGGGGAGCGGCTCGGCGGCCGCGACGACGACCTCCGGGAAGCGCTCGCGCAGCCGCTCGCCGGCCCCCATCAGCGTCCCGCCGGTGCCGAGGCCGGCGACGAGCACGTCGACGCGGTCGAGCGCCTCCGCGATCTCGGCGCCAGTGCCCTCGTAATGGGCGCGCGGGTTCGCCTCGTTCGCGTACTGGAACGGCATGAAGTAGGACGGCTCGCGCTCGGCGAGCTCGAGCGCGAGGCGGACGGCGCCGTTCGAGCCCTCGGCGCCCGGCGAGTCGACGATCTCGGCGCCGTAGAGGCGCAGCAGCCGTCGCCGCTCCTCGGTCGCGTTCTCGGGCATGACGCAGGTGAGCGGATAGCCCTTCAGCTTCGCGACGAGCGCGAGCGAGATCCCGGTGTTGCCGCTCGTCGGCTCGAGGAGTCGCCGGCCGGGCTCGAGCTCGCCGGCCGCCTCGGCCGCCTCGATCATCGCCTTCGCAACACGGTCCTTAATCGAGCCGGTCGGGTTCTGCCCCTCGAGCTTCGCGTAGACCGTGACCGGCCCCGGAGCGAAGCGCGAGAGCTCGACCAGAGGCGTCGACCCGACGAGCCCGAGCAGGCTCGGCGCGAGCGACCTAGCTTCCACCGGCCATGGCGGGGAGGAGAATGATCGCCTGGCCGTTGACCGCCGTGTCGAGCCCATCGAGCGTGCGCACGTCCTCGCCGCCGAGATAGACGTTGACGAACGGGGCGAGCTCGCCGTCGTCGAAGAGCTGGGATGCGAGGGCGGGAAAGCGCGCAGTCAGGTCCTCGAGCACGCCGCGGACGTCGTCGCCCTCGGCCTCGACCTGGCGCTCGCCGCCCACCTCGGCGCGCAGCGTCGGCGGGATTCGGACGGCCGTCATGCGCCCACTCCGCGGCCCGCTGCCTGGCAGAACTCGACGTAGTCGACGTACTCTGTGATGGTCGGGCTTTCGCCGCAGACCGGGCACGCCGGATCGCGCTTGACCGAGACCTCGTCGAAGCTCGTCGCGAGCGCATCGATCAGGAGCAGCCGGCCCTGCAGTGTCTCCCCGATCCCGAGCAGCACCTTCAGGGCCTCGCTCGCCTGGAGCGAGCCGACGATCCCGGGCAGGACGCCGAGGACGCCGCCCTCGGCGCAGCTCGGGGCCAGCTCGGGCGGCGGCGGCGTGGGAAAGAGGCAGCGATAGCACGGACCCGCATGGGGCTCGAAGACCGTGACCTGGCCTTCGAAGCGGTAGATCGAGCCGTGCACGACCGGGATGTCGTGCCAGACGGAGGCGTCGTTGACGAGGTAGCGCGTGGGGAAGTTGTCGGCTCCGTCCACGATCACGTCCCAGCCGTCTCCGAGAATCCGCTCGACGTTCTCGGAGGTCAGCCGCTCCTCGTAGGTCTTGACGTCGACGTCGGGGTTCAGCGCCTCGAGCGTGCGCTTGGCCGAGAGCACCTTCGCCTCGCCGAGCCGCTCGGTCGAGTGGACGATCTGGCGCTGGAGGTTCGAGTCGTCGACGACGTCGGCGTCGACGATCCCGATCGTGCCGACGCCTGCGGCGGCCAGGTACAGCGAGGCGGGCGAGCCGAGGCCGCCGGCGCCGATCAGGAGTACACGCGAGGCGAGCAGGCGCTGCTGGCCAGCCTCGCCCACCTCCGGGATCAGCAGGTGCCGCGAGTAGCGCGCGCGTTGCTGGGGCGAGAGCGTGCGAGGCGTCTCGACGTCGAAGCCGTTCCGCTTCCAGTCCGTGAAGCCGCCGGTGAGGGACGTGACATTCTCGTAGCCGAGCTCGCCGAGAGACTTCGCAGCGAACGCCGAGCGCGAGCCGCCCGCGCAGTAGACGACGACCTCGCGCGAGCGGTCGGGCAGGAGGCCCTCGATCCGGGACTCGAGCTGGCCGCGCGGGACGTGCAGCGCGCCGGGGACGAAGCCCTCCTCCCATTCCTCGCGCTCGCGCACGTCGAGGAAGAGCGGCGGCTCGGACGATGCGGCCCGTTCCCGCGCATCGGCTGCGCCGATCTCGTCGATCTCGGCCTTGATCCGGGTCAGGAGGTCGCGGTAGCTCGCCATTGCTTCAAGAAGGATAGTAGAGGTTCCCTCTCCGGTTGAAACGCTCGGCGTGCGCGGTCTGTTCCCGGCGGAGAGGATGGGCGCGTGCGCGTGCCGAGGCCTTCATCGGCCGCGGCTAGTGTGAATCGCGTGAGCCCGCGCACCCGTGTCGCCCTCGTCGTCGCCGTACTCGCCGCAACTGCCGCTGCCGTCGTCGTCGGGGCGGCCGTGGTCTTCGCCGAGGACGATGGCTCGTCGGCGCTCGCCGCGAGACCGGCGAAGCCGCGCTCCGGGGCGCCGCCGCTCGTGCTGGAGCTCGGCCTACGCGACGACCGGGTCGCTCGCAGCCTGCGGAAGGCCGAAGGCCTCTACCGCGCCGGCCGGCGAGAGCAGGCGAAGGTGATCTTCGCGCGCGACGACTCCCTCGAGGCGAAGCTCGGGGCGGCGTTCTCCGCCTGGCCCGGGACGCTCGGTCGGGTCGAGCAGCTCGGGGCGCTCTATCCACGGAGCGCGCTCGTGCAGCTCCACGTCGGGCTCGCGCGGTTCTGGGCCGGTGAGGGGGCTGCATTCGAGGCTTGGCGCGAGGCCCGGGACATCGAGCCCGACACGCCTTACGCAGTGCGCGCCGGCGACCTGCTCTACCGAGATTTCGCGCCGGGGCTGCCCGTCTTCCAGCCGGCGACGCCGCTCGGAGCTGCGATCGACGGCAAGCCGGCCCGGGAGCAGCTCGAGCTGCTGCGGCGAGCTGCGGAGACGGACGTCGAGGGCGGCGCCGGGCTCGACCACCGTCTCTACTACGGGCTCGCGTTGCAGCGACTCGGGAGGCCCGTCTCGGCTCGCCGCGTCTACTCGGCCGCGGCTACGGCGCATCCGGACGACGTCGAGGCGCTCGTCGCGGATGCCGTCGGTCGCTACTCGAAGGAGAGCCCGGTCGAGGCGTTCAGTCGGCTCGGCCCGCTCTCCCGCCGTTTTCCGGAAGCCCCCACAGTCCGCTTCCACCTCGGCCTGCTGCTGCTCTGGCAGGGTGACGTGGCGGCCGCCAGGAAGCAGCTTCGGCAGGCGCGCTCGCTGCAGCCGGGATCGCCGATCGCCCGCGAAGCGGGGCGGTACCTGAGCGAGCTGGCCAAGGTGGGCAGGACCCGTTGAGCGGAAGATAGGGCGGACGGCCCATGGCGGCCGTCTGCCGCTTCTGGCAATCTTCCGCATCCTCGACGAACGGGGATTGCTGTTCGAGGCATTCGCAACTACTGTGGGAGCGCCGTAACAGGGGAGCTGTGTTGAGCGCAGGGGGGATCACGAAGAACGGGGCGCCGTCGGGCAGCGACCTGTTGGACACCGACGAGGCGAGACAGCTTCTCGAGAGCGGTCGCGCCGCGGGAAGGTTGCGCGCAGACGACATCAGCGCGGCGCTCGATGAGCTCGAGCCCGACGCCGGTCAGCTCGACGAGTTCTTCGCCACTCTCGAAGAGCTCCAGATCGACGTCGTCGACGAGACCGAGGAACCGCAGGCGGAGGCCGAAGTCGAAGCCGTCAAGGTCGGCGAGGTCTCCACCGACACTCTCCAGCTCTTCCTCAAGGACATCGGCCGCGTCCAGCTCCTGACGGCGGCGCAGGAGGTCGAGCTGGCGAAGCGGATCGAGCGCGGCGATCACACGGCGAAGCAGGCGATGGTCGAGGCGAACCTGCGTCTCGTCGTCTCGATCGCCAAGCGCTATCGCAACCAGGGTCTGCCGTTCCTCGACCTGATCCAGGAGGGCACGATCGGGCTCGTGCGCGCGGCCGAGAAGTTCGACCACCGGCGCGGGTTCAAGTTCTCGACCTACGCGACCTGGTGGATCCGCCAGGCGGTCGCGCGGGCGCTCGCCGACAAGGCCCGGACGATCCGGATGCCCGTTCACGTCGTCGAGAAGCTGAACAAGATCGTGAGGACCGAGCGCACGCTGCGCGCGAAGCTCGGCCGCGAGCCGAGCGCCGATGAGATCGGGCTCGAGCTCGACCTGCTGGCCGCGGAGGTTGATCAGATCCGACGGAGCGCCCAGATCCCGATCTCGCTCGAGAAGCCGGTCGGCGACGAAGACGAGTCTGAGTTCGGCCACTTCCTCACCGACCAGACCATGCCGCTCCCCGACGAGGTCGCCGACGAGACGATGCGCAACGAGGCGCTCCGCTCGATCCTGGGAACGCTCTCGCATCGCGAGCGGCGCGTGCTCGAGCTCCGCTACGGCCTCGACGGCGAGCAGCCCCGCACGCTCGACGAGGTCGGCCGCACCTTCAACGTCACGCGCGAGCGGATCCGTCAGATCGAAAACCAGAGCCTGAAGAAGCTGCGCGCACTAGCCGACGCAGGAAAGCTCCGCGACGTCGCGTAGCCATCCGGCTGCGCCGGCTGGCTAGAAGAACAGCGGCGGTTGCGTCGAGGCTCGGGGGCGCGTAGCGTCGGCGTTGTCGTCCGGTGGTCGAAGGAGCGTGAATGGCCAAGGCATTCTCGGTCGCGTCGTGGAACGTCGAGCACTTCCGCAGCCAGAGAGTGGACAGCCGCGTCGAGGACGTCGTCGCGTTCCTCGGCGAGCACAACCCCGACATCTTCGCCCTCTACGAGGTCGAAGGCCGGGAAGTCTACGACGCGCTCACGAGCGTCCTCCCGAAGTACACCTTCCACATCACCGAAGGCTCGCAGGTGCAGCAGATCCTGGTCGGGATCCGGCAGGGGATCACCGCCTTCTTCACCCAGAAGACCGAGTTCAGATCCGGCGTCTCCCTGCTCCGGCCCGGCGCGCTCGTGACGGCGAAGATCGGCGACGAGAGCTATCCGCTCCTCTTCCTGCACACGAAGAGCGGGACCGACCCGCGCGGGCTCGGTCTCCGCGACGACATGCTGATCCGCGCGCTCGACTTCGCGAAGGTGCTCGACCGGGCGACGCCGCCCGGCAAGCGCGCCAACTACATCTTCCTCGGCGACTTCAACATCATGGGGATGGAGTATCGCTATGTGCGGGAGAGCGACCTTCCGGCCGCGAAGGAGCTCTTGAAGCTCGAGCGGGGCGCAAAGTCGAGGGGGATGCGCGTGCTCGAAAAGGACTCGGAGTTCACCTGGTGGGGCGGCGGCTCGATCGATCCCTCCAGCCTCGACTTCGTGGTCGCTCGCAATCACCTGACCTTCAAGCGCTTCGGCGAGGCGGAGGTCTCGGTGCGCGGCTGGCCGCAGCTCTCGTCCCGCGAGGAGCGGCTCGCCTGGGTGCGCCGCTACTCCGACCATGGCCTCCTCTACTTCGAGGTGCAGCGCGTCTAACGATCCGGCTCCGCCGGATGGCTAGACTCGCCGCCGTGAACGAGTTCAGGCAGGACTGGCTGGAAGAGCTCTCGGAGCTGCTGCGGATTCCCTCGATCAGCGCCGATCCGGAGCGGCAGGGCGAGGTGCGCGCGGCCGGCGAGTGGGTGGTCGCGAGGATCCGCGCCGCGGGCGGAGAGGCCGAGCTCGTCGACTGGCCTGCCGTAGGCGCCGGCGGCCGCCCGCTTGCGATCGGCGAGCTGCGCGCCTCGGCCAACGCCGAGAGCGCCCCGACGGTGCTCTGCTACGGCCACTTCGACGTCCAGCCGCCGGCTCCGCTCGAGCTCTGGGAGACGCCGCCCTTCGAGCCGACGGTGCGCGGTGAATGGCTCTACGCACGCGGGATCGCCGACGACAAGGGTCAGCTCTGGATGCTCCTGAAGGCCGCGCAGCTGCTCGCCGAGGCGGGCGAGCTTCCGGTCAACATTCGGTTCGCCTGCGACGGGGAGGAGGAGATCGGCGGCCACTCGATCGTCGACTGGCTGGCCGCAGACGAGCGCGGTGCCGATGCCGGGATCGTCTTCGACAGCGGCATGCAGCGCCGCGGCGCACCCGAGTTCAACCTCGCGGTCCGCGGGCTCTGCTACTTCCACGTCAACGTCCGCACGGGTACCCGCGACCTCCACTCGGGGATGTACGGCGGCGTCTCGCTGAACGCGACGCACGCGCTGCTGCAGACTCTGACCGGCGTGCTGGCGCGGGGCGGGCGCCTGCCGGAGCCGCTGCGGGCGGGGATCGCGGCCCCGACCGACGATGAGCTCGTCGGCTGGCGGGAGCTGCAGCCGGGAGCGGAGGCGATCTCGGAGCAGGGGTCGCGCCCGATGGACGCGGCCGCCGGCGAGGACTTCTACATCCGCACCTGGGCCGAGCCGGCCGTCGACGTGCACGGGCTCGCAGGCGGCTCGCCGCAGCTCCAGAAGACGGTGCTGCCGGTCGAGGCCGAGGCGAACGTCTCGATTCGGCTCGCCCCCGGTCAGGACCGCGCCGAGATCGCCGCGGCGTTCGAGCGCCTGCTGCGCGAATCGGCTCCTGAGGGAGCCGAGGTCGAGATCGCGCTGCTGTCGTCGGCGCCTCCCGGCCTCATCTCACCCGACTCCCCTGTCGTCGGGCTCGCGCAGGACGCCTTCGAGCACGTGACGGGAGTGCGCCCGCTCCTCGTCCGCTCCGGAGGGTCGATCCCGCTCGTACCGGCGCTCGCGGCGCGCGGGATCCCGGCGATCGTCACCGGCTTCGCGCTCCCCGACTCGAACATCCACTCGCCCAACGAGCGGATGCTCGTCGACTACATAAGCCTCGGCGTCGTCACCGCCCGCGAGCTCTTTCTCCGCCTCGCCGATCTTGGCTGAGGGGCACTTCATCTCGCCGCTCGCGGCCGAGCTGGCCGACGACGTGCTGGAGAGATTCCTCCGCTACGTTCGGATCGACACCCAGTCGGCGTACGGTCAGGCGACCACGCCGTCGACCGCCAAGCAGCTCGAGCTCTCGCGGCTGCTCGAGGCCGAGCTGCGCGAGCTCGGGCTCGACGACGTGCAACTCGACGAGTTCGGCTACGTCTACGGGTCGCTCCCGGGTGTGAAGGGCGCGCCGGTGATCGGGTTGATAGCGCATGTCGACACCTCGCCGGACGTGACCGGGACGGGCGTCACGCCTGGGATCCACGAGAACTACGACGGCTCCCGGATCGTCCTCTCCGGCGACGAGACCCAGATCCTCGACCCCCAGGAGCAGCCCGCCCTGGCCGAGAAGATCGGGCATGACCTCGTCACGACCGACGGGACGACCCTGCTCGGAGCCGATGACAAGGCCGGTGTGGCCGAGATCATGGCGGCCGTCGCCTATCTGAAGCGCAACCCGCGACCCGAGCATGCGCCCGTTCGCGTCTGCTTCACGGTCGACGAGGAGATCGGCGCCGGCGCAGATCACCTCGACATCGGCGACTTCGGCGCCGAGTACGCCTACACGCTCGACGGCTCCGGGCTCGGCGAGATCGAGACGGAGACGTTCAACGCTTGGAAGGTGGTCGTCTCGATTCACGGGCGGTCCGTCCATCCGGGCTCGGCGAAGGGCAAGCTCGTCAGCAGCATCAGGCTCGCGGCCGACTTCGTGGCGGCGCTGCCGCGCGACCGGCTCTCGCCCGAGACGACGGACGAGCGCGAGGGCTTCGTCCACCCGACCGGGATCAACGGCACCGGAGAGAAGACGATGGTGGAGCTGATCGTCCGCGACCACGACAAGGCGAAGCTCGACGAGCATCTTGCCGTGATCCGCAGGGTCGTCGACGAGGTGGGTCGGAAGGAGCCGCGGGCGCTTCTCGAGGTGGTCGAGCAGGAGACCTACCGGAACATGCGCGAGGTGATCGACCGGCATCCGCGCGTCGTCGCCGCGGCCGAGGAGGCGATCCGGCGGGCCGGGGTCGAGCCGGTGCACTCGATCATCCGCGGCGGCACCGACGGAGCACGCCTCTCCGCGCGCGGGCTCCCGACCCCGAACCTCTTCACCGGCGGCCAGGAGTACCACTCGCCGCGCGAGTGGGCGAGCGTCCAGGACATGGCCGCGGCAGCGGCGACCGTCGTCGAGCTCGCCCGGGTGTGGGCGGAAGGCTGAAGCTGCGGAATGACCCGTCAAGGAAGTGAGCCGGGAGCGAAGCGACCCTTCAGGGGTCTTCGCGCGACGGGCATCCGCTTCCGCGGATGCTCGTCGCGCGCAAGCTAGATGGAGCCGCAACAGCCGAGAAACTCGTGCCCGAAGCGGCGCATCTCGCCGATGATCGGCAGCAAGCCTTCGCCCTTCACGGTCAGCTCGTACTCGACGCGCGGCGGCGCCTCCGGGTAGCTCGTGCGCACGACGAGCCCTTCGGACTCGAGCCAGCGCAGCCGCTCCGAAAGGGTGCGCGGGCTGATTCCACGGCACGAGTGCTCGAGCTCCGAGAAGCGCCTCGCACCCTCCGAGAGGTCGTGGACGAGGAGCGCCGTCCACTTCGCCCCGATGATCTCCGCGCAGGCGGCCACCGAGCAGGTTGCGTCGTGGACCGGGTTCATCGTGCGCGTGGACATATCCGGATTGTACTCCCGGCTCTCGTAGACCTGTCCAGGCCGACCCAATGGACCCACCTCACCACCCCCCACCCACCCACGGGGAATGCAGCGTACGGCGGCAACTGCAGCGCGCGCGTGACGGCTTCGTGCCGAGTGTGTGCCGATCAATCCCAGGGCGGCGGGTTGTGCACCCAGCGGCCGCCGACCATCGTCGCCACGACCTCCAGCGCAGCCAGCTCCTCGGGCTCGACGGCGAACGGGTCGCGGTCGAGCACGACCGCGTCCGCCAGGTAGCCAGGGAGGAGCCGCCCGCGCCGGCGCTCGTCGCCCGAGAGCCGGGCGGGGTTCACGCACGTCGCCTGGAGCGCCTGCTCGACCGTCAGCGTCTCCTCGGGACGCCAGGCCGGGCGGCCGTCGATCGTCCGGGTGACGCCGGCGGCGATCCCAGCGAGCGGATCGAGCTCCTCCACCGGCGCATCGGAGCCGTTCGCGAGCAGCGCGCCGGATTCCCAGAGACTGCCGAACGAGTAGGCGCCGTCCAGCCGATCCGGCCAGAATCGCTCCGCCAGATCGCGGTCGGAGGGGGCGTGGCTGAACTGGACGGAGCACGCGATCCCGAGCGCGGCGAAGCGCGGGAGATCCTCGGGCGTCAGGCACTGCGCGTGCTCGATGCGGTGACGCAGGCCCAGTGGCTGCCAGGCGTCTCGTGTCGCCTCGAAGGCGTCGAGCGCGTCACGGTTCGCCTGGTCGCCGATCGCGTGCACGGCGACCGGCCAGCCCGACTCGGCGCCGCGGCGGACGACCTCCTCGAGCTCTTCCCGGCTCGTGATCCGGACGCCGCTGCCATCGGTGAGGAGCGCCGTCTGCGAGCCGAGCGTGCCGTCCATGAAGCACTTGAGGTAGCCGATCCGGAGGAACTCGTCGCCGAAGCCGGACCGGAGCGAGAGCTCGGCCGCCTGGTCGAGGAGGTCGTGCGGGATCGAGCCCCACACTCGCAGTGACAGGTTCCCTTCTTCGCGAAGCCGCTGGAAGATCCCCGGCGAGCCGAGCCAGCCGTCCTTGTCGTGGACGGCGCAGACGCCCCGGGCGTTCGCGAGCCCGAGCCCGGCGCGCGTCGCCTCGACCCACTCATCCTGTGTCGTGACGACGTAACGGTCGCGAAATCGCCAGGCCGCCTCCTCGCGGAGGATCCCGGTCGGCTCGCCGCGCTCGTCCCGCTCGACGACGCCGCCCTCGACCTCCAGGTCGCCTCCCGCGTGCGCGAGCGCGGCCGAGTTGAGCCAGACGGAGTGGTAGTCCTTGGAGATGAAGATCGCGGGGGTCTCGCCGGTGACCTCGTCGAGCGCCTCCTTCGTCGGCGCGGTTGGAAGATCCCAGTCGCCGTCGCGCCAGCCGTAGCCGCGCAACCAACGGTTCGGCTTCGGCGCGGCCGCCGCCCGGATTCGCGCGAGCGCCTCCTCGAGCGACCTGCAGCCGTCGAGCTTCACCTGTCGCTGCGCGAGCGCCCAGGTCGGGAAGTGGACATGCGAGTCGGTGAACGCGGGGAGGACGCAGCGGCCGCCGAGGTCGATCGTCTCGGGACTCGCGAGCGCGCTCTCGTGGACGCCGACCCCGCCGGCGACGAGCGGTCCGGCAATCGCGAGTGCTCGCGAGGCCGGCAGCGAGGGGTCGAGCGTGCGGACGATGCCGTTCTCGAGGATCACGGCCGCCCAGCCTACCTCCACGCACCGGTACTCTCCGCCCGTGGCCTGGGACGCTCTCAACGAGGAGCAGCGCGAGATCCGCGACCTCGTCCGCACGCTCGCGCGGGAGCGGATCGCGCCCCGCGCCGCGGAGATCGACGAGTCGCACGAGTTCCCCTGGGACGTCGTCGAGCTCTTCCGCGAGCACGAGATCTTCGGCCTCTTCTTCGACGAGGAGTGGGGCGGTTCCGGCACCGGCACGCTGCTCGCGCTCGTCGCGATCGAGGAGGTCTCGAAGGTGTGCGCGACGAGCGGTTTGCTGCTCGCCGTGCAGGAGCTCGGCTCGCTGGGGCTGAAGCTCGCGGGCACGCAGGAGCAGAAGGAGCGCTACCTGCCGCGGCTCGCCTCGGGCGAGTGGCTCGCCGCCTACGCGCTCACCGAGGCCGGCTCCGGTTCCGACTCGGCGGCGATGCGGACGATCGCGCGGCTCGAGGGCGACGAGTACGTCCTGAACGGAAGCAAGCGCTTCATCACGAACGCGGGCGTCGCGAACGTCTACACCGTCTTCGCGAAGACCGATCCCGAGGCGGGTCACTCCGGGATCTCCGCGTTCCTCGTCGAATCCGAGGCTCCGGGCTTCTCGGTGACGCGACTCGAGCCGAAGCTCGGGATCTCCGGATCCACGACCGGCGAGCTCGCCTTCGACGACTGTCGCATCCCCGCCGCGTACCTGCTCGGTGAGGAGGGCGAGGGCTTCAAGCTCGCGATGCGGATCCTCGACCGCTCGCGACCGGGGGTGGGGGCGCAGGCGCTCGGGATCGCGCAAGGCGCAACCGACTACGCGCTCGAGTACGCGAAGACGCGCGAGACGATGGGGAAGCCCATCGTCGAGCACCAGCTGATCGCCGCGAAGCTCGCGGACATGGAGACGATGACCGAGGCGGCGCGCGGGCTGCTGTATCGGTTCGGCCAGATGTGCGACGACGGCGTCGACGGGGCCGAGCTGACGAAGGCCTCGGCGATGGCGAAGCTGCTCTGCGGCGACGTCGCGATGCAGGTCGCGACCGAGGCCGTGCAGATCCTCGGCGGCTACGGCTACATCAAGGAGTACCCCGTCGAGCGGATGCTGCGCGACGCGAAGATCACGCAGATCTACGAGGGCACCCAGGAGGTGCAGCGGCTCGTGATCGCCCGCGAGATGGCGCGCGAGAGCCGTGCGTTCCTTCTCGCCGGGGTTTGCTAGCGAGTCTCGGCCGCGAGCCGCAGGCCGAGCGCGAAGAGCACCGCTCCGGTGATGCCTTCCAGCGTGCGCCGGATTCGGGGGCGGCGCAGGAGGTCGCCGGCCTTCGCGACCGCGGCCGCGTAGAGGCTGAGCCAGGCCAGCGTGAGCAGGCAGAACGCGAGGCCGAGGATCAGGAGGCTTGCGAACGTCGCCTCTTCGTGAGCGAACTGAGGCAGCAGGCTCGTGAAGAAGACAGCCATCTTCGGATTGCCGAGGTTGCTGACGAGGCCCTGCCGCAGCGCCCGCGCGGGCGCGATCCCACGGCTCGATCCGCGGGCGTCGAGCCGGGAATGGCTCGGCCGGAAGGCGCCGCTGAGAGCTTGGAGGCCGAGCAGCACGAGATAGGCCGCGCCGGCGAGCTTGACCGCGGCGAAGACCGGTTCCGAAGCGACGAGAAGGGCCGCAACTCCCGCGCTCGTCGCGAGCGCCCAGACCGCCTGGCCCGTGGCGACGCCGAGCGCCGTCAAGACGCCGCTACGCCGGCCGCCGACGAGCGTGTTCCTGATCGTCAGCGCCGTGTCCGGGCCGGGAGTGACGATCACGAGCAGCGAGACGGCGAGGAAAGCCGCGAGCACGAAAGAGAGAATGCCGCCAACGACCGCGTCGTGCTGGCACTTCTCTCTGACACGGTCTCTGGCACCGTGTCTGGCACCGTCTCTGGCACCGTGTCTGACACCGTCTCTGGCACCGTG
>JANDLU010000029.1 GCA_024330215.1 Candidatus Gaiellasilicea maunaloa
CTCGCCGGTGTTCAGGGGGGGGTGGTTGGGGGTGGCTTTCGGGTTTCTGGCCACCGGGAGGGGGCTCGGGGGAACCGGCGGGTTCCCCCGTCGGGAAGCGCCGCTGCACAGCAGCGGCGGCAGCGAGAAGGGGGTCCGCGGGGGAAACAGGGTTTCCCCCGCGCGACCGAGCCGAAGGCGAGGGAGGTGGCATGAGGAACGACGGCCGCCACCGGGACGACGAGCTGCGGCGCCTCGACCTGATCCCGGACTTCGTCGAGCTCGCGAACGGCTCCGTCCTCTACTCGCAGGGCAAGACGCGGGTGCTCTGCACGGCGACCGTCGAGGAGGGCGTTCCACGCTGGCTCCAGCGCTCGGGGCGGGGTTGGATGACCGCCGAGTACTCGCTGCTCCCGGCCTCGACGGGCGAGCGGACGGCGCGCGAGGCCTCGCGCGGCAAGCAGGGCGGCCGCACGGTCGAGATCCAGCGTCTGATCGGGCGGGCGATGCGCGCGGTCTGCGACTTCGACGCGCTCGGCGAGCGAACGCTCTGGCTCGACTGCGACGTGATCCAGGCCGACGGCGGCACCCGCTGCGCCGCGATCTCGGGCGCGTTCGTGGCGGCGCGGCGGGCGCTCGACCGGATGGGCCTCTCGAAGGCGCTCGTGGGCTCGGTCGGTGCGGTGTCCGTGGGGATCGTGGACGGCCGTGTCCTCCTCGACCTCGACTACTCGGAGGACTCGACCGCCGAGACCGACATGAACGTCGTCATGACCGGCGACGGCCGGCTGATCGAGGTCCAGGCGACCGCCGAGCAGGAGCCGTTCTCTCGTGACCTCCTCGACGAGCTGCTCGATAACGCGGCGGGTGGGATCGAGACGATCGGCGAGGCGCAGCAGGCCGCGATCGCCGTCGAGCGTGCCTGACCTCTCGACGACCGAGGCACTCCTGCGTCTCCTGGCGGCAGCGCTGCTCGGGGGTGCGATCGGGTTCGAGCGCGAGCTGCGCGATCACGAAGCTGGTTTCCGGACGCACCTGATCGTCTCGCTCGGCGCCTGTGTCTTCACGCTCGTCTCGGCCTACGCCTGGACCGACTGGACGTTCTCGACAGATGAGGGGATCGTCTTCGATCCGACGCGGATCGCGGCACAGATCGTGACCGGAATCGGCTTTCTCGGCGCCGGCGCGATCATCGTCCGCGGGATCAACGTGCGCGGCCTGACGACGGCGGCGACGCTCTGGGTGTGCGCGGCGATCGGGATGGCGGCCGGCACGGGGTACTACGCGGTCGGCTTCGGCGCCACCGTGCTCGTGCTCGTCTCGCTCGGGCCCTTGCGGGTCGTGAGCAGGCGGATGGTCGCGCGCGTGCGGCCGGAGGAGGCGACGCTCGCGATTAACCTGACGCCGGAGGGTACGGCCGCGACCGTGTTGACGCGGATCGAGGAGCTCGGCGGCGTCGTCGACTCGATCGAATTCGGCGACGAGCGGACGATCGAGGTGGCGCTGCGCTCGTTGCGGCGCTCGGAGTCTGCTCGGATCGCGGAGCAGGTGTCGGCGCTCGCGGACGTCGAGAGGCTCCAGTGGCGGCCGTGAGGGCGCGTCTCTGCTCACGGAATCCCCACAAGCTCGAGGAGCTGCGGGCGGCTCTGTCCGGCTGGGAGCTCGAGCTCCTCGACGCGGACGGCTACCCGCCGGAGGACGGTGCGAGCTACTACGAGAACGCGCGTGCGAAGGCGCAGTTCGGCCTCGACCACGCCGGACCGCGAGTCTGGATCATCGGCGAGGACTCGGGCATCGAGGCGTTGGCGCTCGGCGGCCGGCCCGGAGTCCACTCGGCGCGCTGGGCGGACGACGGCGTCGCACGCCTGCTCGCCGAGGTCGCCGGCGCTGACGACCGCAGCGCGCGCTACGTCTGCGAGCTCGTCTGCCTCACGGCAGACGGCGAGCTTCGCGGCGCGGGCATCCTCGACGGAACTCTCGCGGCAGCCCCACGCGGCAGCGAGGGCTTCGGCTACGACCCGATCTTCGTCCCGGCCGGCGAGACGCGTACCGTCGCCGAGCTGGGCGACGAGTGGAAGCGGCGCCACTCCCATCGCGCCCGCGCAGCGCAGGCCCTCTTCGCCGCCGCACCGTCCTGACGGGACGTGTCCGGGGTCAGAGCCCGGCCGTGGCCGTGAAGGACGTGTCCGCCAGCCAATAGTCCTGCATTTCGGCGCTCCGTGGTTGCAGCAGAAGCGAACCGGCTCTGACCCCGGGCATGTCCGACTGGGACACCTCCGGGGCCAGCCCCTGGACACGACCGTTCAGGCCAGGCCGGCGACCTCGTCGTCGACTCGCCGGCCCTGCGCGAGCCACCAGTTGACCTCGGCCCCGAAGACGATCACGTTCGCCATCACGTAGAGCCAGACGAGCAAGAGCGCCGAGGCGCCGAGGGCCTGCACCGCGATCACCTCTCGCGAGAGCCGGACGAAGATCGGCAGGATCTGGAAGGTCACCTGCAGCAGCACGGCTCCGAGCGCCGCGCCGGGCCAGACCTCGCGCAGCGTCAGCCGCGCATTCGTCAGCCGCTCGTATGCCGAGACGAGGAAGACGAAGACGGCGCCGGTCGAAAGAAGCACCGAGAGGCCGTAGGCGACCACGCCGTTCGACACGAAACCCGGTGCGAACCGCTTCAGGATGTCGAACCCGATCGAGCCGATCACGAGCGCGATGAAGAGGATCACGAGCGACCCCGCCATGAAGAGCGTCGCGAGCCCCTTGCCGCGGAGGAAGCCGCGGTTCGGCTTCCCGTAGACGATGTTGAACGCCGACTCGAGCACGCTGAAGAGCGAGAGCGACGTCCACAGGAGGAACGCGCCCCCGATCAAGCCGAGCGTCGTCGCGTTCTCCGTGATCGCCTCGACGACGCGGACGATGTCGCCGATCGACTGCGAGGGAAAGAGCCGTCGCAGCTCCTCGACGAGGTAGCTCGACTCCTCGGCCCGGCCGGTGAACCCGAGCAGCGCCAGCGCGAGGAAGATCAGCGAGACCGAGGACAGAAGTCCGAAGTAGGCGATCATTGCGGCGAGGTGGGTGCCGCGGTCGGCGAAGAACTTGGCGAGCGGCTGGGCGAGGGGTCGACGCACACGCGGAGTATGAGCACTGTTAGGTTCAGGTCGTGGACACCGAGAGCGCGCTTGCCGATCTGTCCGAGATCTCGTCGCAGATCGAGTCGGCCGTCATCTTCGACTCGGCGGGAGCGGTTCTCGGCTCGACCGGCAGCGACGAGACGCGCTCGAATCGACTTGTCCGCACGGCGCTCGACCTCGTGGCAGCGGCAGAGCAGCTCGCTCCGAGTCACGCCGGCCCGGGTCAAGACCGCCGCCTGACGCAGATCGAGGGCTCACTCCGTGAGGGCAGCGTCTTCGTGGTTACAGGAGACGAACGCTCGATCGCGGCGACGACGACGCCCGAGCCGACCTCGGGGCTCGTCTTCTACGACCTGCGAACGTGCCTGCGCTCGCTCGCGCCCCAGTCGAGGGAGCCTGGGCCGAACGAGTCCGAGCCCAAGGAGTCGGAGCCGAAGGAGCCCGCACCCAAGCCACGGCGGAGCAGGAAGAAGAAGGTCGAGCCCGATGCGTAGGCTGCCCCTGCGTCGATTATTCGGGCTCGCGCTCCTGATCGCAGGCCCCGTCCTCTGGTTCACTCGGCGACGCGACGAGCGGCGCGAGCGGGTCAGCCTCTACTACGACGACGGCTCGATGATCACGCTCGAGCGCGGTCTGCCCGGCTCCGAGCGGCTGCTCGAGCTGGCTCGCGCCTCGCTTCATTGATGGATTCGACGCAGCTGAATCTCGCGGTGCAGCTCCGCGAGCACGCCCTGCTCGAGGGCGACTTCGTGCTCCGCTCGGGCCGGCGCAGCTCGTACTACCTCGACAAGTACCGCTTCGAGACACGACCTGAGCTCCTCGGGCCGATCGGCGAGCGCCTCGCTGCCGCGGCGCACGAGTGCGAGCCGGGCGCCACGCTCCTCGCCGGACCCGCCCTCGGCGCCGTCGCGCTCGCCGCGTCGGCCTCGCTCGCGGGCGGGCTGCCCTTCGTAATCGTCCGGGAGGAGGCGAAGTCGTACGGTACGGGCAACCGGATCGAGGGCTCGTTCGCAGCCGGCGACCTCGTCTGCCTGATCGAGGACGTCGTCACCTCGGGCGGGGCGCTCGCGAGCGCTGTCGAGGCGCTTCGCTCCGAGGAGCTCGTTGTCCGGAACGCCGTCTGCGTGGTCGATCGCGAGGAAGGCGGGGCGGACGCGCTTGCCCGAATGGGCGTCCGGCTCCGCTCGCTCTTCCGGGCGGGAGAGCTCCTTTCGCGCGCAAAGTCCGCTGAAAGCAGCCCCGGAAAACCGCATGGTTGAGCCGGTTCCTGTTGAGCGGGTCCGACGAGGCTGTTAGGGTCTGCGGCGGTTTCGAGCAAACAGCCACGACGCAGGAGGAGTGCAAGTGACGAAACAGGAATTCGTGGACGCCGTAGCGTCGAAGAGCAATCTCTCGCGCCGCGACGCGAGCGCGGCCGTGGATGCGTTCCTCGACTGCGTCACCGACGCCCTCAAGTCCCGTGACACGATCACGTTCACGGGCTTCGGAAAGTTCTCAACTGCGGATCGCGCCGCGCGCGAAGGCGTCAACCCGCGGAGCCCCGGCGAGAAAGTGCACATTCCGGCGGCGACCGTGCCCAAGTTCTCGGCCGGCAGCCAGTTGAAGGCGGCCGTCAAGGGCGGCTGAGAAGCCTCTCCTGGAGCTCGAGAGCCGCCCCGCTCGGAAGAGGGGGCGGCTCTCTTTTCGCGGTTGCACACGAACATGTGTTCGCTTAGGCTTGGGCGGTGCAGCTCGCCTTCGATTCGGCCGACCGTCTCGTCGAGCTCGTCCACGCCAGGCGGGGGCCGGTGCCGCTCGAGGATGCGGCGCAGACGTTGTTCGCCCTGCGGCACGTTCCCGTCGGGCTCGCCCGGGATCTCCTCGCCGACGTCGTCGAGGGCGATGCGCGGCTCTCCTGGCGCGGCGCCGCCGTTGGGCTCGCCGACTCGCCGGGCGCGCGGATGCCTCTCGAGTGCGCGACCTTCGTCGTCGTCGACCTGGAGACGACCGGGCTTCGTCCCGGCAGCGCCGGGATCTGCGAGATCGGTGCCGTCCGGATTCGCGAGCTCGAGCTCGCGGGGGCCTTCGAGACACTCGTGAATCCGAGACGACCGCTCCCTGCGCCGATCAGCACCCTCACCGGGATCGAGCCTGCGGATCTTCGCGGCGCGCCTCCCGTCGAGCTCGCCGTTCGGCGCTTCCTCGACTTCGCCGCCGACGCCGTGCTCGTTGCCCACAACGCGCGCTTCGACCTCGGCTTCCTGGACGTCGAGGTCGAGAGGCTGACAGGGCGACGGCTCGCCGCGCCGGTCGTCGACACGGTCTGGCTCGCGCGCCGGCTGCTCGCTGGTCGGATCGATCGCGTCGGGCTCGGCTCGCTGGCGCACTTCTTTGGAACCGCGGTGCGGCCCTGCCACCGCGCACTCGCGGACGCGCAGGCGACCGCCGAGATCCTGCTCGCGCTGATCGGGCTCGCGCAGGAGCGCGGCGCGGCTACCGTTGCCGACCTCGTCGAGCTGTCGGCACCACGGGCGCGGCGACTCGCGGGGAAGCGCTCGCTCGTGGCGGGCGCGCCGGCCGGCCCGGGCGTCTACTTGTTCCGGGATCGCAACGAGCAGGTCCTCTACGTCGGCCGTGCGCGCAGTCTCGAGCAGCGGCTCGGCTCGTATTTCCGGACCGAGCGCCAGCGACCGGCGGTGGAGGCCGCGCTCGGCGCGCTCGCGCGGGTCGAGTGGCGACAGCTCGGCTCCGAGCTCGAGGCGGCTCTCGAGGAGCTGCGGCTCCTGCGCGAGCTGCGGCCGCCGGCGAACGCCCGGAGCACCCGCCCCGACCGCTACGTCTACCTCCGACGGCGCGGCACCGGCTTCGTCGTCACGGAGACCCCGACCGCGCTCGGGCCGCTCAAGAGCCGCCGGCTCGCCCAGCGCGCCGCGCGGGCGCTTGCGGATCACGAGGTCGACGACATCGGCGCGGCGCTGCCAGCCCTGCGCGCCCGCCTCGCCCGACTGGCCGCCGACCTCCGCTTCGAGGACGCGGCGCGGCTCCGCGACCGCGTCACCGCGCTCGAGCAGGTCGCGGGCGTGCTCGCCGAGCTCGAGCGGTTGCGCCGGCTCGAGGTCTGCGTGCTCGCGCCCGCGGTCGAGACGGGCTTCCTGCGGGCGTTCTTCGTCTCGGGCGGCCGGGTCGTGGCCGTGCGAACGCTCCTGCCCGGCGGCGCAGGTCGTGTCGAGGCGGAAGCCGGACTCGCGGCCGCGCGGCACGCGGCGCCCTCCTCGGACCCCGAGGACCTGGACGAGCTCCTGCTGGTCGGCTCCTTCCTGCGTCGGCCCCCTCCCGAGCTCCGCGTCGTTCCGCTGGACGCGGACGAGATCCTCGCTGCCTGAGCTCGACTTAGTGTTGTTCCAACACAAGCTCGCCCGCGCCCGGGCAACCACGTAGCTTGCGAGGGAGGAAAGCCGAGCTTGTGTTGTTCCAACACAAGTCTCGAGCCCGCGCGAGCCTCCCCGCTGCGCGCAGTAGCCTGTGCGCCGATGGCGCAGGATCTCGAGGCCGGTGCGCGGGTGACGACCGCTGCATTCGCGGATCGGCTCGCCGAAGCGGTGGAGCGCAAGCGGAGCCAGCTCGTCGTCGGCCTCGATCCCAGCCTCGAGCTGCTCCCGCTCGAGGTTCGCGGCGAGGCTGTGCTCGGCCGAGCCGAGACCGCACGCGCCTACGCGCGCTTCTGCTGCGGGATCGTCGACGCCGTCGCGCCCTATGTGGTCGCCGTCAAGCCGCAGGTCGCGTTCTTCGAGACGCTCGGTGCGGACGGATTCGCGGCGCTCGAGCGCGTCTGCGGCCACGCACGCAGCATCGGTCTGCTCGTGATCGCGGACGCGAAGCGCGGCGACATCGGCTCGACCGCGCGCGCCTACGCGAGCGCGTTCCTCGAGCCCCGCGAGGACAGCCCTCCGCTGGCGGATGCGCTGACCGTGAACACCTATCTCGGCCACGACTCGATCGAGCCGTTCCTCCAGGCGTGCCGGCTCCACGGCGCCGGCGTCTTCTGCCTCGTACGGACGTCGAACGCCGGCGCGAGCGATGTCCAGGAGCTGACCCTCTCGGACGGCCGGCGCGTCTGGCAACACGTCGCGAGTCTCGTCGACGACTGGGGTGCCGACCTCGTCGGCGAGCGCGGGCTCTCGAGCGTCGGCGCCGTCGTCGGAGCCACAGTCCCGCGCGCCGTCGGCGAGGCCCGGCGGTTGCTGCCGCGCTCCGTGCTGCTCCTGCCCGGTGTGGGCGCGCAGGGCGCGACCCCAGCGGACGTTGCGCGAGCGTTCACGAGCGGCCCGGCCAGCGCCCTCGTGACGGCCTCCCGGTCGGTGATCTACGCCTATCGGGGCGGGGCGGCGGACTGGCGTACTGCGGCCGGCGCCGAAGCCGCCCGGCTCCGTTCCGAGATCTGGTCGGTTTCGGGCTGGTGAGCCGCGAGGGACACGGACACACGAGCTGGGGAGCGCGGTTTCTGGCGCCCGTCGTCTTTCTCGTCGCGGTCACGATCGCGGTCCTGATCGTCCGCGCCGGCCTCTCCGTCGACGACGACAACGCCCCGCCGCCCGCGACCGCTCTCGAGACGCGAGCGACGACGATTGCGCCGCGGCCGCGGACGACCACCGAGCGCACCGTGACGACTCCGCCTCGCGCGCGGGAGTTCTACGAGATCGAGGCGGGGGACACGCTCGAGACGATCGCCGCCGACCGCGGCACCACGGTCGAGCGCCTGCTGACCCTGAACCCCGGCCTCGATCCCATCGCGCTCCGGATCGGCCAGAGGATCCGGGTCGAGTAGAGTGCCCGCCGCCTTGAGTCCCTCGAAGCGGATCGCCCCGCTGGTCGCTGCCGCCGCGGCTCTCGTGCTGGCGGTCGGTGGCTCGGCTGCGCCGCCGTTCGTCGTCGCAGAGGCCTACGTCGTCCAGAACGCGGCCACGGGCGAGGTGCTGGCGAGCCTCGACGCGCGTCAGCGAGTTCCGATCGCGTCGATCACGAAGCTGATGACCGCGCTCGTGACCCTCGAGCACGCCCAGCTCGACGAGCTCGTGACGGTGTCCAGGCGGGCAGCCGCCGTGGGCGAGTCGTCGATCCACCTGCGCGCGGGCGAGCGGCTCACCGTCGCCGATCTGCTCCGCGCCGCCCTGATCCAGAGCGCGAACGATGCCGCCAACGCGCTCGCGGCGCACGTCGGCGACGGCTCGATCCCGCGCTTCGTCGGGATGATGAACGCCAGGGCGCGGGCGCTCGGACTCACCGACACGCACTTCGCGAACCCCGACGGACTCGATGCGCCCGGCCACGTCTCGAGCGCGCGCGACGTGACGAAGCTCGCGCGCGTCGCGATGCGGAAGCCGTTCATCCGCGAGACCGTCCGCACCGTCGAGACGAGCGTCGCCGGGCGTCGACTCGTCAACTGGAACGATCTCCTCTCGACCTTTCCGCGGCTGATCGGCGTCAAGACCGGCCACACCGGCGGCGCCGGTTGGTCGGAGGTCGCGGCGGCGCGCGGCCCGGGAGTGACGATGTACGCGACCCTGCTCGGCGGCACGAGCCGGGCGGGGCGGAACGAGGATCTGGCCGAGCTGCTCGAGTGGGGCCTCGCACGCTACCGAGCCGTCTGGGCGGTCGACGACGAGCGCGTCTACGCGAGCGCCCGAACGGCCTACGGGCGGCCGGACGTCCGCCTCGTCGCGGCGAAGCCGGCCTTGCGGGTCGTCCGGATCGACCGGACGCTCGTCGAGCGGATCGTCGCGCCCGTCGAGGTCGCGCTGCCGGTTTCGGCCGGTCAGCGCCTCGGCGAGGTGGAGGTGCTCGACCGCGGCAAGGTGATCGCCAGCTCGCCGCTCGTCGCCGCGAGCGCGATCGAGCGGCCGGGGAGATTGGGGCGCGTAGGCTTCTATGCGGAGCGAACTCTCCATCATCTCGGAGGAGTCTTCTCGTGATCGTCACGGTGACGCTGAACGCCGCGCTCGACCGGACGCTGACGGTGCCGAGCTTCCAGCGCGGCCACCGGCACCGTGCGAGCCAGGTGCTCACCCTCGCCGGCGGCAAGGGGATCAACGTCGCGCGGGCGCTGAAGCGGCTCGATGTCCCGGTTGTGGCGACCGGGCTCGCAGGCGGGCGCACGGGGACGCGGATCGTCGAGGAGCTGACCGCCGAGGCGATCCTGAACGACTTCGTCCGAATCAGCGAGGAGTCGCGCGCGTCGACCGCCGTGGTCGACCCGATGGAGAACTCCTACACCGAGATCAACGAGTGGGGGCCGCTCGTCTCCGAGGTCGAGCTCGAGATGCTGCGCGAGAAGCTGCACTACCTCTCCCGCGGCGCCGATTTCGTCGTCTTCGCGGGCACGCTGCCCCGGGGTGTGGCCGAAGGCTTCTATGCGGACGCGATCCGAGACCTGAGCCGCCGCCGGGTCAAGGTCGTGCTCGACACCGAAGGCGAGCCGTTGCGGCTCGGGACCGAGGCGGAGCCGTACCTCGTCTCGCCGAACCAGCGCGAGGCCGAGCACGTCGTCGGCCAGGAGCTCGACGAGGAGGACGACTTCGTGATGGCGCTCGACCGGATCGCCGAGCTCGGCGCGCGCAACGTTCACATCACGCTCGAGTCGGGCTGCTTCGGCCTCTTCCGCGAGGAGCGGCAGGTCAGGCGCTACCGCGCGGCGGCGCCCGCGGTCGAGCCGGTCTCCAGCGTCGGCGCCGGTGACGTCCTGCTCGCGCAGTTCATCACCGCCCAGCTCGCCGGCAAGGGTGCCGAGGACGCGCTGCGGCTCGCAGTTGCAGCCGGCGCCGCCTCGACGCTCGAGATCGGGGCGGGCCGCTTCGATCCACGCGACGTTGGCCGGTTCGCGGGCGGGGTCGACGTTCGGGAGCTCCAGCGGCTCACCGCTGCGTAGTTCTCGTCCGATCGAGGGTGGTAGGATCGGCCGACTCGTGAGCCGCGTCCAGACCACCGTCGTCGCGCCCCCTCAGCGGAGTGCGTGAGGTGGACTTCGGGAGCGATGCGTTCGAACGCGAGGCGAAGTTCGGCAAGGAGGGGCTCACGTTCGACGACGTGCTGCTGCTGCCGGCCGAGTCGAGCGTGCTTCCGAACGACGTCCGCACCGCCACCCGGCTGACGCGGACGATCGCGCTCGAGATTCCGATCGTCTCGGCGGCGATGGACACCGTCACCGAGGCCGGTCTCGCGATCGCGCTGGCCCGCGAGGGCGGGCTCGGGATCGTCCACCGGAATCTCTCGATCGCAGACCAGGTTGCGGAGGTCGACAAGGTGAAGCGCTCCGAGTCGGGGATGATCGTCGAGCCGGTGACGCTGCGCCCGGACGACTCGGTTGCGGACGCACTCGCGCTGATGGAGCGCTACCACATCTCCGGCGTCCCGATCACGGACGCGGACGGGCTGCTCGTCGGCATCCTCACGAACCGCGACCTCCGGTTCGAGTCGAACCTGCGCCAGCGGGTCTCCGCGCTGATGACCTCGCGCGACCTCGTCACCGCGCCGGTCGGGACGTCACTCGAGGATGCGAACGAGATCCTGCGCCGGCACAAGA
Organism: Candidatus Gaiellasilicea maunaloa; assembly: GCA_024330215.1. Lineage (GTDB taxonomy): Bacteria > Actinomycetota > Thermoleophilia > Gaiellales > Gaiellaceae > Gaiellasilicea > Gaiellasilicea maunaloa. Next base: position 10,663 of record JANDLU010000029.1, read on the forward strand.
TCGAGAAGCTGCCGGTCGTCGACGCGGCGGGGCGGCTCCGTGGTCTGATCACGGTCAAGGACATTCGCAAGCGGGTCGAGTTTCCGCTCTCGACGAAGGACGAGCGCGGCCGGTTGCGGGTCGGCGCCGCCGTCGGGGTCGGCCCGGATGCGTTCGAGCGGGCTGCTGCGCTGGTCGACTCGGAGGCGGACGTGCTCGTCGTCGATACGGCACACGGGCACTCGCATTCGGTCGCCGAGATGGTGCGCCGCATCAAAGACGAGCTCGACGTCGAGGTAGTCGCCGGCAACATCGCGACCGCCGAGGCGGCTGAGGCGCTGATCGAGGCCGGAGCGGACGCGGTCAAGGTCGGAATCGGGCCCGGCAGCTCCTGCACGACGCGCATCGTCGCGGGCGTCGGGGTGCCGCAGATCACGGCGATCTTCGACTGCGCGGAGATCGCCTCGCGGTACGGCGTCCCCGTCGTCGCCGACGGCGGGCTCACCTCTTCGGGCGACGTCGCGAAAGCGGTCGCAGCAGGTGCGGACACGGTGATGACGGGCTCGATGCTCGCGGGCACGGACGAGAGCCCGGGCGAGGTCGTCCTGCTCCAGGGCGAGCGGTTCAAGGAGTATCGCGGCATGGGATCGCTCGGGGCGATGCGGGCGCGCTCGTTCTCGAAGGACCGCTACTTCCAGGGGGACGTCGAGGACGTCGACAAGCTCGTGCCGGAGGGGATCGAGGGCCGCGTTCCGTACAAGGGGCCGGTGCAGGCGATCCTCTATCAGCTCGTCGGCGGACTGCGGCAGGCGATGGGCTACTGCGGCGCGGCGACGATCGACGAGATGAAGGCCGCACGGTTCGTTCGCATCACCGGAGCCGGGCTGCGCGAGAGCCATCCGCACGACCTGACGATCACGAAGGAAGCGCCGAACTACCGGCGGCAGTGATGAGCCAGCCGGGTCTCGGCGAGGCCGTGCCGCTGCCGGTTTCGGAGCCTGGTCGCGAGGAGCGTCCGGTTCTGGTGCTCGACCTCGGCGGCCAGTACGCGCAGCTGATCGCACGACGGGTCCGCGACGCCCGCGTCTACTCGGAGCTCGTGCCGCACACGCTCGGCGCGGCCGAGGTGCACCGGCGCAATCCGCGCGCGCTGATCATCTCCGGCGGGCCTGCGTCGGTCTACTCCGATGGTGCCCCCCGGATCGACGAGAAGCTGTACGAGCTGGGGATTCCGACGCTCGGAATCTGTTACGGCGCCCAGCTGATGGCGCTCGATCTCGGCGGGGAGGTCGCTCGCACGGGCACATCGGAGTTCGGCAAGACCGAGCTCGACGGCGGCTCGGGCGCGCTCTTCAGCGGCCTCCCGGATGCGCAGACCGTCTGGATGAGCCACCGCGACACCGTTACCGCGCCGCCTCTCGGGGCGACGATCACCGGGCGCTCGGCCTCGACGCCCGTCGCCGCGTTCGAGGATCCGGAACGGCGCCTCTACGGCGTCCAGTTCCACCCGGAGGTCGTGCACACGCCTTACGGCCAGGATGTGCTGAAGAACTTCCTCTACGGCGTCGCCGACGCACCGCCGGCCTGGACGCCTGCTGCCGTGATCGAGGAGCAGGTCGAGCGGATCCGGCGGCAGGTGGGCTCCGAGCGCGTGATCTGCGGTCTCTCCGGCGGCGTCGACTCGGCCGTGGCGGCCCTGCTCGTCTACAAGGCGGTGGGCGATCGGCTCACGTGCGTCTTCGTCGACCACGGCTTCATGCGCGCGAACGAGGCCGAGCAGGTCGCCGAGACGTTCGGCGGCCACTTCCGCGTCCCGCTCGTCCACGTTCGGGCGCAGGAGCGCTTCCTGGCGAGGCTCGATGGCGTCGACGAGCCCGAGGAGAAGCGGCGGCGGATCGGCGAGGAGTTCATCCGCGTCTTCGAGGAGGAGGCGCGCAGGCTCGGCGCCGTTCGGTTCCTCGTCCAGGGCACGCTCTACTCGGACGTGATCGAGTCCGGCGGTACCGACGGCGTCGCGGCGAAGATCAAGTCGCACCACAACGTGGGCGGGCTGCCGGAGCAGATGGAGATGGAGCTCGTGGAGCCGCTGCGCCTCCTCTTCAAGGACGAGGTCCGCCGCGTCGGCGAAGGGCTCGGGATGCCCGAGCGGATGGTCTGGCGGCAGCCGTTCCCCGGGCCGGGGCTCGCGATCAGGATCATTGGCGAGGTGACGCGGGAGCGGCTCGAGATCCTCCGCGCCGCCGATGCGATCCTGCAGGACGAGGTGCGGCGGGCGGGCCTCTACCGCGAGCTCTGGCAGAGCTTCGCGGTGCTGCCGGCCATCAAATCGGTGGGAGTCCAGGGCGACGAGCGCACCTACGCCTATCCGATCGTGATCCGGGCCGTCACGTCGGAGGACGCGATGACGGCCGACTGGGCCCGACTGCCCTACGACCTGCTCGAGTCGATCTCGAGCCGGATCATCAACGAGCTCCCAGGAGTCAATCGCGTCGCGCTCGACATCTCGTCGAAGCCGCCAGCGACGATCGAGTGGGAATGATCGCACCCGAGTACCCCATCAACTCGGCAGAGTTCGGCCGCCGGATGAATCGAGCCGACAAGAGATTTGTCGAGGGAAGACTACGTCCATGGTTGCATGCACAGGGTTGCCCGAAAACTGTCGAGCACTATCCTCGCGCTCCGTTCGTCATCGATGAACCGCTTGCACGCCGTGCCGCCGAACCTTTCGGAACGGCACTCTCCTGACGCCCCTCGGGAGCAGCGGGCTCAGCGGATCTCGAAGCCACTCAGTCCCGCCGGCTCCTCGTTCTCGACGTCGACCCAGTCGACGCGGGCGCCGCGCGGGCCCTCGCGGCAGAACTGGACGAGACGCTCGACCGGCTCGCGCTCTCCCTCGAAGACGGCCTCGACCGAGCCGTCGGGCCGGTTGCGCACGGAGCCGGCAACGGCCGCCGCCAGCGCGCGGCGCCGCACGGTCTCGCGAAAGAAGACTCCCTGGACGTGACCCTGGACGACGACACGACGCCGCTGCACACGCTCTACGGTAGAGCGTCGTGACGACGGACCTCGTCGAGCGGCTCGCCGCGGCACGGATCGGCTCGACGTACAACCAGTACGCCGACTCGGAGCTCCGCCGCGAGCGACTGCGTCGCTACCTCGCCGAGCGGGCACACGTGCCGCTTCTTCTCGTGGGCGAGGCGCCCGGCTACCGCGGTACCCGCGTCTCCGGGCTCCCGCTGACCTCGGAGCGCCAGCTCACCGGCACGGGTCCGGCCGAGGCGACGGCCACGATCGTCCACCGCGTCCTCGCAGAGCTCGGGATCTCCGCCGACGTGCTCCTCTGGAACGTCGTCCCGACGCACCCTCACCGCACCGGCGTGCCGAGCTCGAACCGAGCGCCGTCGCGGGCTGAGATCGAGGCCTCCGCGAGCTTCCTCGCAGAGCTCGCGTGCGACAGGCGCGTACTCGCGCTGGGCCGGATCGCCCACGCGGCAGTCGGAGGCCCGTACATCCGTCACCCCGCCCAGGGCGGAGCCGCGGCCTTCCAAGTCGGTCTCGCGGCCGCCCTTCAGTAGGCTCGCAGGAGTGTCCGATTTCCCGATCAAGCGCAACACGATCCTGCTCGCGGCGACGCTCACCAGCCTTTCCGGGATGGTGCAGCTCGCAGTTGCCGTGGCCACGATCACGCTCGTGCTCGTCACCGGGATCGAGGGCATCCTCGGCCTCGGCCCCGCGATCTTCCTCACGGCAGGCGCGCTCGCGGCTTTCCCGGCCGGACGGCTGATGGACAGGTTCGGCCGGATCCCCATCCTCGCTGGCGGCTGCCTCGCCGGGATGGCCGGCTGCCTCACGACGGCGCTCGGCTGCGAGCTGGAGTCGGCCTCCGCGGTCGTCACGGGCTTCGTCCTCGTCGGAGTCGCGCAGGGGACGATCCTGCTCGCCCGCGCTGCCGCCGCCGACATGTACCCGCCGGAACGCCGCGCGCGCGGGATCTCGTACGTCCTGTTCGGGGCCCTCTTCGGAGCCGCGCTCGGGCCGCTCGTCTTCCGCCCGCTCTTTGCCGGCAAGGAGCTCGATACGGAGGCGCTCGTCGTCCCGTGGCTCGCGGCCGGCGGGATCATGGTGGTCGGTCTCGTCCTCGTCCTCCTCATCCGCCCCGACCCGAAGACGATCGCTCAGCAGCTGCACAACGAAACCATCGGGGACACCATCGGGGATGCGGGCGGGGCAGCCGACGTCGCCTCCGCCCCGCTGCGCGAGATCATCGGTCGCCCCGGCGTCCTCACAGCGCTCGTCGCCGCGGTCGCGAGCTTTGCCGGGATGGTCTCGGTGATGAACCTCACCGGCTACCTCGTGATCGACCACGGGCACCACCAGGCCGACGTCTTCACCGTGATCAGTTTGCACATCGTCGGGATGTACGCGCTCGTGCTCGTGATCGGGCGGCTTGTCGACACCGTCGGCCGCCGCCCCGGCCAGGTCGCCGGCCTCCTCCTGATGGCGCTCTCGACGCTCGGGCTCGCGTGGTTCCAGAGCGTCTTCTGGATCTCGGTCTCGCTCTTCCTGCTCGGGCTGGGCTGGAATGTCTCCTACGTCGCGGCCGTGACGGAGCTCGCCGACCGGGCGCTCCCGGCCGAGCGCGGCCGGCTGATCGGCTTCACAGACCTCTGCTCGAGCTTCACGGGCGCCGTGCTCGTCCTGCTCGGCGGCGTCGCCTACAGCGAGCTCGGCGTCGAGGCGCTCGCCTTCGCCGCGACGGCCTTCGTTGCCCTGCCCGCGGCCTGGATTCTGGTACGATCCGCTGCCGGCGCACCCGATGTGCGCCCTCTTTCTGTGAAGTGACGAGCCTGCTGACGTGAAGACATCCTGCTGACGTGAAGACATACAGCGCAAAGCCCGGCGAGGTCGCACGCGACTGGTACGTCGTCGACGCCGATGGCAAGACGCTCGGGCGCCTCGCAACCCAGATCGCCGACACGCTGCGCGGGAAGGGGAAGCCCGAGTACACCCCGCACGTCGACACGGGCGATTTCGTCGTCGTCGTCAACGCCGAGAAGATCGCGGTCACCGGCCAGAAGCTCGACCAGAAGCTCTATCACCGTCACTCCGGCTATCCCGGCGGGTTGCGCACGCGCACGCTGCGCGTCCAACTCGACCGGCGGCCCACCGAGGTGCTGCGCAAGGCGGTCAAGGGAATGCTCCCGCGCAACCGACTCGCGCGCCAGCAGATCACCAAGCTCAAGATCTACGCCGGCCCGTCGCATCCGCACGAGGCGCAGGCGCCCAAGCCCTTGAAGGAGATGTAGTGGCAGAGCAGGATCCCGTTCAGGAAACGCCGACGGAGACGATCCCGATCGAGCCCGCTTCGAGTGACGAGGCGCCGGCTCAGGAGGCGTCCGCTCAGCGCGCTCCGCTCGGCAAGGCCCAGTACCTCGGCACCGGCAAGCGCAAGACGTCGGTGGCCCGCGTGATCCTCCGCCCCGGCGACGGGACGACGTGGTTCAACGGGCGCACGATCGAGGACTACTTCCCCCGGCTCACGCACCGCGCCGCTGCGCTCGCGCCGCTCAAGGTCGCCGGGCTCGAGGGCACCTACGACATCCGCGTTCGCGTCCACGGCGGCGGCCCCACCGGCCAGGCCGGCGCGGTTCGGCACGGGATCGCCCGGGCGCTCGTCGAGGCCGACCCGAACCTGCGGATCCCGCTCAAGCGCGAGGGCTTCCTGACGCGGGACGCGCGCCAGGTCGAGCGGAAGAAGGCCGGGCTGCACAAGGCGCGCAAGGCGCCCCAGTTCAGCAAGCGCTAGCGCCTAGCCTGCGGCTACGCGCTGGAAAAGAGCTAATGGAAACTGAGCGTTGGCCGATCTACTAGCGCTTTCCGGCTCTGCCGGAAAGCGCCGCTACTTCGGAACCGACGGCGTCCGCGGGATCGTGGGCGAGGATCTGACCGTCGATCTCGTCGAGCGGCTGGGGAAGGCCGCGGCGCTCTGGTCGGGACGTGGCCGCGTCTTCGTCGGTCGCGACACGCGGGCCTCCGGGGCGGAGCTCGAGGAGGCGTTCGGGCGAGGCGTCGTCTCCGCGGGGGGAAGCGCCGTGCTTGCGGGAGTGCTGCCGACGCCGGCGGTCGCCTTGCTCGCGCTCGACCTCGGCGCCGTGATCACGGCCTCGCACAACCCGCCCGAGTACAACGGCGTCAAGCTCTTCGACGGGGACGGGCACAAGCTCTCGGATGCGGTAGAGGAGGAGATCGAGGCGCTGCTGCTGGCGCCCGAGCGCGGCGGGGGAACGATCGATCGGGTCGAGGTCGCGACCGACAGCTACCTCGAGCACATCGTCGAGCGCTTCGGCTCCGACCTCGCCGGCCTCCGAATCGCGGTCGACTGCGCGAACGGCGCCTACTCCGGAATCGCTCCGGAGGCGTTCGAGCAGCTCGGCGCCGAGGTGACCGCGATCGGCAGCGAGCCCGACGGGCACAACATCAATGTCGGCTGCGGCGCCACGGATCTATCCCTTCTCTCGCACGAAGTGCGAGAGAAGGGACTCGATCTCGGCGTGGCCTTCGACGGCGACGGCGACCGGATGCTCGCGGTCGACGCCGCGGGCGAGATCGTGGACGGCGATCAGATCCTCGCCGTGCTCGCGCTCCAGCTCGACGTCGAGCTCGTCGCTGTCACCGTGATGACGAACCTCGGCTTCCATCGCCTGATGGAGGAGCGCGGGATCCGCGTGCTGACGACCGCCGTCGGCGACCGCTACGTGCTCGAGGCACTCCGGCGCGATGGCGGCCTCCTCGGCGGCGAGCAGTCCGGCCACGTGATCTACCTGCGCGACCACGTCACCGGCGACGGGCTCGCAGCCGCGCTCCTCCTCTGCGACGCGATCCGCGGTCGTACCCTCGCCGAGGCGGTCGCCGTGATGCCCCGCTACGCCCAGGCCAAGGAGAACGTGCGCATCGCCGGCGGCGTGCCCGCGGCGATACTCTCCGAGGCCGCACGGCTGAACGAGGAGCTCGCCGGCCGCGGTCGCGTGTTCGTCCGTCCCTCCGGAACAGAGCCGCTCGTGCGCGTCCTCGGGGAGGCCGAAACGGAGGAGGAAGCGCGAGAACTGTGTGCTAGGATCGCCTCGCTTGTCCAAAGGGAGCTCGGCTAGTTCGCGAGGCTGCGAACGGGATCGCCGAGCTCTCGTGCGTTCCAGACGACGTTTCGCAGGGAACAGAACGTGTTTCAGGAGGCCACGGGGCCGTCGAGCAGGACCGTCGGAGGGTGGCGTTTCACCCGGAGTGGACGAAAGGAGCCTCAGGGTGTGCGGAATCATCGGATACGTCGGACCGAGAGAGTGCAAATCGCTGCTCCTCCAGGGCCTCGAGCGCCTCGAATACCGAGGCTACGACTCGGCGGGAATCGCGCTGCGCGAGCAGGACGGGCTCGACTACGTCCGCGCGGTCGGCAACCTCCAGAACCTGAAGACGGCGGCGGGCCCGAACGGATCTGCCTCGAGCCACGGCCTTGGTCACACGCGCTGGGCGACTCACGGCAGCGTCACCGAGGCGAACGCGCACCCGCTGACGGGCTGCGACGACCGCAAGCTCTCGATCGTCCTGAACGGGATCGTCGAGAACTACCGGGAGCTGACGCGCGGCCTGAAGGAGGACGGACACGAGTTCACCTCCGAGACCGATGCGGAGACCGTCTCACACCTGATCGAGCGCCATTACGAAGGCGACCTCGCCGAGGCAGTCCGCGTGGCGTTCAACGAGCTCGAAGGACACTTCTCCTTCGTCGCGATCCACCACGACCACCCCGACGTGCTCGTCGGAGCGCGCTACCAGACGCCGCTCGTCGTCGGGGTCGGCGAGGGCGAGATGTTCCTTGCCTCGAACGCAATTGCCTTCCTGCGCGAGACGCGCCTCGTCCAGTTCCCCGACGACGGCGACATCGTCGTGCTCGAGCCAGGCGGGGTCCGCTTTCTCCGCGCGAAGGACGGCACTCCGGTCGAGCACCAGCTCGTCGAGCTCGATTGGGACGACGAGGGCGCCGAGAAGGGCGGCTACGAGACGTTCATGCTCAAGGAGATCTACGAGCAGCCGGAGGCCGTGGCCGAGACGATCGGCGACCGCGTCCGCCACGGCAGGCTCGAGCTCGAGGGCCTCGGGCTCTCGGACGAGGAGGTGCGCAACCTGCGCCGGATCGTCCTCCTCGCCTGCGGCACCGCTTACCATTCGTGCGTCGTCGCTCGCTACGTGCTCGAGGAGTGGGCTCGGCTTCCCGTCGAGCCCGACATCGCCTCGGAATGGATCTACCGGAACCCGGTGATCGGCCCGGACACGCTCGTGATCGGCGTCTCCCAGTCGGGCGAGACGCGCGACACGATCGAGGCGATGAAGCTCGCGAAGAAGAAGGGCGCGCACACGCTCGCGATCACGAACATGATGGGCTCGCAGATCACGCGTGAGGTCGAGTCGGTGCTCTACACGCGCTGCGGCCTCGAGGTCAGCGTCGCGGCGTCGAAGACGTTCACTGCGCAGATCGCGCTCTTCTACCTCGTCGCCCTCAAGATGGCGCAGGTGCGCGGGACGATGGATCCGGACGAGCTCGGCTTCATCCTCGACCAGGTCTACGAGCTGCCGGCGAAGATGAGCCAGTTCCTCGACGGCGACCACCCGATCGAGGAGATCGCGCAGCGCTACTACGACAAGCCCTTCTTCCTCTATCTCGGGCGCCACATCGGGCTGCCCGTGGCCCTCGAGGGGGCGCTGAAGCTGAAGGAGATCTCCTACATCCCGACCGAGGCGTACTCCGCCGGCGAGATGAAGCACGGCCCGATCGCGCTCCTCGACTCGGACACGCCCGTGGTCGTCGTCGCGACCGACATCCACGTCTACGACAAGATCGTCTCGAACATCCAGGAAACGCGGGCGCGCGGCGCGCACGTGATCGCGATCGCGACGGACGGCAACGAGGACATCCAGCACCACGCCGACGACGTGATCTACGTGCCGAAGACGCCGAACTTCCTCCAGGCGACGCTCGCCGTGCTGCCACTGCAACTGCTGGCGTACCGGATCGCGCGCCTGCGCGGCCTGAACGTCGACCAGCCGCGCAACCTCGCGAAGACCGTCACCGTCGAGTAGCCCACCTCGGCCGCCGCGTCCTGCGAACTCGCGACGATCGGCGCTACCCGGAAGCTGCGTGCATCCTTAACCTGCTCTTAGGCCGTTCTTGCTGAAATCGGAGCGACCGCCGTTTTTCCAGCCGCCCCTGCGAGCAAGGAGACTCACGTGACGTCGACCGCCGAAGAGCGAAGCGCTGAGGAGTCCAGGGAGCTGCTGGAGACGGCTCTCTTCGAGATCAAGCGGGTGATCGCCGGTCAGGACGCGATGCTCGAGCGCGTGCTCGTCTGCCTCCTCGCCGGCGGCCACCTCCTGATCGAGGGCGTTCCGGGACTCGCGAAGACGCTGACGATCAAGACAACCGCGCAGGTCCTCGGCGGCACGTTCCAGCGCATCCAGTTCACGCCTGACCTCGTACCCTCGGATCTCATCGGGACGAGGGTCTATCGGCCCGGCGCCGGCACCTTCGAGACGGAGCTCGGCCCCGTCTTCTGCAACTTCCTGCTCGCGGACGAGATCAACCGTGCTCCCGCGAAGGTGCAATCGGCGCTGCTCGAGGTGATGCAGGAGCACCAGGTGACGATCGGCTCGGCGACGCACCCCGTTCCCGATCCCTTCCTCGTGATGGCGACGCAGAACCCGATCGAGTCGGAGGGCACGTACCCGCTGCCCGAGGCGCAGATCGACCGCTTCATGCTGAAGATCCTCGTCGGCTATCCGGAGCACGACGAGGAGCTGACGATCGTGCAGCGCTCGCTCGGCGGGCCGCCCGAGCTTCGTCGCGTGGTCGAGCTCGAGCAGCTCCGGACGCTCCAGGCGGCGGTGGCTGAGGTCTACGTCGACCCGGGGATCATCAGCTACACGGTCGATCTGGCGACGGCTACGCGCGCCCCCGCGGCGCACGGGCTCGCCGAGCTGGCGCCCCTCGTCGCCTTCGGCGCCAGCCCGCGAGGGCCGATCAGCCTCGTCCAGTCGGCGCGGGCGCTAGCGTTCCTGCGCGGACGCGACTACGTCGTTCTCGCCGACGTCGCAACGCTCGCGAAGGACGCGCTGCGCCACCGGCTCGTGCTCAGCTACCAGGCGCTCGCCGAGGAGGTCGACGCGGATTCGATCCTCGATCGCGTGCTGGCGGCGGTCGCGAGGCCCGAGCTCGAGCTGCGACGAGCGGAGACCGCCGCGTGAATCGAACGGCTCTGGTGGGTGCGGCTCGTCCTGCGGCGCAGCCCGGTCCAGGCCCGCTTTCGGAGCCGCTTCTGCGCGCGCTCGACCTGACGGTGCGCCGCCGCGTGGAGGGAATGCTCGCCGGCGATCACCGCTCGTCGCTCCTCGGCGCGGGCAGCGAGCTCGCTCAGGTGCGGCCGTACCTTGCTGGCGACGATGTCCGCCGGATCGAGTGGAACGTGACCGCGCGCACCGGCGAGCCCCACGTCCGCGTCGACCTGGCCGAGCGGGTGCTCGTGACCTGGCTCGCGCTCGATGTCTCTCCCTCGATGGCGTTCGGGACCGCCGACCGACGTAAGGCCGACGTCGCCGAGGGCGTCGCGCTCGCGCTCGGCCATCTCGCCAGCCGGCGCGGCAACAGGCTCGGCCTGCTCGCCTTCGGCGACGGCAAGCCGCGCGTCTTCCCGCCGCGCCAGGGACGAGCGGGCATGCTCGGCGTGCTGCTGGAGCTCCGCCGCGAGGCCGCAGTGGAGGGCGGCGGCGCCACCTCGCTCGGCGAGGCGCTCGGCCTCGTCTCGCGGCTCGCGCGGCAGCGCTCGCTCGTGATCGTCGCCTCGGACTTCCGCGGGCCGCGGGATTGGCGGCCGCCGCTCCTGCGGCTCGCCGGCGGCCACGACGTCCTGGCGATCGAGCTGCGGGATCCTCGCGAGGAGACGCTCCCGAACATCGGCGAGCTGCGGCTCGTCGATCCCGAGACAGGTCGCCAGCTTCGCGTCGACACCGCGAACCGAAGGCTTCGCGCGCGGTTCGCGGCCGCCGCCGCGGCCGAGCGAGACGAGGTCGCACGCGAGTTGCGCTCGCTCGGCGTCGCGCACGTCGTCCTCTCGACGGCGGGCGACTGGCTGCGCCCGCTCGCGGGCTACCTGCGCCTGCGCGGGGCGGCGCGGTGAGCTTCGCGGTCCCGCTCGCGCTGCTTGCGCTCCTGCTCGTCCCGCTCGCGCTCGGCGGCTACCTGCTCCTCGAGCGCCGCCGCCGCGCCCAGGCCGGCGTGTTCGCGAACCCGGCCCTCGTCCCGAACCTGCTCGGCCGTCGGCCCGGCCGACTCCGTCACCTTGCGCCGGCGCTCGCGCTTCTGGCGCTCGCGCTGATCGCGACCGGCCTCGCGCGTCCGCATGCGACGGTCTCGGTGCCGCGCGAGGAGGCGACGGTCGTACTTGCGCTCGACGTCTCGCGCTCGATGGTCGCGACCGATGTCGAGCCGACGCGGCTCGCCGCCGCGCAGAGCGCCGTGCGGGCGTTCCTCGCGCGGCTTCCCGACGGCTATCGCGTGGCGATCGTCTCCTTCGCCCAAGGCGCGTCGGTCGTGCTGCCGCCGACCGCCGATCGAGAGTTGGCGGAGCGTGCGCTCGCCAATCTCAGGCCGGGCGACGGGACGGCGCTCGGAAGCGGGATCGCGCGTGCCGTTCAGGTGGCCGAGCGCGTGCGTGGGTCCGACGGACAACGTCCGCCGGCCGCGATCGTCCTCCTCTCCGACGGAGCGCAGACGATCGGCGAGCAGACGCCCGTCTCGGCGGCGCGCCGGGCGCGGGCGCTGCGGATCCCGATCTCCACTGTTGCGCTCGGGACCGCGCAAGGAGTGGTCGAGGTCCGTAACCCGGACGGGTTCATCGAGCGCGTGACCGTGCCGCCCGATCCGAAGACGCTGCGCCAGGTCGCCTCGCTGACGCGCGCCCGCTTCTACGAAGCGCCCGACGGGGCGCGGCTGCGGGCGGTCTACGAGGAGCTCGGCTCGAGGGTCGGTCGCGACGACGAGGAGCGCGAGATCACCGCGTTCTTCGCCGCCGCCGGAGCGCTCCTCTTCCTCGGCGCCGGCGCCGCGTCGGCCCTCCTCTTTGGGCGGCTGCCGTGAAGAGGGCCCTGCTCGGCGCGCTCGTGGCGGCGGCGCTCGGCGCCGGCGTCGTCGCGCCGGGGGCGAGCGCGGGCACCGAGTGCGAAGGGCTGCCGGAGTGCATCCGCGTCGTCGGCCCCTGGGTGAGCGTCCCGGCGGGGCCGCTGCCGACCTACTTCCGCGTGCGCTGTCCGGGTCCGGGGCAGACCGTGGGCGGGCTCGACGCCGACTTCCCGCGCGGCGGAGGCGGCGTCGACGTGACCTTTCTCGGCGCGCTCGGCGGCCCGGTCGGCCCAGGGATCACGACCGGTCGGGACGTCGTCTTCGTCGCCTTCGCGACTCGACCGCAAGCGGGAACCTTCCGGCCGCTGCTCGGCTGCATTCCCGCGAGCGGCGGCGGCGGCCGCTCGCGAACCTCCTACGAGCCCATCCGCAGGCTCGCCGTCGTGGCCCCCGCGGCGGTCGGGACAATGCTGTCTGCGGCCCGAGGACCGACGCTCACCCGCCGGGTCAAGACAGTGCGACTCCGTGAGGGCGCGCGGCAGGCGGCTTCGCACTCCTGTCGGCCGGCAGAGCGACTTCTCTCCTTCTCGACCGCAATCGCCTTCCGCACGCGCACCGCGCCCCCGACGGCGCAGCTCGCTTCGATCCGCGCGACCGCGCGGCGCGCCGGTGGTCGCGTACTCGTGACCGTCCGCGGTCGCCCGCCCGCCGGGGTGCGTGTGGAGCTCCAGATCCACGCGGTGTGCGTCAGGTGAGCTTCGGCGCCCCGCTCCTGCTTCTCACCCTGCTCGCGCTGCCGCTGATCCTGCTCGGCTACCGGCTGCTCCAGCGCCGGCCTGGGCGCTACGCGGTCCGGTACACGAACCTCGACGTGCTGGCCGGCGTCGTCGCGGCGAACCACTCCTGGCGTCGGCACGCAGGGCTCGCCCTCTTCCTGCTCGCGCTCACAACGCTGCTCGTCGGCTTCGCCCGGCCGTCGATGACCCGGCTCGCGGAGCGCGAGGAGGCGACCGTCGTCCTCGTCGTCGACGTCTCCGGCTCGATGCAAGCGAAAGACGTCGCGCCGACCCGCCTCGAGGCGGCCCAGGTGGTGATGCGCCAGTTCATCGAACGGCTGCCGCCGCGCTTCCAGGTGGGCCTGGTTGCCTTCTCGGAGCAGGCCGAGGTCGTGGCGCCGGCGTCCGACGACCACGACTTCGTGATCGACTCGATCTCGTACCTCTACCCGCAGCGTGGCACGAACATCGGCGATGCGATCGCCCGCGCAGTGCAGGTCGTCCGCAGCGCACCCACGAGACCTGCAGAGCCGGGAGCCACGCGCGCGGCGAAGCAGGCGCCGGCAGCGATCCTGCTCCTCTCGGACGGCTCGCAGACGGTTGGCCTGCTCAGCCCGCTCGAGGGCGCGCAGCGCGCGAAGTCGTTCAAGATTCCGGTCTACACGGTCGCGCTCGGAACGCCCGAGGGCTTGATCGAGCTGAACCGCTTCGGGGTCAATCGCGTGATTCCCGTTCCGCCCGACGCCGCCACGCTCCGGCAGATTGCCTCGACGACCGGCGGGCGCGCCTACGAGGCGAAGAGCGTCGCGGGCCTGAACGAGGCGTACGACCGGCTCGGCTCGCTCGTCAGCAAGGTCGAGCGCGAGCAGGAGGTGACCGTCGCGTTCCTCGCGGGCGGGATCGTGCTGCTGCTCGCGGCCGCGGCGGTCGGCGCGTTGACGTTTCCGAGGCTTCCGTGAGGTTGCGCGTATCGATGCTCTTGACCGCTCTCATCGTGGGGGGTTGCAGCGGCGACGACGATTCGCCCACCGCGGGCTCGACGACGTCGGCGCGGCCCGCGACAACGACGACGACCCGACCTTCGGGCGAGGCGCCTCCTGCCTCTGCCGACGGCTCGATCGCGGATGCGGTCGCCGACGTGCTGCCGTCGGTCGTCAACGTCCGCACGATCGTTCCCGGCGGCGGCAGCGGCGAGGGCTCGGGCGTCGTCGTCGACCGGAACGGGATCATCGTCACGAACAACCACGTCGTCGACGGCGCCAGCGAGATCGCCGTCGCGTTCAACGACGGCCGTCACACACGGCCGCTGCGCGGAACCGTGATCGGAACCGCCCCGGAACGCGACCTGGCCGTGCTCCGCGTCGCCGCTCGCGACCTCGTCCCGATCCGGATCGCACGCTCCTCGTCGCTACGGCTCGGCGACGACGTGATCGCGGTCGGCTTCCCGCTCGGCCTCGGCGGCCCGACGGTCACGAGCGGAATCGTCTCCGGTCTCAACCGGACGATCGAGCCGGGCGACGGGGCGCGGCTCGAGGGGCTCCTCCAGACCGATGCGGCGATCAATCCGGGCAACTCCGGGGGCGCCCTCGTCGACCGGGCCGGGCGACTCGTCGGGATCAACACCGCGGCGGCACGCGCCGGCGCCGCGGAGAACATCGGCTTCGCGATCGAGATCGACGCGGCCCTGCCGATCATCGAGGAGATCCGCAGCGAGCCCGAGGCCACGCGCGCCTGGCTCGGGATCTCGATCGCGTCGGTCGAGTCGGACTCGGCGGCCGTCGCGCTCGGGCTCGATCCCGCCACACGCGGCGTTCGGATCACCGAGGTCTACGACGGCGGGCCCGCCGCTCGGGCCGAGGTCCTACCGGGCGACGTGATCGTCGCGCTCGACGGACGGCCGATCGGCTCCGCGCGCGAGCTGACCGCGGCGGTGGCGCGGCTCGATCCCGGCGACAGTATCGAGCTCGAGCTGATCGACACGGCGGGGCCGCGGCTCGTTGAGCTCACGGTCACGCGGCGTCCTCGCTAGTGGACGCGCCGCCGCTGACGACGAGCCGCGTCCAGGTGCTGCGCGTTCCGGGCGGCGAGGAGGGCGACGTCGTCGCGGTCGAGGAGCCGCTCGAGATCAGGATCGAAGGGCGGCCGGTGGCGGTGACGATGCGCACGCCCGGCTACGACGAGGAGCTCGCGCTTGGCTTCTGCCTCTCAGAGGGCCTGCGGCCGGCGGGTGCGAGGCTGCCGGAAGATCTCGCCGCCAACACGGTCGAGGTGGACGCGCCCGGCTTCGATCCGGAGCGGCTCGCGCGCAGCTTCTACACGAGCTCGTCCTGCGGCGTCTGCGGCAAGGGTGCGCTCGAGGCGGTCGCGGTCGAGGCGTCGCGCGTCGAGAGCGAGCTCCGCGTCTCGGCGGGGCTCGTGCTCTCGCTACCGGCGCGCCAGCGCGAGGCGCAGGCCGGATTCGAGGCGACCGGCGGCCTGCACGCGACGGGGCTCTTCTCCTCGGCCGGAGAGCTCCTCTGCCTGCGCGAGGACGTCGGCCGCCACAATGCGCTCGACAAGGTGGTCGGCTGGGCGTTCGGCGCAGGGCTGCTACCGCTCGTGGACTCGATCCTCTGCGTCAGCGGCCGACTCTCCTTCGAGCTCGTCCAGAAGGCGGCGGTCGCCGGTTGCCCGCTGCTCGTCGCCGTCGGCGCTCCGTCGTCTTTGGCCGTCGAGCTTGCCGCCGATCGGGGTGTGACGCTGTGCGGCTTCGTCCGCGGCTCCTCGCTGAACGTCTACACCGGGGCGTGGCGGGTCGAGCAGTGAAGAGAAACTTTGTGTTGAAACAACACAAGCCTTTCTCCCTCTCCGCACGCAAGAGCGTGTCGGCGCGATCTCGGGGCGTCGGCCGAAGAGCTTGTGTTGTTTCAACACAAGCGTTCTCGTGAGCCTTCGTCTCTCGGGGGTGCTGCTCGTGGGCGGGGCGTCGATGCGGTTCGGCTCGCCGAAGGCGCTGGCGCGCTTCGGCGGCGAGACGCTCGCCGAGCGGGGCTGGCGAACGCTCGGCGAGGCCTGCGACGAGCGGATCGCCGTCGGCAAGGGCGAGCTCGAGCTGCCCTTTCCCGTGCTCGAGGACGGCTTTGGGCTCCGGGCGCCGATCGCGGGCGTGGTCGCGGGACTGCGCGCAGCCGCGTACGAGACGGTCGTCTTCCTGCCGGTCGACTGCCCGCTCGTCACTCCCGAGCTGCTGCGGGCGCTCGGCGGGGCCGGGGCTGTGCCGCAGACCGGGCCGTTGCCCGGTACCTATGCGAAGGCCGACCTGCCCGAGCTGGAGGGCCGCCTCGCCGCTGGCGAGCTCTCGCTCCGCGGCGTCAACTCCCACGTCCTGGAGGTGGAAGCACACCTGCTCGCGAATGCGAACACGCCCTCGGAGCTCGCGGAGCTACTCACAGGATGAAGCGCTTTTGCGGTCAGCTTGTGAGCAGC
The DNA here is from genome assembly GCA_024330215.1 of Candidatus Gaiellasilicea maunaloa. Classification (GTDB taxonomy): domain Bacteria; phylum Actinomycetota; class Thermoleophilia; order Gaiellales; family Gaiellaceae; genus Gaiellasilicea; species Gaiellasilicea maunaloa. The sequence continues at coordinate 27,043 of JANDLU010000029.1, forward strand.
TCCTAGCGCTCGAAGAGGACCTCACCGCTCTCGACGAGGAGCGGCCCGGCCTCGCCGTCGACGAGCAGCCGTCCGTCCCGCTCGATCCGTGAGGCGACGCCGGCAGCACCGTCGACCGTGACCCGCCGCCCTCGGAGGAAGTCGCGCGAGCCGAGGTCGTCGTAGATCGCGTCGAGGCCGCCGTCGCGCCAGGCGCCGTAGCAGCGGTCGAGCCGGCCGAGCAGCACCGTCAGCACCTCCTCGCGGTCGCGCTCTCTGCCGTCGACGGTGCGCAGCGATCCGGGCGCGACCTTCGCGTCCAGGGGGAGTCCCTCGCGCGACTGGTTCACGTTCAATCCGATCCCGAGGATCACGACGCCGTCCTTCAGCTCCGCGAGGATCCCCGCGACCTTGCGCCGCGCGAGCAGGACGTCGTTCGGCCATTTGATCTGCGCCGCGAGCCCGGTCGCGTCCTCGACCGCGAGCGCGACGGCGACGGCCGCGACGAGCGAGAGTTCCTGAGCACGGCGCTCGGGCGGCGGCCGCAGCAGCACAGAGACCAGCACCGAAGTGCCCGGCGCCTCGATCCAGAGCCGCCCGAGCCGGCCGCGCCCAGCCGTCTGGTGGTCGGTCGTCGCGATCGCGCCTTCCGGATCGTCGGGGTAGAGCAGCGCCTGCGTCGACTCGCACTCCGCCTCGTGCCGCCTGGGGCTCCCGATCACACGACTTGGTCTCACAAGACTTCTAGGCGCACCGCCGACACCTTGTACTCGGGTGTCCCGATCAGCGGGTCGCCGACGTCGTGCGTGAGCCAGTTCACCTTCGCCTCCGCGAAGTGGAGGGCCATCCAGACGAGCCCGGGGAAGACGCGCGCCGACACCTGCGCCCGTGCCTGGAGGTCGCCGCGGCGGGAGACGAGCCGCACCCAATCCCCGTCCAGAACGCCGAGCGAGGAAGCATCCTCCGCCGAGATCTCGAAGAAGGGATCGCGCTGCTTGTCGGTGATCCCGTCCTCCCGCATCGTCATCGCGCCCGAGTTGTAGTGGTAGAGCGTCCGCCCCGTCGAGAGGACGAAGGGGTAGTCGGCGTCCGGCTCCTCGATCGGCGGCTGGTACTCGACCGGATGGAACTTGCCACGGCCGGAGGGACGCGCCGTCGTCTTCTCGTGCAGGAAGCGCGAGCCCTCGTCCTCGAGCGAGGCGACGGGCCACTGGAGGCCCTCGTCCTCGAGCCGGAAGTAGCGGATCCCGAACCAGTTCGGACAGAGATCGGCAAGCTCGTTCCAGACCGACTCCGCGTCCGGGTACTCCGGCCAGTCGCAGCCGAGCTCCCTCGCCAAATCGAGCACGATCTGTCGGTCGCCCCGCGCGTTCCCGGGCAGCGGCACGGCCGCGCGGACGCGGTTGACCCGTCGCTCGGTGTTCGTGAAGGTGCCGTCCTTCTCGGCGAAGCTCGACGCGGGGAGGACGACGTCCGCGTAGCGCTCCGCCGTGTCGCTGAGGAAGATGTCCTGCGAGACGAGGAACTCGAGCTTCGAGAGCCCTTCGGCCACGTGATGCGCGTTCGGCTCGGTGTGACCGGGGTTCTCGCCGATCAGGTAGAGCGCCTTGATCCGGTCGTCGTGGAGGCCCGACATGATCTGGTCGAGCCGGAAGCCGGCGCGCTCGGGCACCTCGATGCCCCAGGCCTCGGAGAACTTCGCCCTGACGACGGGGTCGTCGACCGGCTGGTAGCCGGGCAAGTAGGTCGGGTTTGCGCCCGAGTCGTTCAGCCCCTGGACGTTGTTCTGGCCGCGCAGCGCGTTCAGTCCTGTCGACTCGTAGCCGAGATGGCCCGTCATCAGGACGAGGTTCGCGAGCGACCAGATGTTGTCGACTCCGCAGGCGTGCTCCGTGATCCCGAGCGTGTAGAAGATCGCCGCGTGCCGCTCGGTCGCGTACTCGCGCGCGGTCGCGCGGATCGCCTCCGCCGGGACGCCCGTCCAGCGCTCGCCCTCCTCCGGCGGGTAGCGGGCGACAACCTCGCGCACCGCCTCGAAGTCCTCCGTGTGCTCGCGGACGTAGGCCTCGTCGTGCAGCCCCTCCTCGAGGATCGTGTGCATGATCGCGTTCAGGAGCCAGACGTCCGAGCCGGGTCGGAGTTGGAGGTGGCGCTTCGCGATCTTCGTCAGCCAGATCGCGCGCGGATCGGCGACGACGAGCGTCGCGCCCTTGCGGACCGCTTTCTTGATCCGCAGCGCCAGCACCGGGTGCGCCTCGGTCGTGTTCGAGCCGATCACGAGCAGGAAGCGGGCGTTCTCGATCTCGGGGATCGAGTTGGTGGAGGCGCCTCTGCCGAACGACCTGACCAGGCCGTAGAGGGTGGGAGCGTGTCAGGTGGCTTCGCAGGAGTGGACGGAGTTGGTTCCGAGGCCGATCCGGGCGAGCTTCTGGATCAGGTAATTCTCCTCGTTCGTGAGGCGGGCGGAAGCGAGGACTCCGATCGCCTGGGCCGAGTGGCGTCTGATCACCCCCTTCAGCCCGTCGGCTGCTGCGGCGAGCGCGGCCTCCCAGGTGGCCGGATGGAGCTCGCCGTCCTCGCCGCGCACGAGCGGCTCGGTCAGGCGGTCGGGGTGGTGGACGAAGTTGAACGAGAACCGTCCCTTGACGCAGAGGTCGCCCTCGTTCGAGACGTACTCGGGCTTCGAGGTGACCTTGACGATCCGCTTCGTCTCGGGGTCGACGTTGAGGTCGATCTGGCAGCCGACACCGCAGAAAGTGCACGTCGTCTTCGTCTGCTCGAGCTGCCGCTCCTCGACGCCGGCGCCCTCGAGGAACTTCTCGTAGATGGCGCCCGTCGGGCAGACGGAGAGGCAGCCGCCGCAGAGCTCGCACTCGGTGTCGAGCCAGGAGCGCTCCCAGGTCGGGACGATCCGCGCCTCCGGGCCGCGGCCCTCGAGCGAGAGCGCCGAGCACTGCATCACCTCCTGCGTGTAGCGGACGCAGCGGTTGCAGAGGATGCACGTGTCGGGCTCGTAGCCCATCAGGCGGTTCCGGTCGGCGTACGGCTCCCGCTTCGCGTCGGGAAGGACGAGCGGCGCCTCGGCCCCGAGCTCGCGAGCGAGGTCGACGAGCTCGTTCGGTCGCCCGCCGGGATTCGCGTTCAGGTGCTCGGAGAGCAGCATCTCGGTCAGCGTCTTCCGAAGCTGGGGCACGTTCGAGTTGGTGGAGACGACCATGCCTGCGCTGACGCGAGTGGCGCAGGCGGGGAGTGGCCGCGACGACCCCTCGACGCCGACGACGCACATCCGGCAGCCGCCGTAGGGGTCGAGCTTGTCGTCGTGGCAGAGCGTGGGGACGAAGACGCCGTTGCGCGCTGCCGCGTGGACGAGTAGCTCGTCCTCCTGCGCGCTCGCCGGCCGGCCGTCGAGGGTGAACTCGATCACGCGGACGCAGGTTCGCCGAGCGTGGCTGGGCCGAGCGGCGCGAACAGCTCCGGCCAGCGCTCGAACGCGTTCCGCACCGGGTAGGGCGCCGCCTGGCCGAGCCCGCAGATCGAGGTCAGGGTCATCGCGTCGAGCCATTCTTCCACCTGCCTGCGCGACATGGCCGCTCGGCCGTGCTCGAGCTCCTCGCAGACGTGGTGGAGCGCGCGGTTGCCGATCCGGCACGGCGTGCACTTCTGGCAAGACTCCTCGGCGAAGAAGCGCATCGTCTCGGCGAGCAACCGGAGCGGGGCGTAGGACTTCGGGAACACCTGCACCGCCGCCGAGCCGACGCCGCAGCCCCACTCGGTGAGCGCCTCGCGGGTGAGGGGTACGTCGAGCGCGGCAGGCGGCAGGATTCCGCTCGCCGCGCCGCCTGGCACGATCGCGCCCGGCTCGCCGACCAGCCCGGCTGCGTAGCCGTCGATCAGCTCGCGGAGGACGATTCCGTTCGGCGCCTCGTAGCAACCCGGCCTCGCTACGGCACCCGTCACCGACCAGAGGCGCACGCCGGGCGAGCCGGTCGCCGGAGAGCCCAGTCCGGCCCACCAGTCGCCGCCGTTTCGGAGGATCGCCGGGACGTGCGCGAGCGTCTCCACGTTCTGGATCAACGTCGGCCTGCCGAGGTAGCCGACCTGGCTCGGGAAGGGCGGTTTCAGCCGCGGCATCCCGCGCCGGCCCTCCATCGACTCGAGCATCGCGGTCTCCTCGCCGCAGATGTAGGCACCTGCGCCGACGACGAGGTCGAGGGACAGACCCTCGAGCAGGCCGGCGGCGCGGAACTCCTCGATCGCGGCCGTGAGGCGAGCGCGCGCCGTTGCGTACTCCTCTCTGATGTAGATGTAGGTGTACGCCTCCATCGCCCCGAGCGCGCGGGCCGCGAGCAGCGTCGCCTCGACGAGCAGATGCGGGCGCAGCTCCATCACGTAGCGGTCCTTGATCGTCCCGGGCTCGCCCTCGTCGGCGTTGACGATCACGTAGCGCGGGCCGGCCTCGGCTGCGACGGCCTCCCACTTCCGCCACGTCGGGAAGCCGGCGCCGCCGTAGCCGGAGAGTCCGGAGGCGCTCAGCTCGGCGACGATCCGCTCGAGCGCAAGGGGCTCGCGGAGCAACGCAAGTCCGCCGCGGCGCTCGTAGTCCGCGAGCGTCTCGTCGCGTCGTGCGAGCCCGAGCGAGGCGCCGTCGTTCGTCGAGTACGTGACCCCGCCGACCACCTCGTCCCCGTGGAGGACGACCGGTGCGAGCTCGCAGTGGCCGAGGCACGGCACCTCGATCGCGCCTGCGCCGAGCTGCTCCCGCCCCCCGCGCGAGTCGCAGACCGGCCCGGTGCAGACGCGCACGGCGTCGACCGGCACCTGGAGGAAGGAATAGAAGGACGTCACCTCGTGCACGTCGCCGTGCCGCAGGCGCATGTGGTCGGCGAGCGCGTCGGAGAGCTCGGGCGTGATCGGCCCGACCTCGCGTCGCAGCCGACCGAGGTTGTCGAGCAGGCGCGTGCGCTCTCTCGGCAACGTCTCGAGCACCGTCGCGAGCCGGAGCACGTCCACGCTTCGAGTCTAGTCTCCAGGCGGGCGGCGCAGCCTCTTCGTTGCGCCGCGACGCTTCTTCGACTCCAGGCGACGCTCCTTCGCCGCCTGCGACGGTCGTGTCGGGACGCGTCTTCGCTCCACCTTCAGGGCGACGCGGAGCTGCTCGGCCAGTCGCTCCATCGCGAGCTCGCGGTTGCGCAACTGGCTTCGCTCGTCCTGCGCGATCGCCCGCAGCGTCGGTCCCGCCTTGGCGAGCACGCGCCGCTTCTGTGCATCCGTGAGCGCTGACGACGACTCGACCTCGAAGAGGGCCTCGACGCGCGTTTCCGCGGTATTCGCGTGCTGGCCGCCCGGCCCGCTGGAGCGGGAGAAGCGGAGCTCGACCTCGGTCAGGGGAAGTACGACCGACCTCGTGACCCGAATAGACTCACGCTCCATGGCGGCCATTCTGCTCGACGTGGACGGCGTGCTCCACGTCTCCGGCGAGCCGATCCCAGGCGCCGTCGAGGCAGTCGGCCAGCTCCGCAAGGTCGGACACAGGCTCCGCTTCGTCACGAACAACTCGACTCGAGCCCGCGCGACCCTGGCGGAGGAGTTGCGCGCCATGGACTTCGAGCTCGACGACGAGGAGCTCCAGACGACTCCGATCGCCGCTGCACGTGAGCTCGACGGCCGCCGCGTCTTTGCGCTCGTGATGTCCGCGATCGTGCCGGATCTGAAGGGCGTCGAGCTCGTCGGCGACACGGCTGAGGCCGTGCTGATCGGCGGCTGCGACGAGACGCTCGAGCCGAACCAGGTCTTCAGCTACATGAACCTCGCCCGAGCGTTCACCGAGCTCCAGGCGGGAGCCGAGCTCTACTGCCTGCACAAGAACAAGTGGTGGCAGACTGCGCGAGGGCCGATGCTCGACGCGGGATCCTTCGTCGCCGGACTCGAGTATGCGACGGGTGTCGAGGCGACGGTCGTCGGCAAGCCGAGCGCCGCCTGCTTCTCTGCCGCGCTCGCCGCCCTCGACGCGGAGCCCGAGCTGACGTGGATGGTGACCGACGACCTCGAGCAAGACGTCGCGGGCGCGCAGCTCTTCGGGATGAAGACCGTGCTCCTGCGAACCGGCAAGTTCCGTCCGGACGCGCTCGAGCGCTCCAGCACGGTGCCCGACGCGATCCTCAGCTCGATCGCCCACGTTCCCGACTGGATCGACCGCGGCCGCTGATGCCCACGTCTGCCAGAAGCGTCACCGTAGGGATCGACTTGATCGAGATCGACCGGATCCGGCGGTCGCTCGAGCGCTACCCCGGCTTCAAGGATCGCTGCTTCACCCCGGACGAGCAGGCCTACTGCGACTCGCGGAAGAATCCCGCCGAGAGCTACGCAGGCCGATTCGCCGGCAAGGAGGCCGTCGGCAAGGCGCTCGGGTTCGGCGTCGCCCGCGCGTTCGCCTGGCGCGAGATCGAGATCGTCGGGCGGCCCAAGCCGTCCGTGCGCCTCGACGGCCGGGTCGCGCGCTGGGCGAAGCATCAGGGTGCCGGTGCGATCGACCTCTCCATGACCCATTCGCGGGAGCTCGCCTCGGCCGTCGCGGTCGCTGCCGAGGCCTGACGAGGCGCGTGTTCGAGCCGCTGTACACCGCGGCGGAGATGGGCGCCGCGGAGGAGCGCTATCCGGGCTACCCGGGCACGGCCCCCGAGCTGATGGAACGGGCCGGCGCCGCGGTTGCGCAGGAAGCGCTGAACGCCTTTCCGGACGCGCGTCGGTTCGCGGTCGTGTGCGGCGGCGGCGCGAATGGACAGGACGGCCGGATCGCCGCCCGCGAGCTGCGGGCGGCGGGGCGGGATGCGGTCGAGACCTCTGCAGTCGAGCAGGCGGACGTGATCGTGGACGCGCTCTTCGGGACCGGCTTCCACGGGGAGCCGCGCGCCGAGGCTGCCGCGCTGATCGAGCGGATCAATGCGGCCCCCGGCGCGGTCGTCTCGGTCGATCTTCCGTCCGGGATCGATGCCTCGACCGGTGAGGCGGGCAGCGCGGCCGTGCGCGCGGACCGGACGGTGACCTTCCACGCCCGCAAGCTCGGGCTGGCGATCGCGCCCGGGCGATTCCACGCCGGCGAGGTTGCAGTCGTCGACATCGGCCTCGAGGCCGCCGAGACGGAGGCGGCGCTCGTGACCCCGGCGATCCTCGGGCTCGTGCCGCGCAAGCAGGAGCACGACGACAAGTACAGCGCAGGCTCCGTGCTGATCGTAGGTGGAGCCACCGGCCTGACGGGCGCCGTTTGCCTCGCCGCCGAGGCCGCGTTCCGAGCAGATGCGGGGTATGTCGCAGTCGCCGTTCCCGAGGCCTCGCTCGCGGTCGTGGAGACGAAGCTGCTGGAGCCCGTCAAGCTGACGTGGGGCGCCGTCTTCGAGGCCGCCGAGAAGGCCGGCGCGGTCGCCGTCGGACCGGGACTCGGCCGCAGCGGAGAGGCGCGGGCGCTGGTCGGCCGACTCCTGGCCGAGCTCGAGCAGCCGGTCGTTCTCGACGCCGATGCGCTGTACGAGCTCGAGCCGGGCGATTGGCGGCCCCCGGCCGTCATCACTCCACATGCGGGCGAGCTCGGCCGGCTGCTCGGCGAGAGCTCGGACTGGGTGAGGGCCCACCGGCTCGAGGCCGCTCGACGTGCTGCCGAGCGGTTCGCCTGCATCTGCCTGCTGAAGGGCGCCGACACGATCGTCGCAGCGCCCGGAGCCGGGACGCTCGTGTGCCCGATCGACGCGCCCGCACTCGCGACCGCCGGCACCGGCGATGTCCTCACGGGCATTCTCGCGACGTTCCTGGCCAAGGGTCTGGACCCTCGACTGGCGGCTGCCGCCGGAGTCACACTGCACGGTCTCGCGGCGCGAGCGGTCCCGTTTCGAACGGGTGTCGTCGCCCGCGACGTCGTCGCGGCCCTACCGTCGATCCGCCTCTAGGGCGGTGCGCGAACGTCCCTCTGGAAGGCAGTCCGTAGCATCGGCCGGATGAAGGTCGAGATCCTCGGCTCGGGCGGGGCGACCGCGACGCCGCGGCCAGGCTGCGAGTGCCGCGTTTGTGTCGAGGCGCGGGAGCGCGGCGTCCCGTACGCACGCACAGGTCCGAGCCTCTTCGTGCACGGTCCGAACGTCCTCTTCGACACCCCGGAGGAGTCGCGCCTCCAGCTCGACCGCTCCACGGTGACGGAGATCGCGGCCTGCTTCTACTCGCACTGGCATCCCGATCACACGATGGGCCGGCGCGTCTGGGAGGCCGTCGGCGGCCGGGACTTCAGGAGCTGGCCGCCCGTGCCCGGCTCCGTCAATCGGACGGACGTCTACCTGCCCGAGCAGGTCGTCCTCGACTTCTCCGGACTGCGCGGGATCCGTCACCATTTCGACTATCTCGAGCAGCGCGGCTTCGTCCGCGTCCTCGAGCTCCGCGACGGCGAGACCATCAGGCTCGGTGAGATCGAGGTCCGTCCCTTCCGGCTGCACGAGGACTATGTCTACGCCTTCGAGCTGAGCGGCGAGGGCAAGCGCCTGCTCGTGGCGATGGACGAGTTGCACGGCTGGGTGCCGCCGTCCGAGCTCCGCGGCGCCGATCTCGCCGTCCTGCCGATGGGACTGAACCATGTCGATCCCTTCACCGGCGAGCGGAGGATCCACGAGGAGCACCCAGTCCTGCGCTTCGAGGCCACGTTCGAGCAGACGCTCGGGATCGTGGACGCGCTGGCCGCGAAGCGGGTCGTGCTCAGTCACGTCGAGGAGGTCGACGGCCTCGGCCACGACGACCTGTCGCGGCTCGCGGCGAGGGTCGGCCGGGAGATCGTGTTCGCGTACGACACGATGATCGTGGACGTCTAGTGGGGCGTTCCGAGCTGACGATCGATCTCGACGCGATCCGCCGGAATGCGGGCACGCTTCTGAGGGCGCTCGACGGCGCCGAGCTCTGGGCCGTCGTCAAGGCCGACGGCTACGGTCACGGAGCGGTGGATGTCGGCCGTGCGGCTCTCGAAGCCGGCGCGACGGCGCTCTGCGTCGCTACGGTGCCGGAGGGGTTGGCGCTACGCGCGGCGCTCGGGGCGGCCCGGATCTTGGTGATGGGGCGCGCGTCGGACGGGGAGATCGCCTCGGCGCGGGAGGCGGCGCTCGAGCTCGTCGTCGGGGCGGGCGAGATCCCCGAGAGCGTTCGCGTCCATCTGAAGCTCGACACCGGGATGGGTCGCTGGGGCCTCTCGGAGCTGCCGGCGCCGACGCGCGGTGTGGTCGGGCTGATGAGCCACTTCGCCTCCGCCGACTGCGATCCGGCGTTCACGGAAGCGCAGATCGAACGGTTCCGGGACGCGACGGCGGGCCTCCCAGGGCTGACTCGGCATCTCGCGAACAGCGCCGGCGTGCTCCGCTATCCTGCGGCGGCGTTCGACGCGGCCCGGTGCGGGATCGCGCTCTACGGGATCTCTCCGTTCGGCGAGTCGGCTGCGGCCGACGGGCTCGAGCCGGCGCTGCGCTGGGAGTCGGAGCTCGCGCAGGTGAAGCTGCTCGCACCCGGCGAGTCGACGGGCTACGGCCGGCGCTTTACGGCAGGGCGGCCGACGTGGATCGGGATCGTCCCTGTCGGTTACGCCGACGGCTTTCGCCGCGATCTGACCGGCACGCAGGTGCGTGTCGGCGGCGAGCCGCGGCGCGTCGTCGGCACAGTCTCGATGGACGCCTTCGCCGTCGCGCTCGAGCGTGAGCTGCCGGTCGGGACGCCGGTGACGCTGATCGGCGCCGGGGTGGAGGTCGAGGAGCACGCGCGCGTCGCGGGAACGATCGGGTACGAGCTGGTGGCGGGGCTGAACAGATCCTCGGAGCGGTCGCGGCGGGTGGTCGTCGGCTGACGGATCGGACGACGCGGCTTGGTGCGGCCGTCCAGGTGCTCGTGCTCCTGGCGGATCTGCGGCGCGGGTTACCGAGGCCGCCCCAGCGCCAGTCGCTGCGGCGCGCGCAGAAACCGATGCGAACCGGGTTCGCCCAGACGTAGTCGCAGACAGTCGCGAGATACTCCTCGCCCTCGATCGCCTTCGATTCGAAGCGGCGCTGGAAGAGATGCCCGGCCCGTCGATAGCGATGGTTGAAAGAGGCCGCGTAGAGGCCGTTCAGCCGTTCCATCCCGTCGGAGAGCGCGGGCTGGCCGCATTCGATCACCAGGTGGAAGTGGTTTCCCATCAGGCAGTAGGCGTGGCAGCGCCAGCCGAATCGATCGATCGCGCGGACGAGGAGAGCGAGGAACAACATCCGGTCGTCGTCGTCCATGAAGATCGCGCGCCCGTCGACGCCGCGCGAGGTGATGTGCCAGATCCCGTAGCCGAACGTCGAACGCAGCGGTCGTCCCACACCGCCGACCGTATGCGACCGCGCCACGCCCCACCAGTGGCTACAAACGACGCGTCTTCCTTGGCCGCGTCCAGGGCCAGCCCCTGGCCATGGCCGATTGAACGACGTCCGTTCGAGCCGCGTCTAGG
>JANDLU010000030.1 GCA_024330215.1 Candidatus Gaiellasilicea maunaloa
TGGGAGTCGAACCCACCAAGCCGTGGGTTGCACGACCGGACCGGTTTTGAAGACCGGTTGGGCCACCGGGCCCGTGCCGCTCCGCGGCCAGCCTAACAAGCGGATTCAACCGCTTCGGAGGCACAAGAAGAGAGGCCCCGTTACCGCTCGTCTACCTCTCGTCTACCGCGACGACGCGGAGCGGTGCGCGCAGGGAGGCGCCGGGCGGAGATAGTGCACCCCGTTGAACGGGTCCTCGCCGGGGTGGTCGTCCAGGAATCGGTCCAGGGCAAGAACCATCGGCCCGATCACCTGATCGCCACGGTGGCGGTTGAACGCGGGCGCCAGCGCGTAGATGACCCCGTGATGCGGTTCGCCAGCGGTCTCGTATTCGAGCCGAGCTGCTTCGTAATCGGCGACGTTATCGGTCACGATCGCGCGCTCGTCGCCCTGAGCGCGCTCGAAGACAACCGGGTCCGGCGTGCTCGAGTAACGGGTTGCGTGCTCGCGCTCCGTCGCTGCGATCACGTCGTGGTCGTGGCGGCGGAGCTGAAAGGCGATCTCGTGGCTCCACATCTCATCGAGCAACAGCCTCACTCGCCGGCCGGAATGGCGAGCAGCGCTCGTAGGCGCGTCGCCGCTTCCTCGTCCTCGTGGATGCGGGCATCAACCTCGTCCGGGTAGGCGCTGTAGTAGCCCACGGCCAGTCGGATCTGGTCTTCGCGCAGGTTCGTGCTTGCCATCAGCAGCTCGATCGGATCGCCGTCACCCAAGCGAGCCTGCGCCAGTCCGCGAACGATCTCCCAGACGTCCGGGCCGTCCGCGAGGGCGGCCCGTCGGCCCGTCGGCCCCGGCCGAAAGACGATCTCGGGGAACTCGCGCATTCGAATTCCCTCGTCGATCAACTGCTCGGCGAGCCGGGAGCGCGGCTGACCCTCTCGGCTGCTCAACTTCTCCAGGCGGGCGAGCACCGCCTCGTCCATCCGGGCCGAGAGCTGTCCTCCACGTGCCATGCCCCGATTGTAGCGCCTTGCACCACGCTGCACTACAACTCGCCGGTCCACTTGTTACCCGACTACGTCACCTCGGCGGCGGACGCGCGGAGCGGGTCGAATCGGCGCGCCGCCTCGGCGAGCCCGTCCGCCATCAGATGGCCGTAGACGCGTAGCGTGATGCTGGGATCGGCATGGCCGGCAACACGCGCAACCTGGAGGACGCGCGCGGTGTCGTCGCCGGAGTGATCGGACTCACCCTGGTTGGCAGTACAGCGATAGTCCCCGTCAGTGCTGCGATCGCGCTCCTTCTTGTAGCTGCGGCCTGGGAGGCAGGCTTCATCCGCAAAAGCCTTGAGGCGCCGTTCCTCGTCTACTTCTCGTCTACCGCGACGGGCCGGAAATGGCCCGTACGCTAACGGACGGCGTTCATACGGCCAGAGCAAAAAACCTGCTCAGAAGCATCATCTCCGAAGTGAACGGAAGCGGTTCATCCGACGTGTCGGTCTTGAAGACCGGTTGGGCCACCGGGCCCGTGCCGCTCCGAAATCAGCCTAGCGACCCGTCCAGAGCGCGGTGTCGGGATGGAACTGGCTCCACGCGAACCAGAACGCCTGATGCGCGGGTAGCTCCTCGCCGCCGCCGGTCCCGTTGCTTCGGCGGGCGCGGAGGCCGCCGCCGTCGGCGAAGAGCTCGACGCCGGCGAGCACGACCTGGTCGCCGCTCGCAACCGCGGCCCGCGCCCGATCGGCGCGGAAGGCGACGGGACGTCCGTCAGGGGCGATTACGCCGACGATCTCCACCTGCACGGGCAGCCGCGGGTCGGCGTCGCCGATCGGGAAGATCGGCCCGTCATCGTCGCGCCCGCGCAGCGGATCCTCGTCGTAGGAGCGTCCGATCCCGCCGTCCTGCGCAACGATCCTCGTCTCGGGATGGGCGCGCTTCCACGCGCCCCAGGTGCTCGAGACGACAGTCACCTGCTCGAGCACCACCCCGGCATCCTGCAACGGCCCAGAGAGCGCCCGGCCGGTGAAGGTGTCGAAGACCGACCGGCTCCGCAGGTCGTACATCACCTTGTTCGAGCGCGAGAGCAGGCCCGACGTGCGGATCACGGGCGGCTCGACACCGGCAGGAACCGAGTCGACCAGATACGCCTGCGCGGAGCGGCAGAGAGTGCAGTAGGGGATGCCGAGCCGCCGCCCGCCGATCGTGACGTTGACGACCTCGTGCACCTCCATGATGTTCTTCGGAAAGGCGACCGCCTCGCCGCCGACGACGACGCCGAAGACAAGCCGCTCGTCGGGATACCAGGCGCCGCCGTCCGCGCCCGTCAGAGCCGGATCGTCGAGCGCCGGAATGCAGCCGCGCGCGCACGGGCTCGTGTCGCCGGGGCTGCGATCGTCGATCAAGACGCCGCCCCACGCGACGAGCCGCCAGTCGATCTCCGAGTCGACGTCGGCGAAGAACGGCTTCCAGCCCGGCTCGAGCGCCGTGTACAGCTCGGCCTTCCGCTCCCGATAGCGCGGCGGTGCGGGCAGCTCCCAGGCGATCAGGTGATCCGTCACGGTCCGCCAGGCGCTCTCCGAGAAGAGCGGATCCTTGCGGACGTCGACCCCGGTCAGGCGCTCGAAAGCCTCGACGAGCCTGCGCTCCTCGTCGCCTCCCTGGTAGAAGCGCAGGAGATCGGAGACGAGCCAGCCGAGGCGAGCATCCCGCGAGCCGCCGATCGCGTTCAGCGCCTCGGGATCGAGGATGCCGACGGCCGCCGAGGGCAGCAGGCGAGCGAGCGCCTCGTCCACCGACCGTGTAAGCGGCTCGTCGATGACGATCGGCGGGGCGGGAAAGTCGTAGCTGCGCTGTGTCGTCGTCGCCGACGCTTGCCTGTCTCGCTCCTCGCCTCCTGCGCAACCGGAGGAGAGGAGCAGGATCGTTGCGACGAACGCACCGGCAGCGAGCCTCATCGTGCAGTGAACATAACCGCGCCACGGCGGGATGACGCTTACGTTTTCCGAAATTCGGCCGATGGGGCGATGGGAGGAACGCTCGAGGCGCTGTCGTAGGGGCAGCGACGATGTCGGTCAAGACCTACGACGACCCGCGGCTTCGCGAGCAGCGACCCGTCATCGATCGGCACAGGGCGGCTCGTGGGGCACGGCTCGCGGGCGCCGGCTTCTTCCTGGCGCTGGCCGCCGTCGTCGTACTCACGCTCGCGAGCAGCGACTCGGACGCGGGCTCCGGCGCCGCAGCGCTCCCGGAACGCGCTGCCTCGCGCAGCGTTGCGCCGGCCGGCGGCGCAGCACGTCGCTCGGCCGGAGTGGCGATCGCCGCGACGGGCGACATCACGCTGGGATCGACTCCGGTGCTGCCGCCGGACGGCGCCCGCGCCCTCTTCGCCGACGTCGAGCGCGAGCTTCGCGGCGACCTCGTCCTCGGCAACCTCGAAACCGCGCTGACGGACTCAGGAACGTCCAAGTGCGGCCCCGGGAGCACGAGCTGCTTCAGCTTTCGCGCGCCTCCCGCGTACGCCCGGCGCCTGGAGGAGGCGGGCTTCACGATGCTCAATCTCGCGAACAACCATTCCTTCGACTTCGGCGCCGCCGGTCAGACCGAGACGGTCGAGGCGCTCGATACGGCGCGGCTCGGTCATACCGGCCGTCCCGGCGAGGTCGCGTACGAGCAGGGCGGGACCGTACGAGTCGCCGTCCTCGGCTTCGCTCCCTATCCCTGGGCACAGAGCATGCTCGATCTCGACGCCGCGAGGCGGCTCGTCAGCCGTGCCGCGGCGACTGCGGACCTCGTCGTCGTGACGGTGCACGCCGGCGCCGAAGGGAACGCGGCCACGCGCGTCCCGCACGGACCCGAGCACTACGCCGGCGAGGCGCGAGGCGATTCCCGGGCGTTCGCCCACGCCGTCGTCGACGCGGGCGCCGATCTCGTCGTCGGCCACGTGCCGCACGTCCTGCGCGGAATCGAGTGGTACCGCGGCCGACTCGTCGCCTATAGCCTCGGCAACTTCTCCTCCTACCGGAACCTCGCGCTCTCCGGCCCCTCCGGGATCGGCGGCATTCTCCAGGTGTCGCTCGGCGGCGACGGCGCCTGGCGCGGCGGGCGGCTCGTCCCCGTCCGCCTGGTAGGAGACGGAACGCCGCTGCTCGACCCGCTCGGCGCAGCCGTCGACGCAGTTCACTCGCTCTCGCACGCCGACTTCGGCCCGAATGCCGTCCGCGTCGCCGACGACGGCGCGCTCGGTCCGCCTTCGCCTGGCTAGCGCAAGGTCGGCAACCTCGCGGTGTCCGTGCCGAGCCAGCGCTTTCGCAGCCGCTCGAGGGTGCCGTCGGCCACAAGCCCTCGGAGCGCCGCGTCGAGCCGCGGACGCAGCGGGCTTCCCCGTTCGAGCGCGATCGCGTAGCGCTCATTGGTCACGATCCGCCCGGCGAGCGCGCCGTAGCGATCCGGCGCCTGCCGGCGGAGCACCGCGAGCGCGGGCGCGTCGAAGACGATCGCGTCGCAGCGCTTGGTGAAGAGCTCGTACGAGAGCTTCGACGGATTCTCCAGCAGTCGCGGCTTCCTCCTCGGCTTGATCCGGTCGAGGACGAGCTGGCCGCCGGTGCTGGCGCGCTCCGCGCAGAGCTGGAGCGAGCGCAACGCGGCGAGCGAGCCCGGCCGGGGCAGTCCGGCGCGGACGAGCACCCCCTGGTCGACCGCAAGATACGGCGACGAGAAATCGACCCGCTTCGCGCGCGCCGACGTGACGGAGATCTGCGCCAGCGCCACGTCCCACTCCTTGCGGCCGGCCACGAGGAGCGTCGAGAAGAGCGGCTCGTTGACGAAGCGCACTCGCCGGAGCTCGAGCCGCTTCGCGAGCTCTCGTGCGAGATCGATCTCGAAGCCCTTGGCGAAGACGACGTCTCGCCCGCGCACCGCGCCGACCTGGAAGCCGGCGCTCGGCATTGCGAGTCCGACGAGGAGCTCGCCCGGAGTCTTCGTCGGAGGGGCCGCAGCGCTCGCCGGAAGGACGAGGGTCGCCGCGATGGCGAGCGCTGCAACCAGCGATCTCATCGGGAGCGCCCGATCACGGTCACGAGCGTCCCGAAGGGCGTCTGGCGGTAGAGCCACTCGGCGTCCCAGCTCGGGATGCGAACGCAGCCGTGCGACGCCGGCTCGGGCGGCACGTCCGGGTACTCGTGGAATGCGTAGCCGCCGATGATGTAGATCGCCCACGGAAGCCACACCTTGTAGGGGACCGACCAGGAACGCTCCTCCTTGCGTGCGACCTTCCAGGAGCCGATGAGAGTCTCGAAGCCCGGCTTGCCGGTCGAGGCGTCCAAGACGCGCGTCACACGGTCGCCCTCGATCACGAGCGTGAGCTGGCGGTCGAGCAGGACCTCGAGCCGACGGCCTGCGGCTCGCCCGATCGGCGCCGGCCGGCTTGCGGTAGCGAGGGCAGCCAGGGTGGCCGGTCCGGCGGCGCCGTCGCGGGTGAGGCCCGCCCACTTCTGGAACGCGACCACGGCCGACGTGGTACGCGGCCCGGTCTTCCCGTCCACGGCGTCGCGCGTGAGGAAGCCGAGCTCGTCCAGGCGCTGCTGTAACGCCCGAATCTGCTCGGACTGGCCGCCCGACGGCGGCTCGGGTGTCGACGGAGGCGGGACGTTCGGCGCCGCAACCGTCTTGGCGGTCAGCGGGTAGCGCGTGACGATCCCGGGAAAGAGGCCGAGCGGGGTCCCGCCCTTGACGAGGAGCCTGACTGAACGCACGTTCGGGAATCGGGTGGCGGTGAGGACGACCTGCGCGACGCGGGCCGAGAGGCTCTCCACGCTCGTGCCGGCGGCGAACTTCTCGCCGAGGTCGAGCGTGGCGACACCGTCGTCGAGCCGGACCGAGCGCAGCGGCGTTCCCGCCGGAACCTGGGTCGTGAGCTCGCGCTTCGCCTCGGCCGTCGTCGGTCCGGCGAGCAACGCGCGCACCGCCGCTTCGAGGGACGAGCCAGGCCGCTCGACGTAGCCGATCTGCTCACCCCGGAGGAACGCGACCTCGACGGCTCGAGCGGCAGCGGGAGCTCCGGCAGCAACAGAGGTGAATCCGACCGCGACGAGGATCGAGAGCGCAGCCGACGCAGAGGCGAACCTGGACAGAGGTCGATCCTAGCCGTAGTCACAGAGACGGCCCGACCGGTTGAACCTGGGTTGTGCTGCTCGGTCCCGTCCTGCGAAACTGGTGCTTCCAATCACGCTCGTCGCTCGAGGAGGTCCGATGAACGACAACCGCAAGTACGTGGCCGAGTTGCTCGGGACGTTCACCCTCGTCTTCGGCGGCTCGCTCGCGATTCTCTCGGCCGTGAGGCTCGAGGAGCCGATCCTCGTTCCCGTCGCGCTCGGCTTCGGCCTGGCGCTCCTGGCCGGCCTGTACGCGTTCGGCGAGGTCTCCGGGGGCCACTACAACCCCGCCGTCTCTCTCGCAATGTTTCTCTCGGGCCGTCTCGAGTCCCGGGACCTGCTCGGGTACTGGATCGCCCAGCTCGTCGGCGGAGTGCTCGCGTCGCTCGCGGTCCTGGCCGCATTCAGCCGGGACGACGTCGCCGGAACGGTCACCGCGGTCGGCGCCGGCTCTTCCGCGTGGGACGCGCTCTGGCTCGAGGTGCTCCTGACTGCGATCTTCGTGGCGGTCATCCTCCACTCGTCCCGGAGCGAGCGCGTCCAGGGCACCGCGCTCCTTGCGATCCCGCTTGCGCTCGTCGCCGTGCATCTGGCGGCGATTTCGATCAGCGGCGCCTCCGTGAACCCGGCGCGCTCGTTCGGGCCGGCGCTCGTCGGGGGCGAGTGGGGCGATTTCTGGGTCTATGCGATCGGCCCGCTGGCCGGCGGTGCGATCGGCGCCGCCGTGCACGGGTTTCTCTATCCGCAGACGCCGTCGAGGTCACCCAGGTCACGGTCGTCGAAGTGGAGCGCTGACGGCAGGGTGCGCGTGCGGCGCACCCGCCGGGCGCTCCTCCTCGCCGCCACGCTCGCGCTGCTCCTCTACGCCGGCGTCTCCTGGCTCTTCTCGGAACGGCTGATCGCGCCGACGTCTCGGCCGCTTGGGGCGGTCGACGCGAGGGCGTTCGGGCTGCCCCAGCCCGAGACGACGACGATTGCCGGCGACGGAGTGACGCTCGCCTCGTGGTACTTCGAGAATCCGAGGCGGTCGGGGTGCGCCGTCGTCATGCTCCACGGCTTCGGGGGCGGAAGAGCGGAGGTCATCGCGCCGACGCCGATCTTCTGGAGGCGAGGCTGCCACCTCCTCCTCTACGACGCGCGCGGGCACGGCGAGAGCTCGCCCGCGCTCCTCAGCTTCGGCGCCCACGAGCGGCAGGACCTGCGGCTCGCGATCGAGTGGCTGGCGGATCGAACCGGGCTGCCCCGGAGCCGAATCGGGCTGATCGGGTGGTCATACGGCGCCGCGACGGCGATCCAGGCGGCGTCCGAGTTGTCCGAGATCGCCTTCGTGGTCGCCGACTCGTCGTTCTCGAGCCTCGGCGACATCGCCCGCGTCCAGGCGGAGGAGCAGTTCGGAGCCTGGGCGCGGATCTTCGTTCCCGGCGCGCTCCTCGTGTCGGGGCTGCGGGCAGGCTTCGATGCCAGGGACGCCGCTCCCGTCGACGCGATCCGGGCCGTCCGGGCGCCCGTCCTCCTCGTCCACTCGCGTCAGGACGGCTTCACCCCCGTCGGCCACTCCGAGCTGATCTACGCCCGTGCGAATCGGGCGCGAACGCGACTCGTGATCCCCGACTGGGAGGCTGGGCACGCGCGCTCCTACACCGAGGCGCCGCTCGCCTACACCGCGGTCGTGGATCGCTTTCTCGCCGAGCTCGTACCGGAGTTCGGCGGCCCCCGCCGCGAGCGTTGAGCGCCAGAAAGGGCCGGGCCGCCCCGCAGGACGGCCCGGACTGAGTGGATCGCGCGTTCCGACTAGCCGGGAGCGATCGGAACCTGGACGAGCCGCCGGCTGGAGACGCCCGCGAGGACGTTGTCGCCCTGCTTGCGGGCCCGCAGGAAGAACTGCACCGCGAACCCGGCCTGGAGCTCCAGGCGCGAGGTCGCCCGAACGCTGATCGTGGCGATCCCGTTCGAGTCGGTCGCCGTCTCGGGAGCGGTCGTGACGCGCCCGAAGGGAACCGCGCTCGCGAGCACGAGCGCACCCTGGACGAGCCGGCCGCGGGTGTCGCTGACGCGAATCCGCAGCGTCACCGCGTCGGTGCGGTTGCGGAACGGCGTCGAGGCGAAGCCGCTGATCACGAGCCGGTCGGGAAGCGAGACGTTCGAGACCGAGACGGCCGAGCCGCCACCGCCACCGCCCCCACCCGCAGCCCGCACCACGGCGGACGGGTTGGAGATCGCGGTCGAGGTGCCCCGCGGGTTCGTCGCCCGCACCTGGACACGGAGCGTCCGACCCTGGTCGGCCGAGCGGACGCCGTAGGTGCGCCCACGCGTACCGGTGTCGCTGCAGCCGGAGCCGGCCGCGTCGCACTGGAGCCAGCTGTACTGGAAGTTCGGCGCCCCGGTCCAGCCACCCGGATCGGCGTTCAGGCTCTCGCCGACGACTGCTTCACCGGAGATCGACGGCTCCCGCGTGTTCTGCGGGGTCGTGTTGTCGGCGATCTGCGGCGTCGGCCGCGAGTTCGCGGTGTCGCTGCCGTCACCGTTTCGGGCGGTGACGAGCGAGACGATCGTCCGCCCGACGTCCGCGTTGACGAGCCGGTAGCGCCGCGCGGTCTCACCCGGGATCACGGCGCAGTTGTTGCCGTTCGAGTCGCATCGCTGCCAGCGGTAGGTGAACGACGTCGGATCATTCGCCCAGAGCCCGTTGCTCGTCGTCAGCGTCGAGCCCTGGCGATAGGTGCCCTCGACTGTCGGCGGCGAGGTCGAGCGCGGGGCGGCCGCGAGCGCCGTGGCGGCGACGACGAGCCCCGTCAGAGTGACGACGAGAAGCGCGAGCGTCCTCCGTGTCCTTCGTAGGCCAGCTTTCATCTTCTTCCTCCTCGTTCTCTCTTGATCAAACGGAATAGATGCTTTATCGCACCGAGCTGAGCGCCGAAAACCGCATGGATAAAGGCTTTACGAAAACCTTCCACAGGCGCGGTCGCGTCTGCGAGGATCGCCAGACGACAAGCGAGGGAGGAAGCATGGCCGCCTTTACGATTCTCCATCTCGACGAGCTCGAGCGCCCCTTTCCCAAGTGGGCGCTCGCGCGCAAGAGCCTCGGCCTGACATCGTTCGGGATGAACGTCGTCGAGCTGACGCCGGGGGAGACGATCCCCGAGCACGACGAGCGCGAGAGCGATCAGGAGGAGGTCTTCATCGTCCTCTCCGGCGAGCCGACGCTCGTGATCGACGGCGAGGATCATCCCGCGCCGGCCGGCACGTTCGCCCGGCTCGACCCGGAGCCGAAGCGCACGGTCGTGAACAGGAGCGACGCCGACGCGACCGTGCTGATCGTGTCGGCGCCGCGGACGAGCGGCTATCAGCCGCTGTCCTGGGCTTGATGAGCGAGCGCCGGAGATGAAGGAGCCGCTGAAGGTCGCCTGCTGCCAGGTCGAGCCCGCGATCCTCGACCGGACGGCGACCCTCGACCGGCTCGCGGAGCGGACTGCCGAGGCCGCGGCGGCGGGCGCGGGCCTCGTCGTCTTCCCGGAGACGTTCGTCCCGGCCTATCCGAGCTCGGCCTGGGCGAAGGCGCTCGCCGGCTGGGCCGATCCGCGCGCCAAGGCCGCGTTCGCGCTCCTTCACCGCGAGTCGCTGGAGGTCCCCGGCCCTGACGCCGACCGGCTCGGGCAGATCGCTCGTGAGCACGGCGTCTGGCTCGTCACGGGCGTCAACGAGATCGA
The DNA here is from genome assembly GCA_024330215.1 of Candidatus Gaiellasilicea maunaloa. GTDB lineage: Bacteria > Actinomycetota > Thermoleophilia > Gaiellales > Gaiellaceae > Gaiellasilicea > Gaiellasilicea maunaloa. The sequence goes on from JANDLU010000030.1 coordinate 9,835, forward strand.
CGCAGACCGTCCCGGCACGATCTACAACTCGCTCCTCTACCACTCCCCGGCCGGCGAGCTCGCGCTCCACCACCGCAAGCTCGTACCGACGAACCACGAGCGGCTCGTGTGGGGCCAGGGCGACGGGCGCGGCCTGCGGGCGCTCGAGACGCCGATCGGGCGGATCGGCGGGCTGATCTGCTGGGAGAACTACATGCCGCTCGCGCGCTTCGCCCTCTACGAGTCGGGCGTCGAGCTCTACATCGCCTCGACCGCCGATGACGGCGACGCCTGGCAGTCCACGCTCGTCCACATCGCGCGAGAGTCGCGTGCGTTCGTGATCGCGCCGTGCCACTTCCAGCGCGCCGAGTCGTATCCCGCCGACTTTCCGCTCCGCGAGGAGCTCGAGGGGCGGGGGATCCTCGGTCGCGGCGGCAGCGCGATCCTCGCCCCGGACGGCTCCTACCTCGCGGGGCCGCTCTACGACGAGGAGGGAATCCTCTACGCGCAGCTCGACCCGGCGCGGCTCGCCGAGGAGCGGCAACGCTTCGACCCCGCCGGCCACTATCACCGGCCGGACGTGCTCCGGCTAACGCTGACGCCCGTCGAGGGTCGGATTTCGTAGCCTCGTCACACTCGGGGCTCGCCGACCCCGCTCGCGCGTTACCGGTTTTCCGGTTTCCTGGTACAGGCCGATCACGTTCCTCCCGGATCCCGGAACCGCGCCGCGATCTCGGGTGCACCCTCTCCGAGCGGCTGCATGATCTCACTCCGTGGGCGATCACCGTGTCGACGGTCGCGGTGACGCTATCGACCATGATGTAGAGCAACAGCCCAGGTTCGGTGAGGGACGTCCCTAGAGTCTCACTCCAGGTCCTCTACCGTGTTCGGACGACGATCCGATCGCCGCGCTTTACGCCCCAGCGGCGGAACGAGCCGGCGTTGACCTCGAGCGCGCCGCGGAAGGCGACTTCCGGATCGTAGAGCGGACAGTCGTCGGTGCGGCAGGGCGTCATCGTGAACGTGCGCAGGATCCGGCCACGGCCGTCGTAGAAGGCAATGTCCAGGGGGATCAGGGTGTTCTTCATCCAGAAGGCGCCGGCCGTCGGGCGCGCGTACTCGAAGACCATCCCGGCGCGCGGGCCGAGCGAGCGCCGACCCATCAGCCCCTGTGCCCGCGCGGCGGTCGTACGAGCGCGCTCGACCTGGAGCACGATCTGACGGTTGCCGGTCGAGACCGTGGCGGTGCCGCGAGTGAAGGCGAGAGCGCCCTCGGGGGCGAACCGCGCGCCGAGCGCCAGCGTCGAGGCCACGAGGAGGAAGACGAGGAAGCCGCGCACAGCCCCAGTGTTGCAGCGATCAGCCGCGCCGGCGGAGCACGCGCTCGTCGCCGACCCGGCGCGTGACGCCGTCCGCATCGAGCCGCTCGAGCAGGAGCTGGGCGTCGCGCCTCCCGCACCCCGCGAGGTCGCGGAAGCGCGCCAGCGCGATCCGGCCCGCCCCGGTGCACTCCTCGACGACGAGCGCCCGCGCCCGCGCGTAAGCGCCTGTGGAGATCGCATACCCGTCGCCGAGGCGCACGAGCCGTCCGGCTCCTTCGAGGAAGCGGGCGAGCTCGCGATCATCGAGCTTGACGGCTCCCGGCTCCGCCGCCGCGAGCTCCGCCTCGATCGCGGCCGCCTCGACCGAGCGCGAGCCGAGGCTCGCGCCGGCGCCGATGAGGTAGAGGCGCGAGCCGCGGCGTTCGAACGGGAGCCGCGACAGCACGTCCCTCGCCCACGGCTCCGTCGGCGCGTCGACGCCCGGGTCGAGTGGATCCGCCGCCTCGATCCGCGCCGCCAGCTCGGCCTCGAGCTCCGCGAGCCAGGCGTCGGCGTAGCGCCACTCGCCGTGGCGGAGCACCGGGCCGTGGATCGTCTCCTCTCCCCGCTCCGAGCGCTCGAAGCGGTCGAGGTCCGAGTGTCGCGGCGGCGCGGGATCGAGGATCCGGCCGCCCCCGACCGTCGTCGCCTCGCGCAGCACGACCCTGTCGCCGCGCGCCGCCACGACCGGCGCGGCCAACCGGAGCTGGGCGAAGCGCTCACCCGCGCGGACGACCCTGCCGAGCACGGTCGCCGTCCCGTGGTGGACGAGCAGGCGGGCACCGTCGGCGATGGGCTCGAGCTCCTCCAACACGACGTCCAGTCGAAAGCTCGTCGGGTAGGCCCCAGCCGCGACGAGAGCGTCGCCGCGGCGAAGTCGACGCCGCTCGATCCCCGGCAACGCGAGCGCCACCCGTTGGCCGGCCTCAGCATGCTCGACGGGGTTGTCGTGCACTTGGACGCTGCGCACGCGCACGTCGAGCCCCCGCGGCTCCGCACGGAGGACGTCGCCGGCGGCGATCGACCCCGACCGGAGCGTTCCGGTGACGACGGTCCCGATCCCGGCGAGCGTGAAGACGCGATCGACGTACAACCGCGGCGGAAGCTCGAGATTGTGTTTCTGAAACACAAAGTCGCTTGCGCGCCCGAGCGCCGCGCGGAGCTCGTCGATCCCGGCGCCCGTCTTCGCGCTGACAGCGACGACCTCCGCGCCGGGGACGAGCTCGCGCGCCTCCAGGAGCGCGAGCTCGAGCGTCTCGGGGTCGACCGCGTCGGCCTTCGTCACGGCGACGACGCCCTGCTCGATCCCGAGCAGGGCGAGGATCGCGAGATGCTCGTGCGTCTGCGCCCTAGCGCCCTCGGCGGCGTCGAGGACGAGCAGGAAGAGGTCGATCCCGGTCGCGCCGGCGACCATGTTGCGAACGAAGCGCTCGTGGCCCGGGACGTCGATCAGCGAGAGCCGCCGGCCGTCGGCCAGCTCGAGCGGCGCGTAGCCGAGGTCGATCGAGATCCCGCGCGCCTGCTCCTCCGGCAAGCGATCTGTGTCCTTGCCGGTCAGCGCCCGTACGAGCCAGGTCTTCCCGTGGTCGACGTGGCCGGCGGTGCCTACCGTCAGAGGCATCAGGACGACGTGTGGCGCATGACGTTGATCACGGCGCCGTTGGGATCGCGCACGAGGCACGACTGGCGGCGGGATCGTCGCCGTGGAGATCCGGGACCACGCGCCTGATGCTCATCTCCGCGCGGTCACGATCGCGCCCGCAACCTCCTCCGCCTCCGCGTCTGTGAGCGTGCGGCAGTCGAGGAGCGTCTTGCCGTCGCGGACGACGGCGAGCACCGGCGGCTCGTGCGCGCGCAGCGCCGCGGCGAGCTCCTCCTCGACCGCGCAGGCGAAGCTCGGCAGCTCGGCGAGAGGAAGCGCGCCGCCGCCGACGCGCGCAACGGTCTCCTCCACCGAGCCGCCGACGGCGGCCGCAAGACGCTTTGCGCGGACGCGCACCGCTTCAGCCGGCTCGCGGAGCATCCGCAGCACCGGGATCTCCTGCGGCCGGTCGAGGTAGAGCGCGAGCGTGCCCTCGAGTGCCGCGAGCGAGAGCTTGTCGGCGCGGAGCGCGCGCTGGAGCGGATGCCGCTTGAGCCGCTCGACGAGCTCGGCGCTGCCTACGACGATCCCCGCCTGCGGCCCGCCGAGCAGCTTGTCGCCCGAGAAGCAGACGAGATCGGCCCCGGCGGCGAGGCTGGAAGCCGGTGTCGGCTCACCTTCGAGCTCGACGAGCGCGCCGGAGCCGAGATCGTCCACCAGCGGGATTCCTGCTCGCTTCGCCACCTGCGCGAGCTGGGCAAATCGAGGCCTCTCTGTGAATCCGACCTGGCGGAAGTTCGACTGGTGGACGCGCAGGACGAGCGCCGTCTCGAACCCGATCGCCGCCTCGTAGTCCTCTGCTCGCGTCCGGTTCGTCGTGCCGACCTCGCGCAGCCGGGCTCCGGAGCGCGCAAGCACGTCCGGGATCCGGAAACCGTCGCCGATCTCGATCAGCTCGCCTCGGGAGACGAGTACCTCGCGGCCCTCGGCGAGTGCAGCCAGCGCCAGCAGGACGGCCGCCGCATTGTTGTTGACCACGAGCGCCGCCTCCGCGCCGGTGAGTCGACGGAGGAGCGGTGCGAGATGATCCTGGCGCGAGCCCCGTGCTCCCGCAGTCAGGTCGTACTCGAGGTTAGAGAAGCCGGCGCCGACCTCGAGCACGCGCTCGAGCGCGGCCCCGGCCAGCGGCGCGCGGCCGAGATTCGTGTGGACGAGAATGCCCGTCGCGTTCAGGACGCGCCGGAGCCGGAGCCGGCGTTGCGCCGCGAGCTCGGCCAACGCCCGCTCGGCGAGATCGCCCGAATCGACAAAGCTCGGCTCGGCTCCGGCGCGGATCTCCTCGCGAGCGCGCTCGAGCGTGGAGCGGGCCGCGGCCACCGCGAGCGGGCGCGACTCTTTCGCGAGCCGCTCGTCACGTAGCAGCTCGTCGACAGAAGGCAGATCGCGCAGGCGCACGAATACGAGTGTAGTGCGGAGTTTCCGGCTACTTTGTCGAGAATGAGGCGAGTCGCGCACCGGGTCGGCTGGGCGGCGGCGGCGCTCGCCGTGGCGGCAATCTCCGTCGTCCTCGTCCGTGACGCGATCTACTGGGAGAAACCGCTCCCAGGCGTCGAGGTGCGCGCGCTCGACCTCGACCGTCCGATCGCGGTCACCGTCGAGGGGCGAACTGCCAGCGTCAGTGCGTCCGAGGTGCTGCTGGTGAACACGAAGGGCACCCAGGCGGCGCTGCGCGCGGCCGGCCACGGCTCGTTCCGCACACGTGTCCGCCACCTGGTCGACGCCAGCCCCCCGAGACTACTCGTCGACCCCATGCTTGCGGCGCGTCCCGGCGCTGCCAAGGCCCTCGCCGAGCGCCTGTCTGCGGCGCTCCCGAGGCCCCGCCGAGCCCAGGTCGTCTCGCGCCGCGGGGAGTTCAGGGTGATCCCGTCGCTGCCCGGCGCCGCGATCGAGCCGGGGCCACTGCTCGCATCGCTGACGAAGGCCGCCCTCACAGGCTCGCGATCGTTCACGCCGGCGCTGACGCACGTCGAGCCCGAGCTGACGACGAGCGCCGCAGAAGCGGCGGTTGCCGAGGCGAAGGAGCTCGTTGGCGAGCCGATCGCGCTCTCCTTCAAGGGCGGCGATGTCGGCTCCCTCGCACCGCAGCGCCTGGCGAGGCTCGTCCGCCTCCGCCCGGACGGCGATCGGTTCCACGTCACCTTCGCCGCCGACCGGATCGCCAAGGCGGTCGAGCCGTACCTGTCGAGGTGGCGGGCGCGCGCCGTCAACGCACGCTTCGTCGTGGAGGGAAGCCGGGTACGAATCCGCCCGTCGAAGCCGGGGCTGGCGCCCGACGGTCGCTGGATCTCCGACTCGATCTCCCTCGCCGCAGTGTCGCCGATCCGGCGTGCGTCCCTGCGTCTGAAGCAGACCCGCGCCGACCTGACGACCCGCGAGGCCGACAAGCTGGGGATCCGGCAGCAAATCTCGAGCTTCACGACGGAGATGGGCCCCTCGTCGGCGAACCGGATCCACAACATCCACCTGATGGCGGAATACATCGACGGCACCCTGATCAAGCCGGGCGAGACGTTCTCCTTCAACGGCTCCGTCGGTCCGCGCACCGCCGAGCGCGGCTTCCTCGAGGGCCAGATGATCATCGGCTCGCTGCTCGTGCCCTCGATCGGCGGCGGCGTCTGCCAGACCGCGACGACGCTCTTCAACAACGCGTTCGAGCTCGGCCTCCCGATCCTCGCGCGGCAGAACCACAGCTTCTACATCTCCCACTATCCGATGGGACGCGACGCGGCCGTTTCCTGGGGCGGGCCTGACTTCTCCTTTCGCAACGACCTGAAGACGGGGATCCTGATCGGCACGAGCTACACGAATGACACGCTCACGTTCAGCTTCTACGGCACCGACCCGAAGCGGCGGATCGTCGCCGCGACCGGCCCGCAGGTGAACTGGCGCACGCCGGAGACGACCTACGCGCTCGACCCGTACGCGCCCAACGGCTCGGTGCGGACGGTCAGCGGCTCGAACCAGTCCGGCTTCGACGTCACCGTCAGCCGGAAGATCTACGAGCGCGGCAAGCTGCTCCGCAACGACTCGTTCACGAGCGCGTACATCGCCGTCGGGCCGACCCAGATCTACGGCCCCGGCAGCTCGATCCCAGGCCCGTACTTCGTCCTGCCGCGGATCTAGTCGGCGTCTCGCTCGCGGCTCTCGAGCTGGGCTGGATCCCGAAGGGCGGGCTGGCTCAGCCTTGCCCTCGGCGTTCTCTCACTCGCCACGATCGCCTTCATCGGGTTCTTCGGCTGGACGATCTGGCTGATCGCGGCTGGGGGCTTCCTTCTGCTCAAAGGCGAGCGAGCTCTCCCGGCCGCAGAAACGCCACGCACCGCCGCCTAGCGAGCCGATGGCGAGACGGCTGGTGCCTATCCTCGCCTACTGCGCGTCTCCTTTTTCGGGCTCGTGCGGCGAGGCGTCAGCGGTTGAGGCGGAGCTCGTCGAGCGCTCGTCGTAGCCCTCGACGACGAGCCGCACCGCCTCCGCCGGATCGTCCGTGACGTGGAGCAGCTCGATGTCCTCAAGCGAGATCATCCCGTCGGCGAGCGCCTCGCACTTCACCCAAACCAGCAGCTCGTCCCAGTAATCGGAGCCGACGAGGACGACAGGGAAGTCGAGCACCTTGCCGGTCTGGATCAGCGTCAGCGACTCGAACAGCTCGTCCAGGGTGCCGAAGCCCCCGGGAAAGATCACGAACCCCTCCGCCGCCTTCACGAACATCGTCTTGCGGGCATAGAAGTGCTTGAACGTCATCTCGATGTCGCAGTAGGGATTGACTCCCTGCTCGTGCGGAAGCGTGATGTTGAAGCCGACGGAGAGGCCGCCGCCCTCCTTGCAGCCGCGGTTCGCCGCCTCCATCACGCCCGGCCCGCCTCCCGTGACGACGGCGAAGCCCGCCTCAGCGAAAAGGCGCCCGGTGGCGCGCGCCCCGTCGTAGGGCGCGGTTCCCTCAGGCGTGCGCGCCGAGCCGAAGATCGAGACGGCCGGCCGATCGATCTCGAGCACCTTCTGGAAGCCGCCGAGGAACTCGGACGCGATCACGGAGACGTCACTCGCGAGGTCCGCGTGCGTGCGCTCGAGCACCCGCCGGTCGTCCATCAGAGCGGGACTCGAAGGCTTTGAGATGAACAATGAGCGCGCATTAGAGAAGATGCTCTTGGGCCGCGGGCGGCCCCTTCAGGGGTCTTCGCGCGATCGCCATCCGCTCCTGCGGATGGCGATCTTGCGCCGGAAACTAGATCTCGCGCTCGACGAAGCTGGCGCTCATCCCGAGCGTCAGGAGCGCCGCGAGCACGATGTACGAGACGCCGGTGATCAGGCGACGCCGAGGGCTGACCCGGTAGTACGTCTCCGACTCGGGATGGTTCCGCGCCTTCCAGCGCCGCCAGGACTCGAGGCCGCCCAGGACGAGGATCAGGATCAGGATCGGATTCGGGGCGACGAAGGCGAGCACGACGAGGGCGGCGAGGCCCACGAGCCAGAGCGCCGGATGGATGGCCGTGACGATTCGGCCACCGTCGAGCGGGCTGATCGGTGCGAGGTTGAACAGGTTGAGGAAGAAGCCGGTGAAGCCGAGCGCGACGAGCAGCTCCGAGTCTGTCGACTCGCCGACGAGCCAGACGGCGGCCGCGCCGAGGCCGCCGAGGATCGGCCCAGCGATCGCGACCTTCGCCTCCGCCCAGGCGTCGTCGGGAAGCTGCTTCAGCGTGATCAGCGCCCCGAGGAAGGGGATGAAGAGCGGTGCCGAGACCGGCAGGCCCTGCCGCTTCGCCTCGAAGACGTGCCCCAGCTCGTGCACGAAGAGCAGTACCACGAATCCGACCGCGAACTGCCACCCCCAGAGCAGGGCATACGCCCCGATCGAGACCAGCATCGAGCCGGCGACGGTGAAGAGCTTGAACTTGAAGAGCGCGACGAAGAGGAACTTCAGCTTCCAGAAGAGGAAGCCGACGGCGGCGATCGGCGCCCAGAGCTTGCGCAGGATGTCGCGCGCGGTCAGCGGCTGCTTGATCGGCGAGTAGCCGATGCGCGGCTCCTCCGCCTCGCGCGGCGTGTACGGATCGTATTGGCTCACCGACTCAGAGTACTCGTCGTTCGACCTCTGTCACGACCCCTGGCCGATCCACTCCTCGCCGCCCTCGTAGAGCTCCTTCTTCCAGAGCGGCACCGTCTGCTTGAGCGTGTCGATCGCGTCCTCGCAGGCGGCGAGCGCGTCGGTCCGGTGCGGCGCCGAGACGGCGATCACGACGCTTGGCTCTCCGATCTCGACCGGGCCGGTGCGGTGGTGGATCGCCACCTCGCAGAGCTCGTAGCGGGACTTCAGTTCTGCTGCGAGCTCGGCCATCGCCTGCTCGGCCATCCCCTCGTAGGCCTCGTACTCGAGCCGGATCACGCTGCGACCGCGAGAGCGATCGCGCACCGTGCCCGTGAAGGTGGCGATTGCGCCGGCGCCGTCGCGGGCGACCTCGCGCACGACGGCGTCGAGCGACAGCGCCTCGGTCGAGAGCCGGAAGTCGCCACCGGAGACCGGCGGGATCAGAGCGACCTCGTCCCCGTCCGCGAGGCTCGCGTCGGCCGCGGCGTAGGTCTTGTTGACGGCGTACAGAAGGCCCGGCGGCTCGGCGCCGAGCTCGAGCGCGACCCACACGTCCGCAACCGTCGCGCCATCCGCCAGCTCGAGCTCGCGTCGGCCCGTACCCGCGCGCTCGCGAAGGCCGGCGAAGAGGCGGGCGGAAACCTTCACCGGCCGAGCGTATCGCGGCCGCGTGGTTGCTCCGGCGAGGCTGACATGTTAGGAACGCGCCGAGATGGCGACGACGCTGAGCCGGGCGAGCCTGAACGAGCAGGTCTACGAGAACCTGAAGCGACAGCTCGTCCGCCGCGAGCTCGGGCCGGGCGAGAAGGTGAGCCTGCACGAGCTCGCCGCCGACCTCGGCGTCTCCCGGAGCCCCGTCCATCACGCGCTGACGCGGCTCGTCTCGGAAGGCCTGCTCTCGGTCAAGGCCCGGCGCGGTTACTACGTGAACCCGTTGACGGCGGCCGCGCTCGTCGAGGGATACGACGTCCGCCGGGCGCTCGAGCTGCACGCGGCCGAGGCTGCCGTCGGCAAGGTCGCGCCGCCCGGTCTCGAGCGCTTCCGCGAGCTGCTCCGGTCGACCGCCGACGCCGTCTCGCACGAGGAGTGGGACACCGCGAACGCGGCCTTCCACGAGCACCAGGTCGACCTCGCCGGGAACGCGCTCCTCTCGCGCTTCTATCGCGAGCTCTCGATCAACCTGATGATGCAGGTGATCCGCGGCGGCCGGCTCGAGGCGGGCTCGTACCTCGCGACCGAGCACGGCGCGATCGTGGACGCCTTCGAGGCTCGCGACCTCGCAGCGGCACAGGCCGCGATCCGCGCCCACATCGCCACCGGCCGCCGGATCGCGCTCGAAGCGCTGGAGCACGCCGGCGGCGTTCTCTAGACCGCGACGACCTCGAGAACGCCCTCGAGCTGCAGGAAGTCCGCGGGATTGCGCGTGTAGAGCGGCAGCTCCTCAGCGACGGCAGTCGCCGCGATCAAGAGGTCGAGCGCCTTCCGGCCGCGCGCCTTGCTGCCGGAGGCAGCGCCGATCGCGTAGACCCTGCCGTACGCCCGCGCGACGGCGCCGTCCACTGGGAATGGGTCCCAACCGGCCTCGACTCGCTGGAGCGTGTCCTGGCGCCGTGCGCGCTCCACGCTGTCCGCGGTCGCGTGTGGGCCGGCCGCGAGCTCCGCAAGCGAGATCGCAGAAACGAGAAGCTCGTCGGGGAGGTCGGAAGGCGCGATTCGGAGGAGGTCGATGAGGACGGATGTGTCGACGAGCCCACGAGGGTGTCGAGGCTCAGGCACGCGGCGTGGGATCCTGGTCGAGGAAGGTGTCGATGTCGGCGCGGAACCGCTCGTAGTCGATCCGCGGCGCGCCCTTGAACATCGCCACAGCCTCCTCCGCGCGAACGAACCGGCGACGTCTTCGCACCGGCGTCAACTCGCCGACCGGGACGCCGTTCCGCGTGACGACGAAGCTCTCGCCCGCATCGAGCGCCCGCATGATCGCGCCGCTCTGGTTCCGCAGCTCCCGTTGGGTGATCGACCTCGCCATCCTCGCACCGTAGCACCGGTGCGACGCGACGGAAAGTCGTACGATCAGGCCGTGGCCCGCGCGGAGGATTCTCGCGAGACCGAGTCCGGGATCGAGATCGCGCCCGTCTACGGCGAGGGTGAGCAGCCCGGCGAGTTCCCCTACACGCGCGGCCCCTATCCGGACATGTACCGCGGCCGGCCGTGGACGATCCGGCAGTACGCGGGCTTCGCGTCGGCAGAGGAGACGAACGAGCGCTTCCGCTACCTGCTCGAGCGCGGTCAGACCGGGCTCTCGGTCGCATTCGACCTGCCGACGCAGCTCGGCTACGACTCGGACGACCCGCACGCCGTCGGCGAGGTCGGCCGCACGGGCGTCGCAATCGACTCGCTCGAGGACATGCGGATCCTCTTCGACGCGATTCCGCTCGGCGAGGTCTCGACCTCGATGACGATCAACGCCCCCGCCGCGCTCCTCCTTCTCCTCTACGAGTTGGTCGCGGAGGAGCAGGGCGTTCCTGGAACCGCACTCCGCGGGACGGTGCAGAACGACATCCTCAAGGAGTACATCGCCCGCGGGAACTACATCTTTCCCCCGCGGCCGTCGATGCGGCTGACGACGGATCTCTTCGGCTACTGCGCCGACCGGATCCCGAGCTGGAACACGATCTCGATCTCCGGCTATCACATCCGCGAGGCCGGCTCGACCGCGGTTCAGGAGCTCGCCTTCACGCTCGCGAACGGGATCGCCTACTGCGCCGCCGCGGTCGAGGCGGGCCTCTCCCCGGATGAGTTCGGTGCTCGGCTCTCCTTCTTCTTCAATGCGCACAACCATTTCTTCCAGGAGGTGGCGAAGTTCCGCGCGGCGCGGCGGCTCTGGGCGACGCTGATGCGGGACCGCTTCGGCGCCACGAACCCGAAGGCGCTCGCGCTCCGCTTCCACGCCCAGACCGGCGGCTCGACGCTGACCGCGCAGCAGCCCGAGAACAACATCGTGCGGGTCGCGATCCAGGCTCTCTCGGCGGTCTGCGGCGGCGCTCAGAGCCTGCACACGAACGGCTTCGACGAGGCGCTTGCGCTCCCGACCGAGCATTCGGCTCGAATTGCGCTGCGCACGCAGCAGGTGCTCGCGAACGAGGGTGGCGCGACCGACACCGCCGACCCGCTCGGCGGTGCCTTCTTCATCGAGTCGCTGACGGACGAGCTCGAGGAGCGCGCACGTGAGCTGATCGGCCACATCGACGAGCTCGGCGGCGCGGTCGCCGCGATCGAGCAGGGCTTCGTCCAGGACGAGATCGAAGAGGCCGCCTACCGCTGGAACGCCGATGTCGAGTCCGGCGAGCGGGTGATCGTGGGGGTCAACCGCTTCGTCGAAGCCGCCAGCGAGAAAGTCGAGCTGCACCGGCTCGACCCCGAGGCCGAGCGACGCCAGATCGAGCGGACGCAGCGCGCGCGGGCCGAACGAGACGGCGCCGCCGCCGAAGCCGCGCTCCGTGAGGTCGGCCGCGTCGCGGCCGGCACCGAGAACCTGCTGCCGCCGCTGCACGATGCGCTGCGCGCGCACTGCACGATCGGCGAGATCTGCAACGTCCTGCGCGCCGAGTTCGGCACCTACGATGCCCAACGATGATGAGGGCAGCGAAGCTCGTCCGGCAGCTCTATGAGGCATACCAGGCGCGGGACTGGGAGGCATCGGCGGCGCTGCTGCACGGCGAAGCGGTCGTGGAGATGCCGGCAACGGCCGAGCGGCTCGTCGGCCGCGAGAACGTGCTCGAATTCCAGCGCCGCTATCCGGAGCCGTGGGGCGACCTGTCCGTGCTGCGCATCATCGGCGAGGGCGACACGGCGGCCGCCGAGATCGAGATCGTCGCGCCTGAAGACACCTTCCGGATGGCCGCCATCTGGCGGAGCGCTGACGGACTCCTGCGAGACGGCGTCGAGTACTGGGTCACGGTCGGCGGCGACGAACCGCCGCCCACCCGCGAGCCCGCGCGCAGCTGACGGTGCGGATCCTGCTCGTCTCGCAGATGTACCCGAGCGCGACCGAGCCCGACCTCGGCGTCTTCGTGCGTGACCTCGAGCGTGCGCTTGCATCCTTCGGGCACGAGCTCGAGCGCGCAGTGCTCGATACGCGCAGCGGCGGGCCGCTGCGCCATCTCCGCCTCGCTCTGGCGACCGCTCGCGCCGCGCGTCGCTTCCGCCCCGACGTCGTCTACGCGCACTTCCTCGTCCCGACCGGGCTCTGGGGTGCGCTGCTCGGGCGAGCTCCGCTCGTCGTCACCGCGCACGGGCAGGATGTCGCGAACATCGGGCGGATCCCGGGTGTGGGAGCGGCGACGAGGCTCGTCGCCCGTCGCGCGCACGCCGTGATCGCGGTCTCCGACTATCTCCGGCGTCTGCTCGAGGAGCGCGTCCCCGAGGCCCGCGGCAAGACAGAGGTGATCGACTGCGGTGTCGACCTCGAGTGCTTCCCGCTGCTTCCGCGCCCGGCCGGCGAACGGCCGGCCTTTCTCTGCGTCGGCACCTTGAGCGAGCGCAAGAACGTCGTCCGGCTCGCGCGTGCGTTCGAGCGGCTCGGCGAGGGGACGCTGACGTTCGTCGGAGCCGGGCCGCTGCGAGCTGCGCTCGAGGATCGGCCTGGGATCGTCGTCGTCGGGCCTGTCGGCCACGACCGCGTCGGCGACCATCTCGCGGCGTCGGACGTCGTCTGCCAGCCGTCGCTCGTCGAGCCGTTCGGACAGGCGCTCCTCGAGGCGCTTGCCTCGGGCCGCAACGTCGTCGCGACTCGCGTCGGTGGCCCGCCGGAGTTCGTTCCCGCAGCCGCCGGCGTCCTCGTCGACCCGGAGGACGACGACGCACTCGTCGAAGCCCTGCGGGCAGCGGCCGCGCTACCCGTTCCGAACCCCGCCGCACGTGCGGCGGCAGAGGCGCACGGGCTCTCTACGCAGGCTCGTCGGGTGGCGGCTCTGCTCGAGCGAGCCTCTCGAGATCGGCGAGCCTGACCTCGACCAGCGGCCGTACCGCGTCCTCGATTCCCGCCCCGCGGGCGACTTCGAGGGCCTGCGCGTAGCTCTCGCGGGCCTTCTCGGGGCCAACGCCCTGCTTGAGCCGGTTGTCGCCGGTCACGAGCAGCTTCTGGATCCGGGTTCGGGCGCCCGCGTCGGTCACGACCGTAGCGTAGCGACCCGAGATCGCGTTGAATCATGAGATGGTCGCCGGCATTCGTGCACGCACTGTTCGCGTCTTGATCGCGGACGACCATCGTCTCTTCGCAGAGGCGCTCGAGGCCGTTCTCGGCTCCGAGACGGAGCTCACGGTCGTCGGACGGGCGAGCGACGGTCGCGAGGCGCTCGAGCTCACGCGCACCCTGGAGCCGGACGTTGTGCTCCTCGACATCAGCATGCCGGTGATGGACGGCTTCGAGGCCGCGGCAGCGATCACGAAGCTGCCGAGCAAGCCCGCCATCCTGATGCTCTCCGGCTCGGACGCAGCCCAGGATATCGACCGCGCGCGACGATCGGGGGCGCGCGGCTATGTCACGAAGGACGCGATCGCCGCCCGACTCGTCGATGCGATCCTCGCCGCCGCCACGTCTGGCTGAGAAGAACGAGCGCCGTTCGCTGGTACCCTCGACACCATGCTCCAGGTCGCTGCCGTCTTCCACGTCCTCGTCTCCGTCGCGCTGCTGACGCTGATCCTGATGCACTCCGGGCGTGACGCGGGACTCGGCGGGATGGGTTTCACCCCCGCCTCGCAGGGAGGGACGCACATCGTGGAGCGGAACCTGACGCGGCTGACGGTCGTCGTCGCGACGGTGTTCTTCCTCAACACCATCCTGCTCTATCGGATGCTCGCCTGAGGCTCTGAGGCGGCTACAATGCCCGGCCCGCGCTGGTGGCGGAATTGGTAGACGCGCAAGGTTGAGGGCCTTGTGGCCTTAGGGCCGTGGAGGTTCAAGTCCTCTCCAGCGCATGATCAGAATGAGGCCCCACGGGGCCTCATTCTGGTTTCAGGGCCTGTCCAAAAAGTGGATCAGGGCTGCGCGGCGAGGAGGATGTGCGGGCGGCCGTACGCTTCGATCGTCTCGATGTTCGTCATCCCGATTCTCTCGGCAACGCGTAGCGACGCTTCGTTCCTCACATCGATGACAGCGACAATTCGTGACCGTGAGCCGACGAGATGGCCAATGCCGGCCAGGACCCCGCCGGGAATGAACATCACCTCGGGATTGCAGTAGACCCTCACCATCGATCCGCTGTCTGCGTCGGGAACGAAGGGCGCACGAGCAGGCGCTTGGTCTCGAGCGGAAGCGGAACGGACATCACGGTGATCGAGGCTACTCCCTCCGACCCGCGCGGTCGCCTCTCGCCTCCAATCGTGCTCGATCCCGACCCAGAGTTGTGCCACGGACACGCGCTAGCCGAAATCGCGCAGCGATTTCGGCTTGACGTCGTCCGAGAGGATCTCTAGCCTTCACTGCGAACGCCTGTTCGAGCCCCACCTTCGACGACGAGGAGACGACAGTGCTGACTGCCCGCCAACACGAGATCTGGGGATTCCTGGTCGAGTACGTCGACCGCCACGGCTACCCGCCCACGGTGCGCGAGATCGGCGAGGCCGTGGGGCTCGCGTCGCCGTCCACCGTGCACGCCCACCTCGCAAACCTCGAACGAGCCGGTCTGCTCAAGCGCGACCCCTCCAAGCCGCGCGCGCTCGATCTCCTCGGCCATCGCCGGGCCTCGCGCGCCGACGCGCCCGCCCGCGAGGCTGCGATGCCGCGCCTCCCGCTGCTCGGCCAGATCGCCGCCGGTAGCCCGCTGCTCGCCCAGGAGAACGTCCAGGAGGAGCTCGCCGTGCCCGAGCCGCTCGGCAAGAACGCCGACTTCCTGCTTCGCGTCAAGGGCGAGTCGATGGTGAATGCGGGGATCCTCGACGGGGACATCATCGTCGTCCAACAACAGAACGATGCCAGGAACGGCGAGATCGTGGTTGCGCTCGCGGGCGACGACGAGTCCGCCGACGAGGCGACCGTCAAGACCTTCTACCGCGAGAGCGGCCGCATCAGACTCCAACCAGAGAACGACGCGCTGGAGCCGATCTACGCGAAGCACGTCCAGATCCTCGGCCGCGTAACGGGAGTCTTCCGGAGCCTCTGATGCCCCTCGCGTTCCTCAACCGCACGCTCGACCAGGAGCTCGCCGCAATCGTGCGCGGCATCAGCCTGGAGTGCCTCGTCTGCGGCGAGTTCGTCCTGCACCGGGGCGACATGATCGCCTGCCCGGAATGCGGTCTCCTGCTTCAAGCCGAGAGTCAGCTCGCCGCCGCACCGGGGGAACGGGAGAGCCGATCGACGGGGTAGGCCGCAAGTCAGGACGCGTCGCCGCGCTCGCGCTCGGCCCGCGCGACGCGCCGTCGCCACTCGACGGGCCGATCGATCTGTTCCGGATCGGCAGACACGGGTGCGCCAGTGGGCGGATGGCCGACGAAGCCGACTGAGCTGATCACCTAACCGACCCTGCTGTTCGGGTTCGCGATCGGACTGGGCGCCGAGCTGCCACTGCAAGCCTCGACGACGGGCCGCTCTGAGCAGGGCTACACTTCTCCCGCAGGCCGGGTGACCGCGAGCCTCACGCGAGGCTCGAGGAAAGTCCGGACACCACAGGGCAGGACGCTGGGGAAATCCCAGGGGGCGAAAGCCGACGGAAAGTGGAACAGAAAGCAAACCGCCGGTGGCGTGTTCTCCGGAGACGCCGCCGGTAAGGGTGAAACGGTGGGGTAAGAGCCCACCAGCGCCGCGGTGACGCGGCGGCTCGTCAAACCCCGTCCGGTGCAAGGTGAAGCAGATCCCATGGACGCGGCCCGCCGAGGGATCGGGTACACCGCTCGAGCCGCAGGGCAACCTCCGGCCTAGATGGATGGTCATCCAAGACAGAATCCGGCTTACAGGCCTGCTACGGAAAAAGCCCTGGAAACGGGGCTTTTTCTATGCCTGCCGATTCACCGGCGACTCGTCAGGCTCGCCCCGCGACGGGCCAGACGGCGGTTTCATGGAACCGCTCGGCGCGGTCGCCCGGGTCTTGCCCGGCGTCGCTCCGCACCGCTACGCCATCGTAACACCGGAGGCCAACGTCGTCCGTCGGCAGGACAGGTTCGCTCGCCGCGCCAACGCTGAGCCCGTGCTAGTAGGGGAGACGGGCGCTCACAGCCTCAAGTGCGCTCGAGCGAGCCGTCACCGTCGCGAGGTTGTGAGCCCAGCAGACGTCGGGCTTGCTGCCTGAGCCCGGACAAGGTGGGCCGCCTAGCCGTGGGCGAAATGCGCGGTCACTTGTCTTGTTCGCGAGCACGCGTGAAGGCTTCCTCGTGAGCGCGGCCTCGGCCGAGTTCACGGAGGAGGTCTTCGTCACCGGCAGTTGCGTCGAATGTCCGGGCACGCTGCGCCGCGGCCGTCGCCGCCCTTGCGTAGAGGCCGAGCGAATACCAACCGACCGCGAGCGCGGCGAGGATCAGCAGAGCGGTTAGCCACCATCTGTCCGTCCAAGCGAACGCGCCGATGCCAAGGCATATCATTGCGAAGAAACCGATTGATGACCCGGTTCTCATCTCAGTTCGTGGGCAAGGTCGTGGCCGTCGACGCTTTTTTCGGTCAGATCTAGCCTGAGCCGGCCGGCTCAACGCTTTCCTCGGGCACCTCGTGCGTGCCGTGTTCGGCGAACTGGATCACGTATACCTGTGTCCCGTGCTTGCCGCCCAGCACCGTTCCTTGTGTGCCCGAAGGTACGCCTCACTCGTCGCGCAGCAGGCGTACTCGGTCGTTGCGCTCAAATCGCATGACGTCAGCCTATACGTGACCCAGCGGCATTTCGACGCGCTACGCCGAGCCGTCGCGGTGCTCGAGAGCCTAATTCGGCGCGGCCGGACCTTCGCCGACGCGCCCTTTTGAGCGCCCGGAGATAGCTCGAGGGCGCGCTCGTCCTGGGCGATCTCGCCGCGGAGTGAGCCGCCCCGCTACTCTAGTGCGTCGCCGGGCTCGTCGGCGAGACATTGCTGACGAACGCGACGACTGTGATTCACCACATTTCCAAGACGCCAGATTGGCTACGCGCTGAGGCGACAACCGCTGCTCCTCGCAACGTCGCGAGCGCGAGGATAGTTCGATTCTCAGGTTCAAGGCACCTACAAACGCTTCGCATTTCGCATCCTGCCTTCCGTCGTCACGGCGGAAGCCTGTTATGAGTGACGGCATGAGCCGAGTGCGTCAACGGGTTCTCGACCTGTGGGACTCGGTGGTCTTCCGAGCAGCGCAGCTCCTACCTGGCCATCGGGGCAGAATGGCCGAGTTGGAAGCGGACATCTTCGGCTCGATGCAGGCTCGCGCCTTCGAGGAGGCCGAACGCCGGTACACCGAGGTCGTACGCACGACGAAGCTCGACGCGCCAGACGACATCCGTCGGGACGCCGCTGCCGTGCGCAACTGGTGGGGTAGCGATCTCGATGAACATTCTCGCGACGGTCTGTTCACACTCGTGATTCGCGCCTACCTCTGGCGAGGCGTTGAGGGAGGCCCGAAAGAAAACGTCGACAACTTTATCCGCGCCGCAATAAAGAAGACGCGTGAGATCGAAACGACTGCGCCCAAGTTCGCCGCACAGCTTCGAGCCAGCGACGAGCCAATCCATCGCAACGCAGATTTCTTCATGACTGACTACCTTGATTTGGCTCGTTCCACTCGGTACCTGGCGGCCCTCCGCTGCCTTGAGGAGAACGTCCCCGTCGATATCGGTAGCCCCGGAGGCGCCGCCGAGGGGCTGCAGTTCTACAGCATGGCATTGGCACGGGTCAGCGGCGACCTTGAACTCGACGACTTCAATATTCCGGAGAACACTCGGAACCTAGCTTTCCGCTTCGGCTTTTGTCTAAGTGACGTGGAGCGCGTGCTACGAGCTGAGCAGGCTCAAGCAGCTCCTCAGCAACGAACCCGTGCTGAGACGTTGCCGGCTCAGAAGTCTGCTGCAGAAATCTTCAGTAAGGATGGTCTGGATCGTTACCTGTTGGCATTCGACGATTTCTACGCCCAGGAGCAAAACCGCGTCTCGGATGAGGATCGCGCGCTGGTTGACGTCTTCACGGGAGGATCGTCTGAACCAGGTAGCAAGGGCGTCCTAGCTCGCCAGCTCGTCACCGCGGGCTACCTCTGGTCGCGCTTCGACAGATTGGAACCGCTTGACGTTCGAATCGACGCGGGCGATAGGAGCCAAGTTGTAGAAGCGACCATGCAGCAGTACGGCATTTCTCGTGCGGCTGCTTCAGCTCTCGCAGAGGCGGAGCTACTCAAACGACTGCTCGATGAGCATCCAAAGGACATTCTCAAACGCCGTGGACAGGAGCAACGCTTCCGGCAGTTCCGCACGCAGTTCGTCAAAGATGCAGTCAGCGACATTTTCGAGCTCTTGCGCGGCGACCCGGAATTGGTCGCTTTCCAGCAAGAAGGCTCGTTCTCAACGCGGTCAGCCGAGTTTCAGAAGGAGGCAGAGGGACTCCTCGCGTGGGGAGTGGCGGTCGGTGCTCGCCGGCGGCTCTACGAACACGACCCCAGTCAGGCCCGCTCACTACTGTCGTGAGTCGAGAGCTCCCGGGCGCGCGGCGGTGGTGTGGCCGCGTCCGAGCCAGGGAGCGAGGGGCGTGAGTGGGGAGACACCCGCCGTCGCTGCCGTCACACGTATCTGCTGGTGGAGGCGCCCGAGTCAGAGCGTCTCGTACGCTTCGGCGCATGGACTCCGTCTGGATTGCGCTCACGGCGATCGGAACGCTCGCGCTCGTGGGGGTCGGCGTGTGGCAGATCCAGTCGTCGCGCAAGGGGGCGCGACGCCGGGAAGAGCGTGAGGCGGAGGCGCGGCGAGTTGCTGCCGAGCGCCAAGAACGGGAGAAATGGGAGGCTCAGGAGCGCGCCGAGCAGAAGAAGGCGCCGGCGTTGTCGGTGCGTGAAGCCGCAGGGTTCAACGGGCGCGAGCGCGAGGTCGAGATCTACGCGGAGCTGGTGAACGACGGCGGATCGACAGCACGAGGTGCGGTCGTCGAGGCGCGCATCGACAACTCGGCTGTTGCGTCATCTCAGCCGGTTGACGTTGCTGCGGGAGCCTCTGAACGAGTGTCGCTGTTCATCCCGCGGCAATACGTCGAGAATCTCGCCGGCGAACGGCCCCGCTACCCGGGCGAATTAACGCTGCGCGTTTCGTGAGCCGATGGATCACGCCTCCGGCCAGGGGCGCGTCCAACGAGTGCATAACCGAACGCGCAAACCGAGGCAGTGCGCGGCTATCAAAGGCTGCCGGATCGAGCTCGGCATCCTCGAAGTGCATGCGCTCCTCAATGTCTTCCCGGAGACTCGTTCACGATGCCGAGCGTGTTCATTGGGCTTCTACCCTCGATGGCGAGGCGAGACGCAGATGCATCCTTCGATGCTGTCCGCTCCTCGTCCGTCACGACCCTGACGAGTTGCGCGCGACTCGTCAGGGTCTGAGGGCCGTCCGCATCGGGATGCATCTGTGTGACGCTAGCTATCTTGGTTAGTAGCGAGACAACGACGCCTGGTCGCCGACGCTTCGTCCGGGTCAGAGTCCGAGCTCAGGGCCGAGGTCTCGCTCGAGTGCCTGGAGACGGCGGAGGGCGATCAGCTTCGGCACGTCGGTCTCGCGGCCGAGGGCGGCGAGCATTCGTGCAAGGTCGGCGGTCGACGCGACCGAGGGTCGGAGGCCCTTGCCGATCGGTTCTCGCGTCGCCGCGCGACGGAGGTCGTCGTAACCACCGCGCGTGCCGGCCGGCTCGGGCACGACCTTGAGCTCGCCCGCCGGGCTGCTCAGCTCGAGCGGCGCCTCACCGTGGATCGTCGCTTCGTCGAGAACGACCCGCTCCCCGTCGACACGGGAAGCGCCGAGGTCGTCGAGCGCAAGCGCAAGCCTGCGGAGGTTCTCGGCGCGGATCGCGGGAACGACGTCGAGGCCGTGCGTGATCTCCTCGGCGCCTTGGACGACGCGGGCGAAGGCGCCGATGACGACGTAGTTCACGCGCCGGCGCTCTAGGGCAGCCAGGATCGCATACGGGTCGAACGGAAGCGGCTCGGCCATCATCCGGTCTTGGCGCGCGCCTGCAGTAGCCGTTGCACCCGCCGCTCGGGGGAGAGTCGGGCGTTCTTGCGCAGGCGTTCGTTGGCCGAGTCGTCGCGCGCAGCGAGCTCGAGCGGGAGGTCGAAACCGCAGGCCTGAATGATGTCGAGCAGCGCCTCGAGGCTCGGCGCTACCGCCCCTTGCTCCCAGCGCGCGATCACGGAGCGTTCGCGGCCGCTGCGGGCAGCGAGCTCCTGCTGAGTGAGGCCCGCCCGCAGCCGCGCCTCGCGGATCAGGATCGCGCTCCACATGCCGGCGAGTATAAGCTTCGTGCGTCGATGCAACCGTGCGACGCATTTATGCTACACTAATCGGAATGGCGCCGAACGGTCAGCTCTCCTTCGCCGACCTAGACGCAGCGCTAGCACCCCTGGCAGCGCCTGTGGCGAGGCGCGGACCGGGGCGGACGCGCGTTCCATCCTCAGCGCCAACGGACCGGGCCGCGCTCGCTGCACTCGAAACCGCCCTGACCGAGGCGCGCGCATCCGCGGACGACCGCCCGCCGCTCGTCGTCCTCTCCGCCTGCCTCGCCTCGTTCGGCGCGCCGACGGCCCGGCCGGCGCCGACCGCCGCCTCGCTCCGCCAGGCGCGCGACGACTGGCTGCGCCGGCTCACAAGCGCCTGCCGCAGCGAGAGCGCCCACCGCGCCTACCGCAACGCGATCGACGATCTGCTCACCTGGTCTGAACCGCGCGGCTGCGACCTCTTCGAGGAAGGCACGATCGTCGACTATCTGGCCGCCTACCAGGAGCGCGCCCAACCCGCACCCGCGACCTACTACCGGCGCTTCGTGCTGCTCAGGCGCTTCCTGCGCTGGGTCAGCCGGCGAGACGGCGTGCCCGATCCATTCCTCGACCTCGAGCCGCCGCCGAAGCCACGGCAAGAGCGCGAGTGGCTCGAGCGAGATGAGTTCCGGCGGCTGCTCGACGCCGCCGGGCGCCCCGAGCGCAACCTTCCCGGGCTCGCCGAGCGCGACCGGCTCGCCCTGATCGCGCTCGTCACGACCGGACTGCGCCGCTCCGAGCTGTGCGGGCTCGACTGGCGCGACCTCGACCTCGCCGCCGCCGCGCCGACGCTGCTCGTCCGCCGAGGCAAAGGCGGCAAGCCCCGCCGGCAGCCGCTCCCAGCCGGACTCGCAAGCGAGCTTCGCGCCCTCCGAACCGCGCGCGCCCCTAGTCCCGAGGCGCCGGTCTTCTGCGGCCTCGCCGGCGGACGGCTCCAGCAAACGATCCTCGCTGAGATCATCCGCCGTGCAACGAAACGCGCGGGACTCGAGAAACACGTCACCGCGCACACGCTCCGCC
Source organism: Candidatus Gaiellasilicea maunaloa (assembly GCA_024330215.1). GTDB lineage: Bacteria > Actinomycetota > Thermoleophilia > Gaiellales > Gaiellaceae > Gaiellasilicea > Gaiellasilicea maunaloa. The sequence continues at coordinate 31,368 of JANDLU010000030.1, forward strand.
ACACAGCCGCGACCTGGCTGCGGCAGGAACTCGGCGACACGCGCCTCGTCGCCGAGTACCTCGGCCACGCCGACCTCTCAACCGTCGCGCGCTACGCACACGTCGACCGCGCGGAGCTCTTCGCCGCGGCAGGCCGACTTGAGCAGCTGGCCGTCTACCAGCCAGATCCGGCGGCACCGGCCGATATCCAATAGGCGTCAGGTGCTGCTCGTACGATCAGTGCAATGACCGACCAGGAACAGGTAAACGGGCTCTTTGCCGTGCAGGGCTTCGATCATGAGCTCGAATCCGAGCTCCACGAGGCGCGCGTGCTGAGCGTGCGGCCGTTCGACGCCGAACGCGTGCACGTGTCCAAGACGTACGAACTCGTCATCGACAGCGGGCATCTCTGCATCTTCAAGCCCGCGGACAGTCTGCTCGAAGCGGCGTCCGATGGCCTCTACCACGGCAAGCAGGCGCTCGCGCAGTACGACCACACGCCCGTCTCGACGACGATCTCGGAGTGCGCGGCTTGGCAGCTCGCGAAGCAGCTCGGCACACCCTGGAGCGAGCTCGTCGTGCCGACCGTGATGAAGTTCCCGGAGCACCCGGAGACGCACGTACGCATGGTCGGCGCAGCAAGCGTGTTTCGCGGCGGCGACGTCGCAAGGCAGGGCTTCTACACCGCCGTACCCGAGCAGGTCTCGGCTGCCGCGTTCTTCGACTCGCTCATCGGCCAGCAGGACAGAAACAAGGGGAACGTGCTCTGGTACGAAGCACGCCAGGTCATCTACCTGATCGACCATTCGTTCAGCTTCGCGCGACCCGGCGCGAACCGCGGCGCCGCCGACCTCGTCCAGTGGCGCTGGAGCCACGGCTCCCGCGACTTGGCTGGCAGCGAACTTGAGGCGCTCAACCGGCTGCTCGAATCGAGCGACATGATGACGCTGCGCCGTTTTCTCGCCCCGGAACGCGCAGACGCGTTGGAGGCACAGGCGCACCGGATGCAAGAAGCCGGCGAGATGGTTCGAGATCTGTGATCTGGATACAACCTTCTTGACCTTACTCAAGAGATAAGGTATATTGCCGATAACACCGACACCTAGTCCAGGAGGTTTACGGTGATCACCCTAGAGCTGCTCCGCGTTATGCGAGACGGCCAGCCATGCGAAGCCGAGCTCGCCGCACGTGTCCACGCCGACGGGAACGAGATCACGGTGGACGGGCCCGAACCGGAGCTGATCGACCAAAACCAGCCTGTGTTGAACCTGCGAAACGGTGCGACGATCACGTGCGCCGACAATCCGGAAGAATGGGCTCGCGGTCTCGCGGTCTCCTTCCGCACGCCCTACCTGTCTGCCTGCGTCGTCGAGGACACGAATCCCCTCCCGGATGTCGAGATCGAACCGGCGAACGTCAAGGAGCCGGTCTTCCGCTGATGCCTCGCACCGTGGCTTCCGACATCACCGCGCGCGTTGTCGGGCAGGAGGTCCGGCGCGCACGGAAGGCCGCCGGCCTCACCCAGGCCGCGGTCGCCGGGCGGCTCGACACCTCTCCGACCTACATCACGAACGTCGAGGCAGGGCGCCTCAACCTGACGCTCGGCCAGCTGACGCGGGTAGCGGCCGCGATCGGCTCCGAGCTCCAGGTGAGCCTGCCGCTCGTCACGATCGAACCCTCGAGCGTCGCCGAGCCGGGTCGCCGCTCGCCAGGAGCGCTCTCAAGCGGACTCGAGCACTAAGGAGCAGGTTCGCGCCCGGGAAGGGGGGAGGTCAACGGCCTCCCCTCTTGAACGTTCGCAGCCGGCGTGACTACACCAGGCCGCGGTTCCTCCGTTCCTTCTCGATCGCCTTGACCATGCGGAGGGCGATGCCGTCGCGGTCCCTCCATACCGTCCGCAGTCCATCAGGCGTCGACGTCTCCGTCCAGGGCACTTGGATCTTCATCTTCCGAGCCCGCTTCTTGAGCGGGTTAGTGAGATTCGCTGGGACTGAGCGAGCGCCCTTAACGCCGAGAGCGACAACGAGGTCGGGCGAGGAGACCTCTCCCTTCCGTTCGAGCAGCTCAAAGAAGGTCTTCGCGCGGTCGAGGACGCTGTCGCCCAGGTGATCCCGGTTGAGGAACTGCTGGCACGTCGTATCGTCGTACTTCGCCGAATAAGCCGCCGGTGTCGTGGTCGGTCCCTGCGCAACCACGAAGCCGCGGGCCACGAGCCGCGGCAGCAGGGCCTCGGCGAGCGCGTCAAGCGCCTGCGAGTCAACCAGTGTGCTCATGTCTGCTCCTATGTGTAGATGTGTCGCTCATATGTGTAATGCAGCACGCATCGAGCAACGTCCGGTGCGAAGCTGTCAGCCGACCCAGCGCAGCCGCTTGACCGCTCCGCGCAGCTCGTGCGCTGTTACGCGCGTGTAGCGCTGCGTCGAGTCGAGGTGCTTGTGGCCAAGGAGCTCCTGCACCTGCCGGAGGTTGGCGCCGGCGCGGAGGAGCTCTGAGGCGAAGACGTGGCGGAGCGTGTGTGGGGTCACGCGCTTGCGCTCTCCGACCCCTGACGAGGCGACGTAGTGGCGGAAGACCTGGCCCAGCTGGGTGTAGTTGAGCGGCTTTCCCTGGACGCCGACGAAGAGCGCCTGCTCGACGAGCGGCACACGGGTTGCGTAGTAGGCAGCGAAGAGCGGCGCGAGCGCCGGATGGATCGGGACGACGCGCTGCCGCCCGCCCTTGGCTTTGCGCACGTACAGCAGCCGGCGGGAGAGGTCGACGTCGTCCCAGTCGAGCCCGAGCAGCTCGCTCCGCCGCAACCCCGCGTAAGCGAAGAGCGCGAGCAGCATTCGGTCGCGCTCGGCCTTGCCGCGGAAGTGCCGTTTCCACAGATCGCCGCGGGCTGGCGCGGCGAGCAGCCGCTCAAGCTCGGCCATCGTCAGCACGTCCGGCAGCGCCTCCCGCTTCTTCGGCGTCCGCAGCGGCCGCGCCGGGTCGCGCTCGAGCTGCTCGTCGTCGACGAGGAAGCGGAAGAACGACTTCAGCGCCGCCGTTGCCCGCGCCTGGCTCGAGGGCGCCGGCCGGCGCTGCGCGTCCTCGGCCAGGAAGCCGCGTAGGTGCGTCGGCCGCACCTCGGCGAGATCCTCGAGCCCCTGACCCTTGAGGTAACCGAGGCAAGCCGAAACGTCACGCTCGTATGCAGCACACGTCAGCGGCGCCAGGCGGCGCTCAACGGCGCAAAACCGCAGGAAATCCGCCAGTTCTTCCTTCATCGATCCTCCTTCGGGCAGCCCTCGGGCTCCCGCTGGGGATCGGCTGACGACACTCCGGCTTAGAGGCCTGCTAAAGGAAAACCCTGTGATTTGCAGGGTTTTCCCATTCTGGGGCACAGGACGCCTCGAAGGAGCGTGCATCACCCGGGCATCACGCAAACTCAGGATCGAGCTCGCCGCGGGCCGTGGGAGAACGTCGCAGTCGGCCTGAACCGCTTGGTTAAGCGGAAAGATGCGGCGGTTCTCGCGGGCGATCGTTTGCTCAGAAAGGCGGTTGCTTACAGGGGGTCGCGTTCGGCGTTCGACGATCCGATCTATTCCATTGCCACAACCACGCCCTCGCACCGCTCGCGCCGGATGGATACGCACCGCGCGCGATCGGACTCACGGTGCGAAGCAGATCGCCACGACTTGGCCGTCCTCGCACGCAGAACGCTTGCCGCTTGACGCTCGCGCTAGGTCAGGGCGCCTGGGTGCAACGCTGCGACCTGTGTCGAAGCCGCTTCCTTCACGCAGCCTTGCGGGACGGCTCAGCTACTTCGAGAGCGGACGGCGCGGCCTTCGGTCGGCGAATGGTGACGACGGCTGCGAGAGTGGCGAGCCCGGCGATCGCTGCCGCTCCGATGAACGCGGCTTGGAAGCCGTTCGTTAGCGAGGAGGCGGTCGTTGTGCTGCCGTCGTCGGCGCGGTTGGTGATGGCGACCGTGACGGCCGTCATGGCCGCGAGGCCAAGCGCGGAGCCGACCTGGTAGGTGCTGTTGATGAGGCCCGATGCGAGCCCGGATTCCTCCGGCCGTGCGCTCGAGAGCGCCGCGATCAGTACGGGGATGTAGGCGAGCGACATGCCGACGGCCGCGATCAGCGAGGCGGGCAGCACGTCGACGACGTAGTTGCCCTCGCTCGGCATGCGCGAGAGCAGGGCTATCCCGGCGGCCAGCAACGCGAGACCGGCGATCATCGGCGGCTTGAAGCCGAGGCGGGCGACAAGGCGGCCGGTAACGCCAATCATCAGCAGCATGATCGCCACTGTCACCGGCAGAAGAGCGAGTCCGCCCTCGAACGGGCCGTACTCGAGCACCTGTTGCAGATACAGGTTGAGGAAGAACCACGTCGGGATCCAGGCGGCGCCCAGCAGGGCCATGACTGTGTTCGCCGCCGAGAGGTTGTGGGCGCGGAAGATCCGCAGCGGTACCAGTGGCTCGCGCCGGCGCTACTCGATCGCGAGGAAGGCAACCAGCAGCTGTGCCTCCGGCAGGGGCGGCGGCACCCCAGAAACCCATCGCCTTGCCGAGCTCGGCCGGCGAGGTGAACATCGAAAAGACCAGTGAGAGGGCCGCAAGAGCGATCAGGGCCGCCCCGACACCCTGGAGCGCCCGTCCTGCGATCAGCGCCTCGTCGGACCAGGCAAGACCGGCGAGCAGCGACGACGCGGAGAGGGTTACGAATCCGATCACGAAGATGCGGCGAGGGCTATAGAGGTCGGCCAGCCTGCCACCGAGCAGCAGCCCGCTCCGGCCGCCGCCACCACGGCGAAAGTGACGGCCACACCGGTGCCCTACACCGGGTAAGTTTTGTGTTAGGATGATCCGATGGCGCCTCAGAGTGGAGCGACTAAGGGAGAGCCGTTCAGCATTCGGCTGAGCAAGCCGACCGATCGGTTTGTCGCAGAGGAGGCGCGCCGAACGAAACGTTCGAAGAGCGCGATCGTCGAGGCACTGACCGAGGAGGCAGCGCGGATGCGCCGCTTCCCCGGAATCGGCTTCCGAGGACCCGAGGGAAGCCGCGACGCCTGGGTGATCGGAACCGCCCTCGACGTGTGGGAGATCGTCGAGGCGCACCGCGACTTCGGCTCCGTCGAGCGCATGCTCGCGGAAACCGACCTTTCCGAGCGGCAGCTCCGGCTCGCCCTCGCCTACGCCGAGGCCTATCCCGACGAGATCGAGCAGGCGCTCGCCGAGAACCGGCGGTCGCTCGAGGAGTTCCGCCAGCTCTACCCTTTCGTTCGCATCACCGAGGTCGACGGCGAGGACTGAGGCGTGCGCATCCTGCTCGATGCGCACGTGTCGGGACGCCGCATCGGCGATGCCCTGCGCGCGGAGGGTCACGACGTGCTCGCGCTCGACGAAGACGCCGAGCTCGGCGCGCTCCCCGATGCGGACGTCCTGGCGCTTGCCGCAGCCGACCGCCGCATTCTCGTCACCTTCAACCACCGTCACTTTGCGCCCCTCTTGCGGCAATGGGCCGAAGCGGGCCAGACGCACCACGGCTGCGTCCTTGTCTACGGGCTCGACCACAGTGACTTCGCCCTGATCCTGCACGGGATCAGGCGCCTCTTCGACGATCGGCCGCGACCGGAGAAGTGGGTCGACCTCGCCGATGCGCTGACACGGCAACGAGCGTCGAGCGGCTCGTAACCGTCATGTCTCCGCCGCCGGCGCCGGCCGCCCGGGATAATTCATTCCACCCTCGGGCTGTACGCGCTCCCGTGCCCCCGCGCGACCCAAGCCGCCCCGTCACCGGTGCATCACTCACGTCCCGCTGCACTGTAAGCGGGTGTAAGCAAGACGTTCGATAAAGTCCGTTGACATTGTCGACAACGGCAACATCACCTTGCCGGCAACGGCAACATCTGCTGTGCATCACCGGTGCATCACCGCCGCGGCATTTGACGGCACATCGCAGAATCGCCAGTCGAGACGGAAGCGCATGGTTGCGCCAAATCTGGCTTCTCGACGAGCGCTGGGACGTAGAATCCGGCTTACAGGCCTGCTACGGAAAAAGCCCTGGAAACGGGGCTTTTTCTATGCCTGCCGATTCACCGGCGACTCGTCAGGCTGGCCCCGTGGCGGGCTCTTCGCCGCCGCAGGCCGGCTGGAGCAGTCGGCGATCGCCAAAGTAG
>JANDLU010000004.1 GCA_024330215.1 Candidatus Gaiellasilicea maunaloa
CGACCTTCTGCATGGCAAGCAGACGCTCTAGCCAACTGAGCTACATCCGCACGGACGCGCAGTATAGCGGCGGGTCTCGGGTTTGACTCAGGCAGGGTCGGGTATCCGAGCGCCGTGGCGAACCTCCGCGTCCAGCCCCGCGAGACGCCCGGCGAGCGCGCGGATGCCGCCGTCGAGGTGGAGATTGCCGAGGAGCTCGCGCTCTTCGCCGACCAGCTCGAGGAGTGGGCCGCGGGCAAGGAGCACTGGGAGGTCATCTTCCGCCAGGGCCACGACTTCGGGCGCTCGGGCAACGTCGAGGCGCGGCTGCTCTTCGTCGGTGGCGACCACACCTGCTCGCTCACCTTCCGGCTCGATCAGCTCGAGTCGATCCAGGAGTTCGAGCAGGGGCTCTGGCTGACGCTCGACGAGCAGGACGGGATCGCGAAGGCCGCACATCTGAGCCCACTCGGGCTCGATGTCGAGCTGCATCACATCTCCGGCACGACCCAGCTCTAGGGCCTAGGCGAGACCGTCCAGCGCCTCGTTGACGAGCCGGTCGGCGAGCGTGTTCTGCTCGCGTCTCACCGCGGTGTAGCGAACAGTCCCAGCCGCCCCCGCGATCCGCTTGGCACGGAGCGAAAGCTGGCGAAGGGCCTCATTCTTGACCTTGTACTCGCCGCGCATCTGCTTGACCATCAGCTCCGAGTCGGAGACGACCTCGAGCTCGCCGAGGCCGAGCTCGACCGCCCGCTCGAGCCCCGCGATCAGGGCGCTGTACTCGGCCACGTTGTTCGTCGCGATCCCGATCGACTCCCCGTGCGCCGCCAACACGGTCCCGTCGTCGGCCTCGAGGACGTACCCGTACGCGGCAGGGCCGGGATTCCCGCGAGCGCCGCCGTCGGTGAAGAGGCGCGCTCTCACTGAGCTCAGATTTCCTCTTCGGGCGCGGCTCCACGTTCAGTCGAGTCGCCCGTATTCGGCGTCCCGGTCTGCTCGATCAGCAGGACGTGCGCCTCAGGATCTGCTCGCGGACAGTGCTCGACACCGCGGGGTACGACGAAGAGGTCACCGGCGTCGAGCTCGATGTCCCGATCGCGCAGCTGGATCGTCAGGTGCCCCGATACGACGAGAAAGAAGTCGTCCGTCTCAGCGTGCGAGTGCCAGACGAACTCGCCACGCGTCTTCGCGACCTGGATCTTGTTCTCGTTGTAGTAGCCGACGATCCTTGGCCGAAATGCCTCGTCGAACGAGGCGAGCTTCTCCGTCAGGTTGACCTTCTCGATCATTCGACGTTGTCGATCTGCGCGCGCTGGAGCCGGCCCGAGTAGTCGACGTAGATCGACTTCCACTCCGTGAAGACGTCGAGCGCCGCCTGGCCGGCCTCGCGGTGGCCGTTGCCCGTGTCCTTCGTGCCGCCGAAGGGCAGGTGCACCTCGGCGCCCGTCGTCCCGGCGTTGATGTACGTGATCCCCGAGGCGAGGTCGCGCATCGCGCGGAAGGCCTTGTTCACGTCGCGCGTGAAGATCGCGGTCGAGAGCCCGTACCGGATCCCGTTCGTGACACGAACGGCCTCGCCGAAGTCCTTGACCCGGATCAGCGCGGTCGTCGGCCCGAAGATCTCCTCCTGTGCGATGCGCATCTGCGGCTCGACCTCCGAGAAGATCGTCGGCCGGTAGAAGAAGCCCTTGCCGAGGTCGCCGTCGGAGGCGATCTCGCCGCCGGTCAGGAGCTTTGCGCCCTCGTCCGAGCCGATCTCGGTGTAGGAGTGGATCTTGTCGAGCGCCTCGCGGTTGATCACCGGGCCGAGATCGGTCTCCGGATCCCAGCCCGGGCCAATTCGCATCTTCTCGGCGCGCGCGACGAGCCGTTTCTGGAGCTCGTCGTGGATCGCCTCGTGCGCGATCACGCGGCTCGCAGCGGTGCAGCGCTGGCCGGAGGTGCCGAACGCCGACCAGACGATTCCCTCGACGGCCAGGTCGAGGTCGGCGTCGTCCATCACGACGATCCCATTCTTGCCGCCGAGCTCGAGGTGGACGTGCTTCAAGTTGTCGGCAGCGTTCTTCGTCACCAGGACGCCCGTCTCGCGGGAGCCTGTAAACGTGATGATCGGGACATCCGGGTGGCGGACGAGGCGAGCGCCGGCTTCCTCGCCGTAGCCGTGGACGAGGTTGACGACGCCATCCGGCAGGCCCGACTCGGAGAGCAGCTCGATGAAGCGCTCCGCGAGGAGCGGCGTGTCCTCCGCGGGCTTGAAAACGACCGTGTTCCCGCAGACGAGCGCGGGCGCGAGCTTCCAGGCAGGGATTGCGATCGGGAAGTTCCAAGGCGTGATCGCGCCGACGACTCCGACGGGCATCCGCACGGACATCTGGAACTTGTCGCGCAGCTCGGATGGCGTGGTGTGGCCGAACATGCGCCGGCCCTCGCCGGCCATGTAGACCGACATGTCGATCGCCTCCTGGACGTCGCCGCCGGCCTCCGCGAGCACCTTCCCCATCTCCCGGCTCATCAGCTCGGTCAACTCCTGCTTCTCGTCCTCGAGCAAGCGCGCGAAGCGGAGCATGATCTGACCGCGCTCGGGGGCCGGCACGAGCCGCCATTCCTCGAATGCGTGCTTCGCCGCCGCGACGGCGCGGTCGACGTCCTCGGCGCCGGAGCGAGGGAAGCTACCGAGAACCTCGCCGGTCGCGGGAACGCGCGACTCGAACGTCTCGCCCGAGCTCGCGCCGACCCATTCACCGCCGATGTAGTTCTTGAACTCCTTCGCGCCCGTGACCGCCACGCGTCGAGTCTACTCAGGCACCTCGGTGGTCGGAAAGGTTCCCGGAAGCCGGGCGCGGCGCCGGTCCCGGATCTCACGGTCGCCGCCGTAGCCGCGACCGTGCCGGCGATCGTCACCCTCGCGACGGTCGACGATCACGGTCACGTTCGGGTTGTCGGTGTAGTACTCGACCAGCTTGTCGTACAGCTCGGCCTCGAGCTCCCTTGGGACGACGCAGTAGATCATCGGCTTCAGTTTGAGGGATCCGCGGGGTCGGCGTCGTCCCCTAACCGGGGCACGTCTCGAAGATGATGCTCGTCCCAGCTCGACCGGAACGACTCCCGACGCAGCGCGCCACCGGCGTCAGGCGCCACGTAGACATTCGCACCGAAGGCGGTCAGGCCGAAATAGTGTTGCAGCGGATGCCAGACGGGGTCGCCGGCCTCGTCGGGAGCGATCGCGACGACGTCGGCGAGCGCCTTGGCGTACCAGCCCGACACGGCTCAGACCCGCGCGATGTCGGGCATCAGCCGCCCGTCGTCTGCGAGGCTCGCGTTCCAGCCCTGGAAGCTGCTCTCGAGCTCGCCGAGATCGTGGCCGCGCTCGGCGAGCCGGACCGGCTGGGCGGAGTCGGGGCTGACGCGGTACTGGTACCAGGAGATCTCCCAGGCAACCGAGACGATCATCTCGCCGCTGACGCCCGAGAGCGGCACGATCGAGGCCTTCGGCGCCCCGAGGCTCTTGGCGATCCCGGCGACGGTCCGCCGGTACGGGCTCGCGTTGAAGAGATCGGCGGCCTCGACGAGGTCGAGCTCCAGATCCGATAGTCGGCGCAGGATCGGCTCGGCCGCGACCGGCGCCTCCGCGCTGCGCTGAGTCCCGAAGAGGCCCGCCCAGGGGAGCTTCCGCCGCCGCAGGTCCCTCGGCACGGTCGGCGTCGTTGGGCTCCCCTCCCGCACCCAGCCGTGCTCGAGGGCGATGTCCTGGCAGAGCGGACAGACGTCGACGTAGTCGCCGCCGCCGGGCGAGAAGCGAACGGTGTGCTCCCCCATGAGCAGCGTGCGCTCGCAGATCGCGCACGTCCGCGTCGCTGCTGATCGCGTGACGCGCATGCCGCCGACCGTAGCAAACAGCCGGAGTTATCCACAGGGGCGCGACTAATGAGCCCCGGCGGTCTCGCGCTCCCGCTTCGTGACCTCGATCACCTTCTGGGCGACGTGCGCGGGCACCTCCTCGTAGCGCAGGAAGTGCATCGAGTAGTCGCCGCGGCCGCCCGTCAGGGAGGTGAGCGACTGCGCGTAGGTGAGCACCTCGGACATCGGCACCTCGGCGTTGATCGTCGTCATCCCCGCGGCCGGCTCCATCCCGTGTAGGCGCCCACGCCTCGAGTTGAGGTCGCCGTTGACGGCGCCCACGGCTTCGTCGGGGACGGTCACCTCGAGCTCCATGATCGGCTCGAGCAGCACGGGCTCGGCCTTCGAGTACGCCTCCTTGAACGCCATCGAGCCGGCGATCTTGAACGCCATCTCGGAGGAGTCGACGGTGTGGTAGGAGCCGTCCACGAGAAGCACGCGGATCCCTTGCACCGGGGCGCCGGCGAGCTCGCCGTGGTGCATCGCCTCCTGGATTCCCTTGTCGACCGCCGGCCGGAAGCTCTGCGGGATCACGCCACCGACGATCTTGTCCACGAACTCGTAGCCGACGTTGCCCTCGATCGGCTCGAGCACGATCGTGCAGTCGCCGAACTGGCCGCGACCGCCGGTCTGCTTCTTGTAGCGAGCGTGGGAGCGCGACTCCTTGCGGATCGTCTCGAGATACGGGACGCGCGGCTGATGCAGCTCGACGTCGACCCCGAAGCGGCGCTTGGCGCGCTCGAGCGCGACCTCGACGTGCATCTGGCTCATCCCGGAGAGGATCTCCTCCCCGGTCTGCTGGTCGCGGCGCAGGCGGAGGGTCGGATCCTCCTCGGCGAGCCGGCGGATCGCGCCCGCGACCTTCTCCTCCTCGCCCTTGATCCGCGGCGTCACGGCGAAGCTCATCACCGGCTCGGGGAAGCCGATCTCGGGCACGTCGGTGGCGACCTCGCGGTCGAGCAGCAGGTCGCCCGTCTGCACCTCCTTCAACTTCGCGACCGCGCCGATGTCTCCGGGCCCGAACTCCTCGGCCGCGATGTGCTCCTTGCCCTGCTGGAAGAGGAGGGAGCCCATCCGCTCCTTTGCGTGCGTGCGGGCGTCGACGAGCGTCTGGTCGGGCCGCACGAAGCCCTGGAGAACGCGGAAGAGATTGATCCGGCCCGCGAAGGGATCGGCGATCGTCTTGAAGACGAAGGCCGCGGTCTCCGCCCCCTCGATGTGGGTGATCGATCCCATCTTTGCCGGCGACGGGATCCCCTCGACGATCAGGTCGAGCAAGGCATGCGTGCCGAGGTTCTTCGTCGCGATCCCGCACCCGACAGGGAAGACGAGTCCGCGCGTGACGGCGTCCTTGAGCGCGTGCGCGACCTCCTCGAGGTCGAGCTCCTGTCCGTCGAGGTAGCGCTCCATCAGAGCCTCGTCGGTCTGCACTACCTCGTCGAGCAGCTTCTCCCGGTATTCCTGGACGAGGTCGGCGATCTCCGCCGGGATCGGACCCGGCTCGGGCTCCTTGCCGCCCTCCGGGCTCGAATACGCGCACATGTGGAGGACGTCCACGATCCCGGTCAGCTCGTGCTCGCTCCCGATCGGGAGCTGGACGGCGACGCAGCGCTCCGAGAGCTGGCTCTGGAGCTGGGCGAGCGAGCGGAAGAAGTCGGCGCGCTCGCGGTCGAGCATGTTGATGAAGAGCACGCGTGAGAGCCCGAGCTCCTCCGCACGCTTCCAGACGCGTGTGGTCCCGACCTCGACGCCCATGACGCCGCTGAGGACGAAAACCGCGCCCTCGACCACCCGCAACGAGCAGCGTGCCTCGCCCTGGAAGCTCGGATCGCCGGGCACGTCGATCAGATTCAGCTTGCGCCCATGCCAGTCGAGATGGGTGAGAGCGAGCGAGATCGACATCCTCCGCTTCTGCTCGTCGTCGTCCCAGTCGCCGACCGTCGAGCCGGCGTCGACCGTGCCGAGGCGGTTCAGCTCGCCCGCCTGGAAGAGGAGCGCCTCGACCAGGGACGTCTTGCCGGTTCCTCGATGGCCGACGACGGCGACGTTGCGGAGCTTTCCGGGCTCGAGAGCGGGCATGCGGGCAGGTCCTCCTCGGCTGGCTGATCGGGCCGCTCATCCTAACCAGTGGCCCGAGCAGAGCTCGGCTAGACGGTTGCGCGGGCGGCGCCGCCGAGGCGGGCCTTCAGGCGCAGGATCGCCTTCGTGTGCAGCTGCGAGACCCGCGACTCGGTGACGCCGAGCACCTCGCCGATCTCGCGCAGGGTCAGCTCCTCGTAGTAGTAGAGAGTGACCACGAGCTTCTCGCGCTCGGGGAGGCGTGCGATCGACTCGCCGAGCGCCTCGCGTAGCTCCGTCTGTGCGAGCGCCGTCTGGGGCTCGGGGCCGAGCGTGTCCTCGATCGTGTCGAGAAGCGCGATCTGGTCACCGCCGTCGGAGGCCGTCCAGAGCTCGTCGAGCGCGGCGATCGAGGAGCGGGAGATCTCCGTGAGACTGCTGTCGAGCTCGTCCTGCGTGAGCCCGAGCTTGCCGGCGATCTCTTCGTCTGTGGGGGCACGATGGAGCTTCTTCTCGAGCTCGGCGATCGCGCGCTCGATGTCGCGTGCCCGCGCCCGAACCGAGCGCGGCACCCAGTCGAGGGCGCGGAGCTCGTCGATGATCGCGCCCTTGATCCGCGTGATCGCGTACGTCTCGAACTTGATCTCCCGGTCCGGGTCGTAGCGCTCGATCGCCCCGATCAGACCGAGCAGGCCGTACGAGACGAGATCGCCCTCGTCCACGTGCGCCGGCAGGCCGCTCCCGAGCCGGCCGGCGACGAACTTGACGAGCGGCGCGTAGGTGAGGATCAGTCGGTCGCGGACTGCTCGGTCGCGCGTGCGCCGGTACTCCTGCCAGAGCGCGCTCGTGTCCTCGGTCTTCGAGCTCACTTCAGGATGACGCTTCGTCGGCGGGGTGCGCTGGGTGGTGACGCAGGGAGCCTCGCTAGCGCGCTTATCGAGGCGACCGAGGACGCCGCGATCGCGCCGCACAGCGTGTCCCGACGGCTCGAGGCTTCATTCTGAAGCGAGCTCTTGGCGACCACGAAGAGAGAATACGCTGCGCCAGTGCGGTTTCCTCAGCGGCCGCGGTGTTTCGTTCCGCCTCGACGCAGCCCGCGCCACGACATCGAGGCGAGCCAGGCCGCGAGCGCCGCTGCCGCGAGCGCGATCACCGAGGCACCGGGCGTCTCGGCTGCGGCCCGCGCCGCCGAGATCGCGATCCCGAGAAAGCAGGCCGCCAGGAAGAGAAAGAGGAGCCCGAGCGCGTGCCGCTGCTGCACGCTTGCCAGCCTACTCGCGGCCCGGAACGCCGACTACAATCCGATCCGACAGAGGGGCGTAGCTCAGTTGGTAGAGCGGCGGTCTCCAAAACCGTAGGTCGCAGGTTCGAGCCCTGTCGCCCCTGTCGGCACGATTGGACGCAAACCCACCTCGTTAGCGGGGTTGCGCCGCGGCGTCTGGAAAGGCGACGGGTCAGAGTGAATGAGGGGCGATCATCGGACGATGCGTATCGAGGCGACCCTGTTCCGTCAGAAGCGACGCACGGCCGATGCGCCTCACGTGCCTACGTGCCCGCGGGCACGAGATCCCCGCTCCTCGAGTACGAGCCGTCCGGACGAGCCACCGCGCAGTCCCGCGTGTGCTCGGTCTGCCGGAGCCACGAAACGTCGACGCCCTTCCCCTCGGTCAGAAAGACGACCGCTAGTCGAGCGGGAGCATCGGACGCCGTCAGCCCTCGCACCCGATGCCATCGTTGTCGCGGCCGTCGAACCCGTGGGGATCGCTGCCGACAACACGAATGTCTCTGAACGGGACATCGGCGCAATCGAGGTCGCCCACCTGGTCGTAGGGCGGGATGCATACATCTGGGTAAGACGAATCGCAGTTCGAGCGCGGCGGAGACGGCGACTTCACCGGTAGCTGCGCAGTTGCGGGGCCGCAGCGCCAGATGCTCCGGCTGAGCCGTCGTCCGGTCGCCTCTGCGGCCCGGTAGGCGGCGACGCGCTGAAACTCGCGTCCGTCGTAGACGTAGACCTTCGCGAAGCCGCCGGCGATCAACTGGTAGCCGAGGTCTTTGCCGTGCGGGAGCCATACGTAGGCGAGCAGCCGCCCGTAACGGTGCGTGTGTCCTGTGTCGGATCGCCGCGCAAGATGACTCGCTTCCCGTTGGCGAGGCGCTTCGCGGCGGCGGTGGCTGAATCCGCGTAACAGCCGCCGTGCTCGGGCGTGTCGATTCCGACGACCCGGACTCGCTCGGTTCTCAAGCCGATCTTCACATCGAGCGTGTCGCCGTCAACGACGTACGTAACCGTTCCGCTGTAGGTGAAGCTGCCTGACGTGGCCGCGGTCGCCGCGGCGACGACGACCATCGCGGCAGTGATCGCGGCGACGATAAACCGGAACCTCACGTACCCCACACTAGGTCGCCTTTGCCGAGCGTCAATGGGCCGCGTCGCTCATGTCACTGGGCCCGGCTCTGGCTTCCGCGACGGGACGGAAGCGGCGGGAGCGCGTGTCCCGGCTGCTCCGGCTGCGTCGCTTCGACTGCGATCTGTTCGGCCGCCGCAAGGCCGGAGAGCGTCGGCCGGAGCTCGGGCTACGATGGCCCGATGTCCTCGTCGCGTATCCGGCTGACCCAGGGCTACCCGTATTTTGCCCGGGTCGTCTCGGTGGTTGCGGCCCGGCTCCCCCAGCACGTCCGGGACGAGTGCGAGTCGGAGGCGCTCTGCGCGATGGTCGAGGCGGCGGACGAGTGGCGAGACGGCGGCGCTCCGTTTCGACTGTTCGTCGCGGAGCGGATCAAGCAGCGGATGCTGGACGAGGCTCGGCGGGCCGATCGCGTGGACCGTTCGACGGGCAGCAGCCGGAACCCCTTGTCGCTCAGTTCGATCTTGATCGACGAGGAGGCCGGCGGCGAGACCCTCGCAGATCGTCTGGAGGCCACCGGGCCGGCCGCGGTCGATCCCCACTCGCGCGCGGTAGCCCTCGAGCGGCTCGAGGCGCTCGCCGCGCTCCCGGCGAGACTGAGGCTGGCGCTGACGCTCGACCGCGCGGACGCCTCGTCGGCGCTCGGCGTCTCGGTGGGACACGTCGACAGGTTTCGCCGCACGGTTCGCGACGCGCTCGACGCGGAGAATCGGTCGCCGGCCGACGAGCTCGCGGCCTCCGGGATCGTCACGATCTCTCCGCGCGAGCTGACCGTACTCCGCTCGGTCTCGGGGGGCGCCACGAACGCCGAGATCGCCGACGATCTCGGCGTCTCGATCGAGACGATCAAGTCGCACGTCAAGCAGGTTCTCACCAAGCTCGAGGCACGCAGCCGAGCCCACGCCGTCCACCTCGCTTGGGAGGCGGACTGGTGGGACGTAGCGGCCGCGTGACCCGAACCGCGCTCGCGAGACCCGGCTAGGCTTCAGACGGCGATCGCGACCGGGTGGAACGACGGCCTCTCGGGCGAGCACCCGCTCGAGCGCCTCGACGCAGCCGGCGTCGAAGGCAGTGCCGGCCTCGCTCCGCAGGAGCGCGAGCGCGCGGTGGTGATCCCAGGCATCCCGGTCGACACGACGCGAGCGAAGCGCGTCGTAGACGTCGCAGACCGTGAGGACGCGCGTTTCGAGCGGTAGCTCCGCGGCGGCCACGCCATGCGGGTAGCCGGCGCCGTCGAGCCGCTCGTGATGGTCTCGAACGAGGCCGCGGACGCGGTGCGAGAACCCGAGCTCCCCGAGCAGCGCATGACCCGAGACCGGATGCCGGCGCACGATCTCGAACTCGCGCTCGTCGCGAGCTGGGCTTCTTCAGGATCTCGTCGGGGACGGACAGCTTGCCGATGTCGTGGAGGAGACCGTCGATCGCAAGCTCGCGCAGGCGCGAAGCCGGGAGCCCGAGCTCCTCGCCGACACGCACGGCAAGCAGAGCGACACGGCGCGTATGACCTTCGGTGTAGGAGTCCTTGTCAGCGAGGAGGCGAGTCAGGGAGCCGACCTGCGAGCCGAGGAACGCCTCCTCGGCGAAGACGAGCTCGGCGCCGCGGGGTCTCCCGCGAGAGGTCGAGAGGGCGCCGCACGCAGCAGGTCGAGCGCTAGGGCGCCGCCCGCCGCCAGAACCGGCACGTAGGTTTCTCGCCGCACGCGGTGACTATCGGCCGCTCGGCGACGCCTCTTGACCCCCGAAGGCAGGATCCCGGCATGCAACTTCGATCCGAGACTGGCGAGGTGGCGGGCGTCCGTGTTCGCTGGCGGAGCACCGGCATGGGTCCACCGCTCGTCCTCGTGCACGGACTCGCAGGCTCGTGGCGGTGGTGGCGCCCAGTTCTCCCAGCGCTCGCGGCGGAGCACACGGTCCACCTGCTCGACCTGCCGGGCTTCGGCAGGATCCCGCAGGCGCGGGTCTTTCAGCTCGACCGTGCGCTCGACTGGCTCGCCGCCTGGGCCCGGGCCGCGACGCTCGGACCGGCGGACATCGTCGGTCACTCGCTCGGTGCCGTCATCTGCGCGCGGCTCGCCGCGCGTCACTCCGAGACCGTGCGACGGCTCGTGCTCGTCGCGCCGGCCGGGGTTCCCGGTCGCACCGCGGCCGGGTCCGCGCTGCCGCTGGCACTCGAGCTCCTGCGTTCGCGGCCGCGCCTGCTCGCGCTGCTCGCGCGCGACTCGCTCCGCTCGGGGCCGCTCACGATCGGCACCGCCGCGCTCGCAGTCGTGGGCGCCGACCTGCGCTCCGACCTCCTGCGCGTCGAGGCTCCGACGCTCGTCCTGATGGGCGGTCGCGACGTGCTCGTTCCGGCCTGGCACGGCGAGGAGCTCGCGCGCGCGCTCGCCGACGCGCGGGTCGTCGTGCTCGACGGTGCCGGACACGTGCCGATGATCGACGCGCCGGACGCGTTCAGTCGCGAGCTACTGGCCTTCCTAGGAAGCGACTGAGCTCTGCTGCGAGCTCGCGTGGGTGCGAGAAATGCACCGCGTGCCCGCCGCCCGCGATCGTCACGAGTCGGGCATTCGGGACCAGGGCCGTGACCTCCTCGCACCAGCGCGCGGGGCTGAGCGGATCGTGCTCGCCGCGGACGACGAGCGTCGGCGCCTCGATCCGCGGTAGCCGCTCCTCGATCCGGTCCTCGAGCGCGAAGCGCGCCTGCCGCATCAGCTCGACGGGCCCGATGCCGAAGTAGTCGCGCACGACGGTCGCGGTCAGGCGCGGCGGCTCGTACCAGCCGTCGAGCGCCAGTCTCAGCACGTGCCGACGGGCGCTGTGCGCCTGCGAATCGACGGTGGGGCCGACGAGGACCAGCGCCTCGACGAGCTCCGGCCGGCTGACGGCGAGGGCGGTCGCCACCTGGCAGCCCATCGAGTTGGCGACGAGCACCGCAGGGCCGGGGAGCGCCTCGCCGAGCCTGCGACCGAGCTCGGCGATCGGCTCCGGGTCGCGCAGCTCGGGACGGATCACCGCGCCCTCTAGCACCCGAGCCAGCGGCTCGAAATACGCCTGGCCGACGCCGAGACCGTGAACGAGGCAGAACACCGGCGGACCGTAGCGATACGCTCCCACCGTGGCTCTCCTCACCTCGACGCTCGAGCGCGACGGCACGTTCGCGGATCGTGCGGCGCGGATGGAGGCGCTCGTCGCCGAGCTACGCGAGCGAACCGAGCTCGTGGCGCGCGGCGGCGGGGAGAGGTCGATCGAGCGGCATCGCTCGCGTGGGAAGCTGACCGCCCGCGAACGGATCGACCGGCTCGTCGATCCCGGTTCGGCATTCCTCGAGTTGAACGCGCTCGCCGCGTGGGAGCTCTACGACGGCGCGGCGCCGTCGGCCGGGGTCGTCACGGGGATCGGCGTCGTCGAGGGCCGCGAGTGCGTGATCGTCGCGAACGACGCGACCGTCAAGGGCGGCACCTATTTCCCCCTCACGGTCAAGAAGCACCTGCGCGCGCAGGAGGTGGCGCAGCAGAACCGGCTGCCCTGCATCTACCTCGTCGACTCGGGCGGTGCCTTCCTGCCCCTCCAGGACGAGGTCTTCCCGGACCGCGAGCACTTCGGCCGGATCTTCTTCAACCAGGCGCGGATGTCGGCGCTCGGGATCCCGCAGATCGCGGTGGTGATGGGTTCCTGCACAGCCGGCGGCGCCTACGTGCCGGCGATGTGCGACGAGACGATCATCGTCAAGGGGACCGGCACGATCTTCATCGGCGGGCCGCCGCTCGTGAAGGCCGCGACCGGCCAGGACGTGACTGCGGAGGAGCTCGGCGGCGCCGACGTCCACACGCGCCGCTCCGGGGTCGCCGACCACTACGCGACCTCCGACGAGCACGCGCTGGCGCTCGCGCGCCAGATCGTTCGGCACGTACAACGGTGTACACCTACATCTACATCTCCCTGGGAGATCGCTCCACCCGAGCCACCGGCGCTCGACCCGTGCGACCTCTACGGGCTGATCCCGGAGGACTTCAAGCACGAGCTGGACCCGCACGAGCTGATCGCGCGGATCGTCGACGGCTCCCGCTTCGCCGAGTTCAAGGCGCTCTACGGCGAGACACTCGTCTGCGGCTTCGCGCGGCTCGAGGGCTACCCCGTCGGGATCCTCGCGAACAAGGGCGTCCTCTTCGCCGAGTCGGCGCAGAAGGGAGCACATTTCATCGAGCTCGCGTGCAAGCGGCGCGTGCCGCTCGTCTTCCTCCAGAACATCACCGGTTTCATGGTCGGCAAGGAGTACGAGGAAGGCGGGATCGCGCGCGACGGCGCGAAGCTCGTGATGGCGGTCGCCTGCGCAGACGTACCGAAGTTCACGGTCGTCACCGGCGGCTCGTTCGGCGCGGGCAACTACGCGATGTGCGGGCGCGCATACGCGCCGCGCCAGCTCTGGATGTGGCCGAACGCGCGGATCTCGGTGATGGGCGGCGAGCAGGCGGCGACGGTGCTCTCGCTGGTCGGCGACGCCGATCCGGAGGAGATCCGGGCCAAGTACGAAGCCGAGGGAAGCCCGTACTACTCGACGGCTCGTCTGTGGGACGACGGGATCATCGACCCGCACGACACGCGCCGCGTGCTCGCGCTCGGGATCTCGGCGGCGCTGAACGCTCCGATCCCCGAGTCCACGTTCGGCATCTTTCGAATGTAGAGGAGGTACCGAGGTGTTGGCAGAAGACAGGCTGAGAACCCTCCTCCGCGTCGCGGAGAGCGCCTACGAGGCGGAGCGTGGCGAGCCAGACGACGACTGGCCCGCCTGGTACGCACGGTTCATCGTCGCGCGATGGCGCGCGGAACCGAACGGCGCCACTCACGAGCTTCTCCTCGACGACGAGGAGCACCGGCTCCTCGAAGCGGCCGTGCACGCCCACCTCAACGACTTCGGGCACGACGAGGCAGACGTCCTGCGCAGTTTGAAGGAGCTGCACGCGAAGGTCCGAGCGGCGTAGGCCCCTACCGGACGCGGAAGCTGCTCGAGCCGAGCACGCGGCCGAAGCGCGGCTGCTCGGGCGTCCCGTGGGCCGGAAAGACGAACCAGCGATAGAGACCCGGGACGAGCAAGTGGCTCTTGCCGGCGAAGCTCCAGGTTCGCGCGAGGCGGGCCTTCGACACTCGCGGCCAGAAGCTGAGGATCTTGACGCCCTTGCGATAGAGCTGGACGTTGTAGTAGCGCGCACCGCGGGCCGGCTCCCACTCGAGCAAGACCGGCGCCCGGACGACGGCGCCCTGTGCCGGCTGGTAGAGCGGCGGACGCGCTTCGGCCGTGACCGCTGTCTCCGTCGCGTTGCCGGCCTCGTCGGCCACGCGGAGCTCGTAGCGGTAGCGCACGCCCTTGCGCACGGTGCGGTCGACGAAGGTCTCCTTCGTGCCCCGGAAGACTTCGGTGCTGCGCCTGCCGTTCACGCCGGGGGAGCGGATGATCTGGACGCTGATCGCATCGGCCGGCCGATCCCACGCGAGATGCGCGGCGCCCTTCGAGACCTCGGCCTTGACGGCCTTCAGCTTCGGCGCGGTCGCGTCGTACTTGAGCTCGAACGCGAGCTCACCGGCCGCGTTTCCGGCCACGTCGCGACAGCTCCCGGTCACGCTCGCGGCGCGCGCATCGGGTTTCTCGTAGCGCTTCGGGGCGGTGCACGACTCGACCCCGGACGTTCCGTCCGTGCCACTGAAACTGACGGTTACCGGCTTGCGGTACCAGCCGTTGCCATCGGGTGGCCGCTCGGCCGCGGCTCTGACCACCGGCGGACTCGCGTCGTACTTCAGTACAGCACTCGCAGGAGAGCTCGTGTTGCCGGCATTGTCGCGGCAGGTCACACCGACGGAAGCACCCGTGGTGTCCGGCCCCGCATAGGACGACGAGGTGCACGAGGCAACGCCCGAAACGCCGTCTGTGCCCGACCCGACCACCTTCACCGGAGAGCGGTACCACCCGCTTCCGTCCGCACCGCGCTCGGGCGAGGCGGTCACTGACGGCGCGGTCGCGTCGTACCTCAGGTTAGCCGAGCCGGTCGCGCTCGTGTTGCCGGCGTTGTCGGTGCACGTGCCCGAGACCGAAACGCTCGTCCCATCCGAGCCGCTGTACGTCGGGCTCGTGCACGAGGCGATTCCGGACGTCGCATCGCTGCCCGTGAAGGCCACCGCGACCGAGCGGTTGTACCAGTCGCCCGAGTCCGGGGGGCGTGAGGGCGAGCCGCCGGTGACCTGCGGCGGCGTCGCGTCCCGCTTGATCGAGACCGTGTTGCCAACGAACGGCGCGCCGTACCAGACCGTGCATGTGAAGGCTGCGCCAGTCGTGTCGGCGGAGACGGTGTTGACGTTGCAGCCTTGCGTCTGCGTGACACCGGCGGTGTCGTATGTCCACGAAACTGTCACGTCGGTCCGGAACCAGCCACCGCAATCGTCAGGGCCAGGCGAGCAATGAGCAGTCGGCTGGCTGGCGGCTAAACCTGGTTCGGGCGCAACGCCGAGCACCAATACGAGCGCAAGCAGCGTTCCGACCGCCAACCGCCTCATGCCGCCAGCTCCCTCAGCGCGTGCCGCCCCGCGACCAACACGATCGTGCCGCCGAGCGCGGCGAGCGCGAGCACGGCTCCACCGAGCGCCAGCAGGCCGCGCTCGAGCGGCTCCGCAGCGGCGACGGCGCCGGCGAGCCGCGGCGCCAGAGGTTGATCGCGCGGCAGCGAGCGCGGCGCCGGAACGGTCTTCGCGATCGCCTTGGGCGTCGCCCGTCTCGCCGGCTTCGGCTTCGCCGGCTTGGGCTTCGCCGCCGGAGTCTTCGTTGCACGCGCGTCCACGTCTGGAGCCGCGCGCGGCGGCGCCGAGACCGCCGGGACAACGACGGCCGGCGCAGGTTGCGAAATGCGAGGCTGCGCGGATCTGGCCGGAAGCTGGGCGGCTCTAGCCGGAGGCTGCGTCGTCGGAGGCTGCGTCTTCCGAGGCTGAGTCGTCCGAGGCTGAGTCGTCCGAGGCTGGGGCGTCTGGGCCGGAACCGGATCGGGAGCGACGGCGGATGGCGGCGGATCGGGCGTCGGCGACCCCGCGCCCGCGTTTCCGACCAGCGCGAGACAGAGGAGCAAGCCTCCGGTCGAAGCGCGCAATCGCCGCACTGACAACCTGTCCTGACGTGCTGGCACCTCGCCCCCCTTGCTCCTTTCTCACGAAGCTACTGCGGTTTGCAGGTTGTGTCAATCGCAATGCCGGGCCGCAGGCCGGTCCCGGGACCGGCCTGCGGACTCGCACGTTCTCCTAGTTGTCGAGCCACCTCCCGTTCCTGGCGCCGAGCTGCAGCGCCGCCGACAGCGCAGCCGCAGCCTGGCGGTTCTTCGCCGACTGGCCGATCGCCTGGATCGCGATCCCGCCGCCGCCACCTTGAGCCTGGCTCGCACCCTGGCCGAGCCCGTTCAGGTTCGCGGCGGTCGCCGACGAGCCGACGCTATTCGACTGGTTCGTCGAGCCGCCGGAGCCGTGGCTGCCGACGCCCACGGGCGTGTTGGAGTTACCGCCCGACAGGCAGCCGCACGTGTCGCGCCCGAAAGCCTGGATGGCCAACGAGGCGGCAAGCGCGCCCTGCTCGTTCTTTGCTTCCTGACCGATCGCCTGGATCCCGATCCCGCCGGCGCAGCCACAGCCGCCCGACTGGATCTGCCGGGCGGCCTGCCCCGTCAGGTTGACGTTCAGCGCCTTCGCATCCGAATCGACGCTGTTCGACTGCGATACGTCGCCGCCGTCGCCGTCACTTGCCACGGCCACCGGCGAGTTGCTGTTCGAGGCGCCGAGCTGGAATGCCCCGGACAGCGCGAGTGCCTCCTGTGCGTTCGACGCCGACTGGCCGACCGCCTGGATCGCGATCCCACCCCCGCCGCCTTGAGCCTGGCTCGCGTACTGGCCGAGCCCGTTCAGGTTCGCGGCGGTCGCCGACGACGAGACATCGTTCGACTGCTCGACCGAGCCGCCGTTGCCGTCGCTCGCCACTCGCACCGGGGAGTTGTCGTTGCTCGCCCCGTCCTGGAGCGCGAACGAGAGGGCCGCGGCGCCCTGCACGCTCGTCGCCTGCTGACCGATCGCCTGGATGCCGATCCCGCTCGCGCAGCCACAGCCGCCCGACTGGACCTGCTCGGCACCCTGGCCGGTCAGGTTGACGTTCAGCGCGGTCGCATCCGACTCGACGCTCGACGACTGCGACACCTTGCCGCCGTCGCCGTCGCTCGCGACCCGCACCGGCGAGTTGCTGTTCGAGGCGCCGTACTGAAGCGCCGCCGACAGCCCGATCGCCGTCTGGTCGTTCGAGGCCGACTGACCGATCGCCTGGATGCCGCCCGAGCCGCCTTGAGCCTGGCTCGCGCCCTGGCCGAGGCCGTTCAGGTTCGCGGCGGTCGCCGACGAGGAGACGTCGTTCGACTGGTCGACCCAGCCGCCGTCGCCCTCGCTGTCCACGCGGACGGGAGCGTTCGTGTTCCCACCCGAGCTGCAACCGCACTCGTCGCGACCGGGGGCCTGCACGGCCAGCGAACCCGCAAGCGCGCCCTGCGTGTTCGATGCGTTCTGGCCGATTGCCTGGATCCCGTTCGACCCACAGCGGCAGTCGCCGCCGCGCTGAGCCTGGCTCGCGCCCTGCTCGAGGCCGTTCAGGTTCGCGGCGGTCGCCGACGAGGAGACGTCGTTCGACTGCGTCACCTTGCCGCCGTCGCCGTCGCTCGCGACCCGCACCGGCGAGTTGCTGTTCGAGGCACCGTACTGCGGCGCCGCCGACAGCGCGATCGCCGTCTGGTCGTTCGAGGCCGACTGGCCGATCGCCTGCGTACCGCCGGAGCCACCCTGCCCCTGCCCGGCACCCTGGCCGGTCAGGTTCAGGTTCCCCGCCGCCGCGGACGAACCGACGCTGTTCGACTGCGAGACGTTACCGTCGTCGCCGTCGCTGCCGACCCGGACCGGGGCGTTCGTGTTCGACGCACCGGATTGGGACGCACCCGAGAGGGCTGCTGCCGACTGCGTGTTCGCGGCATCCTGGCCGATCGCCTGGATTCCGCCCGACCCGCAGCCGCAACCGCCGGCCTGAGACTGGCTCGCACCCTGCTCGAGCCCGTTCAGGTTCGCGGCCGTCGCCGACGAGGCGACGCTCGACGACTGCGAGACGTTCCCGCCGGCCCCGGGGCTGAGAACCCGCACCGGGGTGTTCGTGTTGCTCGCGCCGTTCTGCCGAGCGGCGGAAAGAGCGCCCGCCGACTGGGCGTTGTCTGCATCCTGGCCGATCGCCTGGGTGCCACCGGAGCCACCCTGCGTCTGATCCGCGTCTTGCCCGGTCAGGTTCAGGTTTGCGGCCTTCGCGGACGAGTCGACGCTGTTCGACTGCTCGACCGAGCCGTCGTCGCCGGGGCTGAGAACGCGAACGGAGATGTTCGTGTTCGTCGCACCGCTCTGCTCGGCCGCCGACGCGGCTGCGGCTTCCTGCTCGCTGTCCGCATCCTGAGCGATCGCCTGCGTACCCGAGCCGCCGGCCGCCTGGTCGGCGTCCTGTCCCGTGGCGTTCAGATTCGCGGCGGTCGCGTCGGACTCGACGCTATTCGTCTGCGAGACGTCGCCGTCGTTCCCGGGGCTGAGAACCCGCACCGGGATGTTTGTGTTGCTCGCGCCGTCCTGCTTCGCGACGGAGAGCGCCTGCGCGGCCTGGCTCGAATCTGCCTCCTGGCCGATCGCCTGCGTGCCTCCCTCGCACCCGCACGGGCCGCTCTGCGTCTGGTCGGCCGACTGGCCGGTGAGGTTCGCGTTCGCCGCCGTCGCATCGGAAGCGACGGTGTTCGACTGCGAAACGTCACCGCTCGAGCCGGGACTCAGAACGCGAACGGAGATGTTCTGGTTCGTCGGTTGACTCTGCGAGGCGCCCGACAGGGTCCCCGCAGCCTGGCCGCTCGAGGCAGCCTGGCCGGCCGCCTGAGCGGCAGGATCTCCCGACTCGGCCGCCGCCTGGCCCGCGCCCACGAGGAGCCCGAGCGTCGCGGCGGCAACCGCGAGTATCCGTTTCATCGATCCCTCTCCTTCTTCTTTCTCAGAGTTGGGTTGGGCGGCAGACTCCCGCCCGGACTGGGAAGCAGAGGGTTCGCTAGCCCGGCCGCTCTCGCCTCGAGCTCTCCACCTGCGCCACGACGCCGGAGACTCCGCGCGTGACGCGACGCGCGGTATCGGCGAAGGCGAAGGCGAAGGGAATCAGGAGCAGAAGCAGGAAACCACCGTCGCCGCCCGAGCTCGGCCCGATGCCTCCCAGGCCCATCGCGGCGGCCGGCACCCGTTCGGGCTCCGAAGGCAGCCGGACCGGCGGGTGGACGAGAGCGCGTTTGGCGTGCGCGCTGGCGGCCGGGGGTCGAGCCGCCGCGCCCGGGAGCTTGCGTGCCGGCGCGCTCACGGAATGCGTCCAGACGGACGCCATGACGACCGGCGTCGCGGCAGCGTCGGGAATCCTCCTCGCCGTGCGTCGGACGACGACAGCTCGATCCGGCGGGCTGCTCAGCAGGCCGATGCTCCTGCCGCGCACGGGCCTGTCCATTTCGAGCTCGACGACCTCGTCTCCCCAGACGAGCTCGAGCACCGTGGCGGCGACCGCGCCGGTCAACTCGACGAGTGCCATCGGTTCCATCGGCGGCGCGGTCGGCGCATCGTCCAGCGCAGAGCTCGAGGATGGCTCCGGCGGCACGAAGACCGCAGCCACGGCCGCTGTCGCAATCGTGGCGGCTTCTGCGACGGCCGTGGCCGCAGAAACCGCGGCCACGGTGGCGACGGTGGCGACCGCCAGGTTCGCCTGCACCACCGGCCCGTTGTCACCCGGACTGCCGATCCGGATCGAGACGTTGATATTGACAGGCTGATACCGCCTTGTACTCGTTTGATACTGGCCCGGTGATTGCGCGGCGATATTCTGAGTTGCCCGATCTTCTCCACCGCAATTCCAATCCCAGTTCCAGTTCCAGTTCGCTGGTATCGATCCACCGGGCGGGAGCTGCGAGAGAGAAACACCAGGGCCGGAATCGTCGCAACCCCAGGTCCACGTCCAGGTCTCGCCGTTCGGTAGCGGCTGCGCATCCGGGACGAGCTGCCCCGAGACGGCAGGTGCGGCAGCAGCCGACACCGCAGGCTTCGCCGCAGGCCCCGTCAGCGCTGGTGCGGAGCCGGGCGCGAGGACGGTCACCGGCGAGTCGGCCTGGCTCACATTTAGCTGCGCAACCGCGCCGTCGTTCCCCGGGCTCTCGACCCGGACGGACACGTTCACGTTGACGGGCCGCACCTGGGAAGCCGGCGTGGCGACTGTCGCCGGCTCGTCGGGACTAACAGCCATCGCCGGCAGCGCCTCGTCTTCGGCAGTATCAACCGGATCGGGCGTAGTATCAGGTGTTTGTGGCTCGGCGACATGCATCTCTACGGGCGGCGGCGCGGCTTCTGCCGATGCGGGCTCTGCCGGTACGGCCGGCGTCGGCTCTGGGGAGTGCGCGACATGAGTCTCGACCATGGCCGACTCCGCAACTGCGACGACGGCAGTCGCGATCGCCGACGCCTCAGCTGCGACCGCCGCCGCTTCGGGGAGCGCCTGCGCCTGCGGCAGCACCGGCGTCGTCCCCTCCGCGGCAGCTCCGGACGACACGAACGACGCGGCGATGACGAGAGTCATCGCTGCGATCGCCGCGCGCCGGAACCTCGAACGCGCTCGAACAGTGATCACAGGTAGTAAATACCCCACTCGCTTCTCGTTGATCCATTTTCTTTGCTTTGGCTCAATTCAGGAAATCGAAGTTGCATAGTTCAGCTTGGAATTCATGTGTCGACAAGTTATGTTCGACATACGTGAGCGACGGGATGCCAACCGAGACCGATCAGCTTCTGCAGGCATGGTGCGACGAAGGAGATGCCGATGCCCGCGCGCAATTGATCGAGCGGCACCTGCCGCTCGTCCGAGCGCTCGCGCGGCGCTTCTCGCACCGGGGCGAGCAGCTCGACGATCTCGTCCAGGCGGGGTCGCTCGGGCTGATCAAGGCGGTCGACCGCTACGATCCCGGTCGCGGCTCGTCGCTGGCTGCCTATGCGATCCCGACGATCGTCGGCGAGATCCAGCGCTACCTTCGCGACAGTGCCTCCACGGTGAGGCTGCCTCGCCGACAGCAGGAGCTCGCCGTCGAGCTCGCCCGGCAGAGCGATGCGCTTGCGGCCGAGCACGGTCGGACCCCCACGCTCCGGGAGCTCGCAGCGGCGACAGCGCTTCCCTCGGACGAGGTCGCCACTGCGCTCGCCGACGTCGCAGCCGCTCGGCCGGTGGCGCTCGATGAGAACACCGAGGAAGCCGAGGACGCAGGGGCCGCACACCGGCTCGAGCTCGGAGTCGAGCGCGTCATGCTCGCACGAGGACTTCGGCGGCTCGACCACCGCGAGCGCCGGATCGTGCAGCTGCGCTACTTCGGGGGCCTCAGCCAGCGCGGGATCGCCGCCGAGGTCGGGCTTTCGCAAGTGCACGTCAACAGGCTGCTGACCCGGTCGCTCGGCAAGCTCCGCCGGGAGATCGGCCAGACGTAGCGGCTCCGGCGCAGTGATACCACTCCGAAACGTTTGGCTGGATCGTTTCAAGGTCGTACAATCCTCGGTATGGGCAGCCGCGCAGCCCCTGCAGAGCTCATCGCCGCCGACGACCGTGAGAAAGCGCCGAGTGGACGGCTGCTGCTCCGGATGCCGCGGACGCTTCATGCCGAGCTCGCCCGCGCAGCCGAACGGGAGGGAACGAGCCTGAACGGGTTCATCACCGGCTCGCTCGCCAGCACGATCGGCTGGCGAGGCGAGGACGGCGACTCGCCGGCCCTCAGCTCTGCGCCGGCGGGACGGCGCCAGACGAGGCTCCTGCTGGCCGTGCTCCTTGCGAACGCCGTCGTCGTCGGCGTCGCCGCGGTCGCCGCGGTCGGGATCCTGCTCCTCGCCTGGCTGGGCTGAACCCTCCTACAGCACGAGCGTCTCGGGGAAGCCGACGCCCGCGGCAAAGCGGTCGAGTCGGTACGGACCGAGATCGACCGACGGAGTCTCGCCGAGCAGCTCCGCGGCGACCGCCGCGCCGACAGCCGGGGACTGCATGAAGCCGTGGCCCGAGAAGCCGCAGGCGGCATAGACGCCGGCCGCGACCTCGCCGATGATCGGGTGCGCGTCCGGGGTCATGTCGTAGAAGCCCGCCCAGGCTCGGAGGAGCGGCGCGCCCGCTGCGGGTGGGTAGCGATGCGCGATTCGCCGGCGCCAGTCAGCCACGAGATCGTCCCGAACCTCGGCGCGCCCGTCCCAGCGCGGCTCGGGCTCGCCCATCGCGAGCCGCAGGCCACCGCCCGTCGGCCGGAAGTGGAAGCCGCTCTCCTCGATCGTCATCGGGAGATCCGCGGGAAGCCGTGCGAGCGGGCCGACGTCGGCGAGCTGGCGGACGAGCGGTCGGACCGGCAGCTCGACGCCCCTGGCCGCCGCCACCTCGGCCGAGGCAGCCCCGCAGGCGAGCACGAGCACGTCAGCGTCGAGCTCGAGCGCGTCAGTTCTCTCGCGCACCTCCACGCCGCCATCGACCGCCCGGCGGACGAGCTCGCGAGTCACGCCTGCCGGATCGGCGATCCCGTCCTCGCGGCAGATCACGGCTCCGAGTACGTCGTCGACCCGTAGGCCCGTGACGAACGCGGGATCGACGCGCTCGACCGGCACGCCGAGCTCCCGCTGGATCGCACGCCGCTCCTCGAGCTCGGCGAGGCCCGACTCGCTCGTGGCGAGGAAGAGGTAGCCGACCTGCTCGAAGAGCGGCGGGCCGAGCTCCGAGAAGAGCCTGACGCTCTCCCGGGCGAGCCGCACCTCCGCCTCGGTCGTGAACTGCTGGCGGACGCCTCCCATCGCTCTGCCCGTCGCACCTCCGGCGATCATGCCCGTGTCGGCGAGCACGACGTCGTCGGCTCCGGCCAGCGCGAGGTGGTAGGC
Source organism: Candidatus Gaiellasilicea maunaloa (assembly GCA_024330215.1). Taxonomy (GTDB): domain Bacteria; phylum Actinomycetota; class Thermoleophilia; order Gaiellales; family Gaiellaceae; genus Gaiellasilicea; species Gaiellasilicea maunaloa. The sequence goes on from JANDLU010000004.1 coordinate 22,335, forward strand.
GATCGACGCGCCGACCGCGCCCGCTCCCGCTATGACGATTCGAGCCAACCGAGCAGCTCCGTCCGCTCGTCGTCGGTCAGGCCGCGCAGCGGTGCGCGGACGTCCTCTCGGACGGGGATCCCGCGGGCGCCCAGCACGCACTTCAGCGCTGCATGACGGGGGAAGCGCTCGATCGCGGCGCGAAGCTCTCCGAGCGCAGCCGAGGTGGCCGCCGACGGCTCGCGCACGGCTGCGGCGAGCTGCTCGGGAAACGCCGAGCCGAGCGCAGAGACCGCGCCGACCGCGCCCGCGCCGAGACCCTCGGCGATCAGCGCCTCCGGGCCGACGAAGACGTCGAGTCCCTCGACGAGATAGACCGAGAACCGGTCGAAGGGAGCGTCCGAAACCTTCAACCCGACGAGGTTCGGCGCCCGCTCGCGCAGCGCCGCCAGCACCGCGAGCGGCACCGCGTAGCCGCTCGCCCGCTCGAACTCGTAGACGTAGAACGGAACCGGCGCGCAGGCGGCCGCGGCGGCGGCGAAGTGGCCGAGCAGCGCGCGATCGTCGAACTGGAAGTACGGCGGCCCGATCACCGCCACCGCGTCGGCGCCGGTCTCGGCTGCATGCTCGGCGAGCGCAACGGTGTCGCGCGTCGTCTGCGCCCCACAGTGCGCCGCGACCTGGAGACGTCGCGCCGAAGCCGCGACGTAGAGCTCGACGACGCGGCGCCGTTCGTCCGGCCGGAGCAGGATCCCCTCCCCTGTCGTCCCGAGCGCGAGGATTCCGTCCAGTCCGCCCGCGACGAGGAACTCGACGTAGGGCGCGAACGCGTCGTCGTCGAGCTCGTCGTCCCAGAGCGGCGTGATCGCAGCGGCAAGCGCTCCTCGAAGCATCCCGCGACTCTAAGCTCCCCGAGGTGAGCGCGCTCCGGATTGAACGCGACAACGATCTGCTGCGGCTGACGCTCGCCCGGCCCGAGACGCGCAACGCCTTCGACGCCGACCTGATCGCCGAGCTCGCAGAGGCCTTCGTCGACGTGGGCAGGTCGCGGGCGGTGCTGCTCTCGGGCGAAGGGCCGAGCTTCTGCGCCGGCGCGGACGTCGACTGGATGCGCGCCTCGGTCGACCTCGACTATGACGCGAACGTCGCGGACGCGAACGCGCTCCGCGGAATGCTCGACGCGATCGACCGCTGCCCAGCCCCCGTCGTCGCCCGGGTTCAGGGCCATGCATTCGGCGGCGGGGCCGGACTCGTCGCCTGCTCGGACATCGCCGTCGTCCACTCGGGCACCGTCTTCGCCTTCTCGGAGGTCAAGCTCGGGATCGTCCCGGCCGTGATCTCGCCGTACGTGCTCGCGAAGATCGGGCCGAGCGTCGCTCGTCGCTACTTCGTCACCGGCGAGCGCTTCGAGGCCGCGACGGCGCTGCGGATCGGGCTCGTCCACGAAGTCGCGACGGATCTCGACGCCACGGTCGACGCGATTCTCGGCGAGCTGAGGACGGCCGGCCCAAAGGCCGCGCGCCACGCGAAGCGGCTGGTGCTCGACCGGCCCGACGGCCCCGAGTCCGCCCGCCGGATCGCCGAGCGCCGCGCGAGCGACGAGGGTCAAGAGGGGCTCAACGCCTTCCTCGAACGGCGCAAGCCAAACTGGAGCTAGGAGGGTTGGCGACGAACGACGTTCCGTCAAACCCTCCTAGAGCTTCTTACGCGGGCGGACGGTGACGGCGCCGCCCGCGACCTGCGGCGACGCGAGCCTGTAGCTCGTCGTCCGGAGCGGTGCGACGGCCACCGCGAAGCGGCCGTCGACCCTCGTCCGGATCCGCTTCACGGTCGTCCAGGTGCCACCGTTCACCTGCTGCTCGAGCCGCACCTTCGTGAGTCCGCGCACGAACCCCGTCAGACGAAGCTGACGGCTCGCGAGAGCGCTGAGAAGCGGCGGATCGAGATTCAGCACCCGCACCGAGAACCAGGTCGAGCGAAGGTTGAAACTGCGACGGAAATCCTGCCCCTCGATTCGCTTGAGGCCGTCTCCCACCTTGACTGTGACCTCCGTGACGCGGCCCGAGGCGGTCCGCTCGACGAGCAGATCGCGCACGTCGCGCGTTCCGGTCAGCGTCTCGACCTCGGCAGGCGTCATCCTGAAAGGACCCCAGCGGTGATGCTTGGAGATGTTGTCGTAGGGATCCGGAACCGAGACGAGGTAGGGCACCACCCTCGCCTTCGGCCAGACATCGGCAACGGATGCGGTGCGGCCGCCCGAGGTCGAGTGGTAGAACGTCGTCGCAACGCGGTTCTGCCAGAGCAGGGCGCGGCCCGCGGTGGCGCCGATCGCGCGGTTGGTCGAGTCCTCCTCGGCGCGGATGCCCCCATAGACCTGGCTGCGCGTGTCGGCGTAGAGATCGAAGAGCTTGCCCGGTTTCAGCGTCGCGAGCGCGTAGGAACGCGCGACGACAGCCTGCGCCCTGAGCGCCGCCGGATGCCAGTCGTCGGGCATCTCCCAGGGCACGACGCCGCGCAGGTAGCGATCGAGGGGCAGGTCGTTGACGACGAGCAGCGAGCCGCCCTGGCGGTGGACGACGAGCGCGCCACGATAGCCGGCTCCGTCGAGCTGAAGCGGCACAACACCGGCCTCGAAGCGGAGCGGCGCCCGCAACCCCCTCAGGAGCAGCCCCGAGGCGGCGAGCGTGCGTGCGCCCGGTTTCAGCTTCCGCACCCTGCCGGTGGCGTCGACGACCCTGAACGGCTTCGTGGACGAGATCTGCACGGCCGGCCTGCCCTCGACGAGCAGGACGCGCACCGGCCTCGTGGGGACGAGCCGGAGCTTCGTGCCCCGGTAGTAGTGGGCGAGGATGCGCGCGTGGCCCCAGCCGGCCTCCGCGTAGCCGCGCGCCCCGTACTGGCTCATCCCGACCCCGTGTCCCCAGCCGCGACCGTCGATCACGAAAACCGTGCCGGCGCTCGCCGGCGTTGCGCACGCGAGCGCAACGGCGAGGCTAATGAGAAGACGCCGCATCCGGCGCCCCACGCTACCAGGAGGGTTTGGCGAAATACGGCTGTGCCCGCCTCGGCACACTGGGCACGCCGTGGCGGCGTCCTCAGTCGCGTCCATACCTACAGGTATGAACGCTCCCTGCGTCCTTGCCACAGAGCACCCATCGCACCGATCCGGACGAGCGGCATTCCGCCAAACCCTCCCAGCGCTCTACGATCCCCACTCGATGCCGATCGAGAAGCTCCTCGTGGCCAACCGTGGCGAGATCGCCGTCCGCATCTTCCGAACGTGCCGCGAGCTCGGGATCGCGACCGTCGCGGTCGCGGCGCCCGACGACGGCGGCGCCCTGCACGCGCGCTCGGCAGACGAGCTCGTCGAGATCGCGAGCTACCTCTCCGCGGAGGAGCACATCCGCGCGGCGAAGCAGGCCGGCGCCGACGCGATCCACCCCGGCTACGGCTTCCTCTCCGAGAGTGCCAACTTCGCCGAGGCGGTCGTCGGGGCGGGGCTCGTCTGGATCGGCCCACCGCCGGAGGCCCTCCGGCTCGGCGGGGACAAGCTCGCGGCAAAGCGGGCCGCGGCCGGGGCGGGAGTGCCCGTCGTACCGACCGGCGAGCCCGTAGAGCTCGGCTATCCGCTGCTCGTCAAGGCCGCCGCAGGCGGCGGTGGGCGCGGGATGCGCGTCGTCCGCGAGCCCGCGGAGCTCGAGGAGGCGCTCGAGGCCGCGAGTCGCGAGGCCGAGGCAGCGTTCGGCGACGGCGCCGTCTTCTGCGAGCAGTACGTCGAGCGGCCGCGCCACGTCGAGATCCAGCTCCTTGCCGACACCCACGGCACCGTCCTCTCGCTCGGCGAGCGCGAGTGCTCGGTGCAGCGCCGCCACCAGAAGGTGCTCGAGGAATCGCCCTCCCCCGCGCTCGATCCCACGCTCCGCGCTGCGATGGGCGACGCGGCCGTCGCCTTCGCCCGCGCCGTCGGCTACGTGAGCGCCGGCACAGCCGAGTTCATGCTCGACGGCCGCGACTTCTGGTTTCTCGAGCTGAACGGCCGGATCCAGGTCGAGCATCCGGTGACGGAGCTCGTGACGGGCATCGACCTCATCGCGGAGCAGATTCGCATCGCCGCCGGCGAACGACTTTGTGTTTCAGAAACACAAAGTCCGTTCGGCCACGCCGTCGAGGTCCGCCTCTACGCGGAGGATCCGCGAACGTTCCTCCCCCAGGCCGGGACGGTCGAGCGGCTGCGGCTGCCGACGCGCGTCAGGGTCGACGCAGGCGTCGCCGAGGGCGACGAGGTCGGGCTCGGCTACGACCCGATGATCGCGAAGCTGATCGCGCACGGACCGACGCGGGACGAGGCACTCGCCCGGCTCGCCGACGCGCTCGCCGAGACCGAGGTCGAGGGAATCGCGACGAACCTGCCGTTCCTGCGCTGGCTCGTCGCGCATCCGGCGCTGCGCGCGGGCGAGACGACGACCGCCTTCCTCGTCGAGCATCCGCCGCTCTCGGAGCCTCCGCTACGACTTCTCGAGCCCATCTGGCAGGGCGGATGGCGGCTGAACCTCCCATTCGCGCCGACCGCGTCGCCGCCTGACATCGACGACGCGGCGCACGCCCAGGCCGCCGCCGGCAGCGAGAGCGCGCTGTCGGCTCCGATGCCCGGCACCGTCCTGCGCGTGCTCGTTCGGCCGGGCGATCGGGTCGTCACTCGACAGCAGCTGCTCGTGCTCGAGGCGATGAAGATGGAGACCCCGATCGTCGCGCCGTACGAGGCGACGGTGAAGGCGGTGCACGTCGAGGAGGGCGGCCGCGTCGCGGGCGGCGACCTCCTGGTCGAGCTCGAGTAGCTACTCGACCGCGACTTCGGCTCGGGCGCCCCTCGCGCTCGCTCATCGGGCGAGCTGGTCGCTCCGTGAGAGGCAGCGCTACTTCTTGACGGTCAGGACGGTCCGCATGCCGCGCGCGCGGTGGTCGGCGATCGAGCACCAGACCAGGAACCTGCCGGGAAGGAACTTGGCCTCGAGGTCGGCGATCTCACCGGCCTGGACGACGCCGATCGCGTAGGTCCGCGTGCCGCCGACGCGCCTCATGCGCAAATCGTGCGCGTCCTCGCCGAAGTTGGCGAGCTCCACGATCGCCGGGCCTGCCTTGATCGACTGGCGCGAGAGCGAGAACGAGAACTCCTGCGCGGCCACCTGCACGCGAGCTGGCACCGACGCCAGAGCGGGCGCTGCCAGTGCGAGCACGAACGCCGCGGCTGCGAGGATGGCCCTCATTTCAGGAGCGTTGGCCGGGCGAACGCGGAGGCGCCGGGGATGATTGCGCCTGCGTCGGCGCCGAGCCACTGCTCGATCAGCCCCGCGTAGATACCGCGGAAGTCGACTGTCGCCCGCAGGTTGCCGAGCGCGTCGAGGCCGCCAGGGCCGATGCCCGGGAACTCGCCGATCATGCGACCGCGGACGCGCGAGCCGATCAGGAAGCCGATCCCGGCGGCGCCGTGGTCGGTCCCGAGCGAGCCGTTCTCTCTCGCGCGCCGCCCGAACTCCGACCAGACGTGGACGAGCACGCGATCGGCGATGCCGCGCGCCTCGAGATCGCGTTGGAAGGCGAGGAGCGAGTCGGCCGTCGTCTGCAAGCCCTGCTGGAGGTCTTCAGCCTGGGTCGCATGCGTGTCGTAGTGGCCGGTCGCCGTCAGCGCGACGCAGTGGAGCGGCAGGCCGGCGCCGAGCATCGCCGCGAGGCCGGCGAGGCGCCGCGGGAACTGATCGACCGAGCTCGGATACGCGACCGGGCTCGCGATTGCGCCGAAGCCACGCAGCTCACCCGCGAGGTGCCGCGCCTGCTGAGCCGCCTCTCCGACCTGGCGCAGGCCCTGGTCGCGCGAGGCTGCGTGCGCAGCTCCGAGCTGTGCTGCTGCATCGAGCATCGGCCGCTCGAGCGGGTGCGGCTTGCGGTTCGCCGAGAAGCCGTAGCGGTCGGGCCCGTCGAGCGAGGCGATCGGCACCTTCGCCGTGGCGAGCGCGGGCTGGAGGCGCTTGTCGAGCGAGAGACCCTGGAGGGGGTTGTCCGCGGAGCCGGACCGATCGAGGTAGCGACCGAGCCACCCGGAGCGGACGTGGGGATCGGTCGCGCCGACCTCCCAGTAGTGGCGCGAGGTGAAATGGGAGTGATCGGGGCGGTTGTAGCCGATCGCCGGGAGAACCGAGACCTTACCCTCGGCGTGCAGCTGCGCCAGCGCGGCTGCGGCCGGGTGCCAGCGCAGGCGCGAGTCCTCCGAGAACGCGGCACCCACCGACTCCGGCAGCGCCAGCTTGGGGCGCAGCGTGTAGTACTCCGGATCGCCGGCCGGGAAGAGCACGGAGAGCGAGTCGATGCCGCCTTCGAGGAAGATCGAGACGAGCACCGGCGCCTGCTTGCCGGCCGCTGCGGCTGCGATGCCGTCGTCGAGCGCCCACGGCGTCAGCTTCGAGCCCCCGTACACTGCGAGCGCGATCCCCGCGGAGCGGGCGATGAACGAGCGGCGCGAGAGCCCTGTCCCGGCCGGAACTGGCATTCCCGGCTCGATCTCGGGGAGCCCGCGCCCGGCCTCGGCAACCGCGTCGCGGAGCAGCTTCGTCCGGGTGCAGTCGCGGCAATCGCTCATCATGCGGCCTGGAGCTCGGGAGCGGTGGCGACGAGCTGGCGCAGCGCCGACTCGACGAGGGCGGGGGAAGAGGAGCCGAGCTGCTTACGCGCCCACGCGGTCAGCACGCTGCGCGTCGTCCCGGTGATCTCGGGCGAGCCCCAGAACGAGATCGCGCGCGCAACGAGCCTTGCCGGGTCTCGCGGCGCAGAGCCTTCCTGCGCGCCACCGAGCGCGGTCATCGCGACGAACCAGCGGCCTCTGAACGTGGCCGTATCGAGCCAGCGAGACTCGTCCCAGCCGGCGACGTCCGGCGGATAGAAGAGGCGCTGGCCGCTCGCGTCGTCGAGCTTCCACCATGCGGCGGTGTCGATGCCGCGGCCGCGCGCCCGCAGGAGACCTGCGGTGTAGACGACCGGCTGCTTGACCATCCTCGGGCCGGTGTGCAGGTCGGGGTGGAGCAGGATCGCCTCGACGACCGGCTTCACGGCCCCACGCTTCGCCCGGTAGAGCTGCTCGAGCGCCGCCTGTGTCGATGTGCTCGGCATCGTCGGGACGAAGTAGCTCCAGAGCTTGCGGACGAAGAAGGAGGAATGACTCGGGTGCTCGAGGCAGAGCCGGCACGAGTCCTGCCAGTCGAAGGCGCCGCTCTTGCCGAAGATCGTCTTCTGACCCCTGTCGTGCAGCCGGGGGACGAAGGCGAAGTCGGTGGCGACCTTCTTCTTGACGTTGCCGCGCCAGCCGGTGAGGGCACGCGCCTGCTCGCGGACGTCCTGCTCGCTGTAGCCGCGGTCGGCGCCGAGGGTGAAGAGCTCCATCAGCTCCCGCCCGTAGTTCTCGTTCGGGGCGCGGACCGTGTTCTTGTTCCCGCTCAGCCAAACGAGCATCGCCGGATCCTTCGTCACGCCGAGCAGGAGGTCGCGGAAGGAGCCGAGGGCGTTCTCTCGGAAGAGCTTGTTCTGATCGAGCATCAGCGCTTGCGACTTGACCCCCTGCAGCGATGTCGCGAACCAGTCGTGCCAGACGAGCGTCATCCGCTCGACGAGCGGCTGGTTCGTGCGAACCATCCGGTCGAGCCACCACAGGTGGTCGTGGCCGAAGGCGTCGCGAGGCGCCAGCGGGTGGCCACGGTCGTCCTGCGCCTCCGGGCCCGAGAGCTGCAGCGCGGGGGGCTCGACGAGTGAGCGGACGGCACTGCGCAGCCCTTGCTTTGCGAGCCGCGACGACTCGCCCGGACGCGGCCCGAAGCCCGCTCGCCAGAGCAGGCGCTCCGCCTGGGTAGGCCCGAAACTGCCTCGGTAGACAGGCGCGCCACTCATCGGTCGTGTTATAGAGCCGGCCCGCGCCAGCTGCGGGTCTCGCGGCGACGTTTTACCCACGCCTTACACGATGCGGGGCTGTCCGGCCGATGCGGCCGCGACACGTGGGACGCGATCAGGAAGCGGCTAGAACAGCTTCTGCAACTTCATCGCGGCGCCCATGTCGCCCTTGATCTTCAGCTTGCCGGTCATGTAGGCGGTCGTCGGGTTGAGCTCGCCGCGGGTGATCGAGAGGAAGTTCTCCTCCGTCGTCGTGATGGTCGTATCCGCCTCGCCTTCCCCTTCGCTCACGTTCACCTTGCCATCCTCGACCGCGACGACCCACTTGCCGGCACCGTCGATGTCGAAGAAGTACGAGTTGCTCATCCCGGCCATCTTGGACTCGTCCACCCCGGCGGCGAGCCCGTCGAAGAACTCCTGCACGCTGTCTGCCATCTCGGTTCGCTCCTTGATTGAGGTCGCGCGAATCTATCGCGTTCGACTCAATCCTCGGCGGGAAGGCCGCGGGCGGCGCGGGCGACCGCGTGCTCGACCACGGCCTCCGTCAGCTCGGCCGGAGCGTCGTAGAGCCCGCAAACGAGCCGCTCGACCTCCTCCACGAGCCGCCTGCCTTCGAGGAGGAAGGTCGTCGCGGCCGCCACCGCTTCGCCCTCGGCCGCCTCGAGCACGGCGAGATCGCGCGGGAGCAGGACGGCCCCGACGTCGTCGACCCGCGACGCGAGGAGCTGCTCGAGGAGGTCGAGCCGCTCGGTCGGGCCCGTGACGCGGCCCGTCTCGATCCGGCCTCTCCGGAAGGCGAGCGTCTGCGGGTCGAGACGCTTCGGCGTTCCCAGCTGCGTCTCGACGAGCTCGACGGTCAGGGTGGGGTTGGTGCGCACCGAGACGAGCTGCTGCGGCTCGAGGCTCGCGACGACAGCGCGTCGCTCGGCGACGACCGGGCCGGCGCGCCACGGATCCTTGATCGTCCGACCGAGCCCGCCGATCAGCGGTCGGAGAGGCAGGAGTGCCCGCCGGTTGGCGCCGATCGCGCGGACGAGCTCGGCGATCTCGTCGGCGCGCGAGTCGCCGTCCGGGCGCCGGTAGGGGATCTCGTTCATCCGCTTCGGCTCGTAGTTCCGCCGGACGTGCCACGGCGTTTTCCCGCGCACGAAGCGCTCGAAGCTCGCGACCTCGGGGCCGGCGATTGCGTCGCCTCGAGCGGCCTCCCAGAGAGGAAGCAGCTTGAAGGAGAGCGAGGGATCGTGCTGGGGCCTGCCGCGCGGATAGACGCGGATCTCCTCAGGTTGAAGAGCACGCCGTATCTGAGCGAACGCTGGTCGACGTAGCCACGGATCTGCGCCACGTGCTGCGAGAGGCTCTCGTCTGTGCCTTTGGCGTCGAGGACAAACGAGTGCGCGATCAAGTCGTTCGGAGTCAGATCCGGCTTGAGCCGGCTCTTGCCGAGCTGAGGGAAGTAGGCGTCTGCCGGAAAGCCAAGCACGCGCTCGACGATCCGTTGGAGCAGAGGCTCCGTGAGCGTCTGCTCGTCCGCCACCTTCAGCGAGCTCCCTATGCTTCAGCGAGCTCCCTATGTAGGCGCCGAAGCTCTCGGCATCCTTGAGCGCCTTGTATCTTCCGGCCATCTCGTCCAGGCAGGCGTGGAGCGCAGCCAGCCCGGAGCTGACGCCGTGCGTGTTCTGCTTGGCTTTCGCCACGGTACGTGACGATGACCTCCGACACGGCGGCTACCCTCGTACCATGCCGATCGAGAGTGCCGTCCCAACGCACGTCGAGCCCTCGCAGCTCGGAGCGCTCACCGACGACGAGCGCCGCGCGCTCACCTCTGCGGCTACGTGGTACTTCAAGCGCCATGCGCGCATCATCGCCGACGAAGCGGATGACGGATCGGCATTCGCGGTCACGCGGCGCGAGCGCTACTTCGAGTTGCACGCGGCGCTCTGGAAGCTCGGGATTCGACTCGCTCTCCCGGACGAGCTCGCGGCGCACCGAATCGCCAGCTAGAGCGAGAGCTGCTCCTTCGGCACGGCGAAGTACGTCTTCTGCATCAGGGTCCGGCCGAGCAACTCGAGCTCGCGCTCGGCATCCGCGAGCGCTGCGACAAGATGCGGCTCGGCGTCGTCGCGCCGAAGCTCCTTGATCGCCTTCTCGGCCCGCTTGCGCGCCTCGGACACGTAGAGCAGCGTTTTCTCGATCTCGGCGAAGTGAGCCTCGTTCACGCCGATCGATCGTAGCCGGGTAGCATCCCGCCGCGCATGGACCTCGATCTGACACCCGAGCAGGAGCTCGTCCGCGACACCGTGCGCGAGTTCGCGCGCGACCGGGTCGCGCCCGTCGCGGAGGAGCTCGACCGGGAGTCGCGCTTCCCCTACGAGCTCGTCCGAGAGCTCGGCGAGCTCGGGCTGATGGGCTTGCCGATCCCGGAGGAGTACGGCGGTGCGGGCGGAGACACCGTCTCCTACGCCCTCGCGATCGAGGAGCTGACGCGGATCGACTCGTCGGTCGCGATCACGGTGGCCGCGCACACCTCGCTCGGGACGATGCCGATCTTCCTCTTCGGCTCGGAGGAGCAGAAGCGCAAATGGCTCCCCGAGCTCGCCTCGGGCACAAAGCTCGCCGCATTCGGGCTCACGGAGGCGGGCGCAGGCTCGGATGCGGGCGCCACCCGCACGACCGCCGAGCTCCGGGACGGCAACTGGGTCGTCGACGGCTCGAAGATGTTCATCACGAACGCCGGCACGGACATCAGCGGCTGCGTCACGATCACCGCCCGCACCGGCGAGGACGAGATCTCGAACCTGATCGTCTCGAACGGAACCGCCGGCTACGAGATCTCGGCCCCGTTGAAGAAGCTCGGCTGGAAGGCCTCGGACACGCGCGAGCTCTCCTTCCGCGACTGCGCCGTCCCCGAGGGCAACCTGCTCGGTCCGCGCGGCCAGGGGTTCCACCAGTTCCTCGAGATCCTCGACGGGGGCCGGATCTCGGTCGCCGCGATGGGGGTCGGGCTCGCCCAGGGCGCCTACGACCTCGCGTTCGCCTACGCTCAGGAGCGCGAGCAGTTCGGGAAGAAGATCTCGCGCTTCCAGGCGGTTCAGTTCAGGCTCGCCGATTTGGCGACGGAGATCGAGGCGGGCCGCGCCTTGACGCTCAGGGCGGCCTGGCTGAAGGATCGGGGCCGGCCGTTCGCGCGCGAGGCGGCGATGGCGAAGCTCTACACCGGCGAGCTCTCGAATCGGGCCGCGAACTGGTCGCTCCAGATCCACGGCGGCTACGGCTACATGGACGAGTACGCGATCTCACGCCTCTATCGCGACCAGAAGATCCTCGAGATCGGCGAGGGCACGAACGAGGTGCAGCGAATGGTGATCGCGAAGCACCTGGGTCTGTGAAGCACCTGGGTCTGTAGCGGTTACCCCTCGGCGAGCGCGTGGCGGAGCTTGCGGCGGGCGGCCTTCCGCTCCTTCATTGCCCGCGGATCCGGGATCGGCACCGCCGAGAGAAGCGCCTTCGTGTAGTCCTCCCGGGGAGCGGCGTAGAGCTCCTCCGCTGGGCCGATCTCGATCAGCTTGCCCTTGTTCATGACCGCGATCCGATCGCTCATCGAGCGCACCACGGCGAGGTCGTGCGCGATGAAAAGATAGGTGAGCCCGAAGTCCTGCTGCAAGTCCTTGAGCAGGTTGAGGATCTGTGCTTGGATCGAGACGTCGAGGGCGGAGACCGGCTCGTCGCAGACGACCAGCTTCGGGGAGAGCGCGAGTGCACGCGCGATCCCGATCCGCTGGCGCTGCCCGCCCGAGAACTCGTGCGGATAGCGGTTCGTGAAGCCGGGATCGAAACCGACGACGTCGAGCAGCTCGCGCACGCGCAGGGTGCGATCCCGTCTCGAGCCGATCGAGTGGACGACGAGCGGCTCGGCGACGATGTCGCCCACCGTCATCCGGGGGTCGAGCGAGGCGTAGGGATCCTGGAAGACGATCTGCATCTCCCGGCGCATCCTCCGCAGCTCCTCGCGGCCGAGCGTCGTCAGCTCCTCCCCCTGGAAGCGGATCGAGCCGGACGTCGGCTTCAGGAGCTGGAGCACGCAGTAGCCGGTCGTCGACTTCCCCGAGCCGGACTCGCCGACGAGCCCGAGCGTCTCGCCCTCGGCGATCTCGAAGCTGACGTCGTCGACCGCCTTGACATGATCGACGGTTCGCTCGATCAGGATTCCCGACCGCACCGGGAAGTGCTTGAGCAGGTTCGAGACCTCGAGTAGCGGCGGCTTCGGACTCGCGCTCACGCGCGCCCCTCGCCGGCACCGGCTCCCGCCTGGCAGAGCCAGGCTCCGCCGGCGCCTGACGCCGCTCGCAGCACCCGGCTCTCCGGGGCCGTACTAGGCGTACTGTCCCCTCCGGCCGGGCACTGCGAGCAACGCCCGAGGAACGCGCGAGCGTTCGAGGTTGACACAGGGCGTCTCACGCCTGCACCTTCTCCGGTTCCCTCGCTCCAGCCCGCTCGCACGCCGGGTGCGCCGTCCGCACCCAGTGATCCTTGCGGATCTCGCGAAGCTCGGGTATCACCGTCGCGCAGGAGTCATTCGCGTTCGCATAGGGACACCGCGGCGCGAAGCGGCAGGCCGGCGGCGGGTTCTTCAGATCCGGCGGGCGGCCCGGGATCGCGGTCAGGCGACCGGTGCGGATCCCCTCACCCTCGATCTGCGGCAGCGCCCCGAGCAGCGCCTCGGTGTACGGGTGCTCGGGCCGATCGAAGAGATCGTTCACCGACGCGTGCTCGACGATCTGGCCGCCGTACATGACGACGATGTCGTCGGCCGACTCGGCGACGACGCCCATATCGTGGGTGATCAGGATCATCGCCATCTCGTGTGCCTGCCGGAGATCGTCGAGGAGGTCGAGCACCGCGGCCTGGACGGTCACGTCGAGCGCCGTCGTCGGCTCGTCCGCGATCAGGAGCTTCGGGTCGCAGGAGAGCGCGATTGCAATCATCACGCGTTGACGCATCCCGCCCGAGAAGCGGTGCGGATAGTCGTCGAGCCGGTCTGCGGCGCGCGGGATCTGCACCTCCTCGAGCAGCTCGACTGCCTTCTTGCGGGCCTGCTGCTTCGGCACGTCGTAGTGGCGCCGGATCGTCTCGGTGATCTGCGTCCCGATCGTCAGCGTCGGATTCAGCGAGGTCATCGGATCCTGGAAGATCATCGCGATCTCGCGGCCGCGAACGTCCTCGAGCTGCTTCTCTGACAGCTTCGTCAGGTCGCGGCCCTCGAAGAGGACGTCGCCGCTCACGATCTCGGCGGGAGGCTTGGGGATCAGGCCCATGATCGAGAGCGCGGTCACCGACTTGCCGCTCCCGGACTCGCCGACGATCCCGAGCGTCTTCCCCGGCTCGAGCGCGAAGCTGACCCCGTCGACCGCCCGCACGGTGCCTTCGCGGGTGAAGAAGTGCGTGGCCAGGTTGCGAACTTCCAGCAGCGCCACTAGCTCTCCTTCGTCCGCGGGTCGAGAGCGTCGCGCAGGCCGTCTGCGACGAAGTTCGCGCAGAGAACGAGGGTCGCGATCGCGATCGAGGGAACGATGATCGCCGTCGGATGGGTCCGGTAGACCGTGCGGCCCTCCTGCGCCATCGCGCCCCAGGAGGCGTCGGGCGGGCTGATCCCGAGCCCGATGAAGGAGAGGAAGGCCTCACCGAGGATCACAGCGGGCAGCTCGAGGAAGATCGCGATGATCAGGACGCCGAGCGTGTTCGGGAGCAGGTGCCGTCCGAGGATCCGGTACCAGCGCGCGCCCACGGCCTTCGCGGCCCGGACGTAGTCGTTCTCCTTCAACGTGATCACCTGGCCGCGGACGATTCGCGCGGCGGTGAACCAGCTCGCGATCGAGAGGGCGACCATCATCGTCCAGAGGTTCGTCTTGCCGATGATCGCGAGGGTGATGATCGCGAACGGCAGGTAGGGCAGCCCGTAGAGCGCGTCCAGGAAGCGCATCAGGCCGTTGTCGAGCCTGCCCCCGACGAAGCCCGAGATCGCTCCGTAGACGACGCCGATCGCGAGGATCGCGAGCGTCGCCCCGAAGCCGATCGCCATCGAGACGCGGCCGCCGAGCGCGGTGCGAGTGAAGAGATCGCGGCCGAACTTGTCGGTGCCGAACGGGTGCTCCCAGGTCGGGTTCTGGCTCGCCATCGCGAAGTCGACCGCGTTTGGATCGTGCGGCGAGAGGATCGGCGCGATCAGGCAGTAGAGGAGAACCAGCACGAAGATCGAACCGGCCACGACTGCGCCGCGATTGCGGATGTAGCGCCGCCAGGCGTCCCTCCACAGATTCGATTGCCGCAGCGGGGCACCCGAGGCCGGCGCGGCGCCGGGCTCGACGGCGATTCCCTCCTCACGGATGTCGGTGGGGTTCGCGACCATCAGTGCTAGGTGCGCGCGTCCCGGGTGCGGGGATCCAGGATCCCGTACAGGATGTCGACCACGAGATTGGCTCCGATCACGATCACCGAGAGCAGCACGGTCAACCCCATCACGACGGAATAGTCGCGCGCGTTGACGGCGGTCACGAAGTACTGGCCGATCCCGGGCACGTTGAAGATCAGCTCGATGATGAACGAGCCCGTGATGATGAACCCGAGCAGCGGACCGGCAGCCGTGACGACGGGAATCAGCGAGTTGCGCAGGACGTGCAAACCGACGACCCGCCGATAGTGGAGGCCCTTGGCGCGCGCCGTCCGGACGTAGTCCTGCTGGAGGGTCTCGAGCATCGTGCCGCGGACGAGCCGGGCGAAGAGGGCCATCGGCCCGAGACCGAGGGCGATCGAGGGCAGGATCTTGTGCTCCCACGAGGACCAGCCGCTCGTCGGCAAGCCGGTCACGTCTCCCCACTGGAGCGCGAAGAAGTAGATCAGGAGGGTGGCCACGAGGAAGCTCGGGACGGCGTGGCCGACGTTCGAGAAGAACATGGCGCCGTAGTCGAGCGCGGTGTTGTGTCTGAGCGCCGCGATCATCCCGAGGGGGACCCCCGTGATGAGCGCAAACAGGAAGGCGTAGAGGCCGAGCTCGATCGAGACCGGGAAATGCTCCTCGACGATGTCGTTCACCGTCCGGCCGCGGAGCACGAGCGACGGGCCGAGGTCGTAGGTGGCGACGCCCTTCACGTAGTAGGCGTACTGGAGGTACCAGGGCTTGTCGAGGTTGAACTTGCGCTCGAGGTTCCGCTGGACGGCCTCGGGCACCGCGCGCTCCGACTTCCGAAATGGGTTGCCCTGGATCTGACGCATCATCGTGAACGTCAGCAGGATCACGAGGAGGATCACGGGGATCGTCCAGAAGAGCCGTCTGATGATGAAGGTCGTCATCTGCTGAGTCTAGGTCGTGGTATCCCCGTGCGGAAGCGATTCCGAACGCGGACGGGGCGCGGATCGCGCCCCGTCCGTCGTCCGGGCGAGGTGGAGCCGTCTATTCGGTGACGGTCACCTGCGTGAGGTCGATCTGGTCGAGCAGGTTCACCTCGTAGGAGTCCTTGACCGACTCCTTCTCGAGCTGAACGTAGGTGTAGAAGTAGATCGGGAGGACCGGCATATCGCCGTTCTCGCCGAAGAGGATCTCTTCCGCCTGCCCGTACAGCTCGTAGCGGGCGTCGTTGTCCTCCGTCGCGCGAGCCTTCTCGATCAGCGCGTCGTACTCCTCGTTGCAGTAGTTCGTGCTGTTGTTGCCGGACTCGCACGTCCACAGCTCGAGGAAGTTGATCGCATCGACGAAGTCGCCGATCCAGCCGAGCCGGTAGACGTCGACGTCCTTGTTCGGGGGCGGCCCGAGGAACTCCAGGTACTGCTGGAACTCCTGCTGCTTGATCGTGCTCTCGATCCCGAGCTCCTGCCAGGCGGCCTGGATCGCAACCGCGATCTCACGGTGACCCGGTGAGTCGTTGATGTAGAGCGTGATGTCCGTCTTCGGGTTCGCCACCTCGTCCATCAGAGCCTTCGCCTGCTCCATGTCGCCCTCGGCGGGCAGGAACGGGGACTCCGGGTTGATGGTGTCGTAGCCGGGCATGCCCTCGGGGGTGAAGCCCGTTGCCGGGAGCTGATCGGCCTGCGCGACGTTGTCGATGATCGACTGGCGCGGAATCGCGAGCGCCATCGCCCGACGCTGCTTCACGTCGGTGATCGTCTTCACGTTGACGCCGTAGTAGTAGGTGCCGAGACCGGCGTACTGGGCATATTCCGGAGTGTCCTTGAGGCGCGGGATCTCGTCCGGCGGCAGGCCGCTCGTGACATCGATCTCGCCGGCCTCGAACGCCTGGACAGCCGTAGTGCCGTCCGAGATCATCCGACCGTTCACCTTCTCCAGGTTGACGCTGTCGGCGTCACGCCAGTCCGGGTTCTTCGTGATGTCGATCCGGGAGTTGTGCTGCCATGCCGTGAGCTCGAACGGCCCGTTGGTGACGATGTTCGCAGCCTCGGTCCACCTGTCGCCGAACTGGTCGACGGTCGGCTTGTGGACGGCGAGGAACGAGTGGTGTGCAGCCTGCTGGACGAACCAGGGCTGCGGCGAGGTCAGCTTGACCTCGAGGGTCTTGTCGTCGATGGCCTTGACGCCCATCTTGGCGCGAAGGGCCGCGCAATCGTCCTTCTTGGCGTCGCAGCCGTTGTAGTCCTGCGCGCCGACGATTCCGTAGAACTGGTACGCATAGTCGGCACCGAGCTCCGGAGAGACGGTGCGCTTCCACGAGTACTCGAAGTCCATCGCGGTGACCGGATCGCCGTTCGTCCAGGCGAGATCGTCGCGGAGCGTGAACGTGACGGTCTTGCCGTCCTCGCTCGTCTCGAAGCTCTCCGCAGCGCTCGGAACCGGGTTCAGATCGTCATCGAGCTTGACCAGCGGATCCATGATGTTGAGCAGGATGTTGGCCGAGGTGACGTCGCTCGCGAGACCAGGGTCGAGCGAGGGCGGCTCCGTTCCCCAGTTGACCGTAATCGTCTGGTCCGCAGCCTCGCCACCACCTTCTTCTGTTGTCGTGCCGCTCTCGGTGCCTGCCGCGTCGCCGCCGTCGTCGTCGCCCCCGCAACCGGCTCCAACCAAGGCGAGGCTCGCGACCATCATGGCCAGGAACAGCAACCAAGGGGTCTTGATCCTCATGTAGTCGTCCTTCCTTCCTTCGCTTTTGTCTGCGCGTGCATACCCTGAAGGCACTCAATGGTTGTAGCCAGGTTTATCACTCCCAAACGCCGCGAACGGGCATGCTTACGTTGCCTTAATCGTGCCGCAACGATTCGCCGGCCGGTGATTCTCGTCACGGCTGTCGCGATTCTCGTCCTGCCGGGAGCCGCCCTCGGTCACCTGAGCGTCCGGCCCGGCCTGCTCGAGTCCGGACGGGAGCAGACGCTGGAGATCGAGCTTCCGGAGCTCCGTCTCGGCCGCCGGCCGTCGGCTCTCGTCGTGTCGGGCCCGGGAGTGCGAATGCTCGCCCGCAACCTCACCGGACGCCGTGGCGAGGAGTCGCGCTGGCGCGTTCGCGTGGACGTCCAGACCGAGCCCGGACCGGTAGTGCTCCTGCTGCGGGCCGAGTTCACGGACGGCCGCTCGGTCACGCTTCGCCAGGCCATGACGGTGCTCCCTGCGAGCGACCCGCCGGCATCGTCCCGACCCGGCCTGGTCGCGGGCATCGGCGTCCTCGGCCTCCTGACCGGCGGCGCAGCTCTCGTGCTCCTCCGTCGTGCGCGCTTCGAGTAGGAGGCTCGAAACCGTGCTAGCGTCAGGAACCGTGCTCTTCCAGCAGTTCCTGGACGACGATCTCGGCTGTGCGTCGTACCTGATCGGCGACCAGGATGCGGGCGTTGCGACGGTCGTCGACCCGCCATTCGCGATCGAGCCGCTCCTCGGCGCCGCCGAGCGGCACGACGTGCGCATCGTGCGCTCGCTCCTGACGCACAACCATGCCGACCACCTCTCCGGTCACGGTCGGCTCGCGCTCGAGCACGGCGTGCCGGTCTCGATCCACTCTGCCGCCGAGGCTGCGTACGCGCACGATCGCCTCGAGGACGGACAGGAGGTCACGGTCGGGGAGGTCGTCCTGCGCGCGGTCCACACCCCGGGGCACCGACCCGAGCACCTCTGTCTCGTCGTTCTCGATCGCTCCCGGGGCGACGAGCCGTGGCTCGTCCTGACCGGCGACTCCCTCTTCGTCGGCGATGCAGCCCGCCCCGATCTCGCGGTCGGAGCGAAGGAGGGTGCCGAGGACCTCTTCCGCTCGTTGCGGCGGCTGCTCGAGCTCGCCGACGGCGTCGAGGTCTTCCCCGGGCACGTCGCGGGCTCGCTCTGCGGCAAGGGAATGAGCTCGAAAGCATCGTCCACGATCGGCTACGAGCGACTCTTCAACCCGGCGCTGCTGATCGAGAACGAGCTCGAGTTCGTCACCGATGCGGCGGGTATCGGTGCTCCGAAGCCGCCGAACATGAGCCGGATCGTCGAGTTGAATCGCGGTCCCTTCGTTGCTGCGGCAGCGCCGCTGACGGAGCTGCCCGCACCCGGCGAGGCGACGGTGCTCGACGTGCGGCCGGTCCGGGACTACCTGACCGGGCACCGCCCCGGGGCATTGAGCGTTCCGGTCTCCGGGAGCTCGTTCGCGACGAAAGCCGCGTTCGTGCTCGACCCGGACCGGCCGATCGTCGTCCAGGCGGCGAGCGCTGCCGAGGCGGAACACGCGATCCGTGGCCTCCGATCGGTCGGCTTCCTCGAGCTCGAGGGCTACGTGCTCGGCGGTGACGGCGAGCGGATCGAGCCCGTCGAGCTGGGCGAGCTGGAAGCACTCCTCGAGGACGGCGCAGAGCTGATCGACGTGCGAGAGCGAGACGAGCGCGACAATGGCTACATCGCCGGCAGCCGCAACGTCCCCTACCGGCTACTGCCGGTCTGCGGCGCCGACGTGCCCACCGATCGGCCGGTCGTCACGATCTGCGAATCGGGAGCCAGAGCGGGCATCGCCGCGTCGATCCTGGCTGCGCAGGGGATCGACGCCCGACCCGTGCTCGACGGCGGTGTCTCGGACTGGGCGGCCCGCGGCGGCCGCACCGTCGAGTTCCGTCGCTGCGGGAACTAGGCCGAGCTTCCCTGACGGGAACCTCGGCCTAGGCAAAGGCGCCGCGCCGACAAAGGCGCTTGTGTTCATTGCACACAAGCTTCTCTTTCTTGACGATCTCGTGAAGCTCCCGTGACAGGTCTTCGGGCACGCTGGGCGCATGCGCTTTGCGGTCGTTGCCAACGATCCCCGGCTGGTCGATCTCGTCCGCTTACTCGATCGCGACGAGGTGTCGGCGGCACAGACCTGGAGAGCGGTTGGAGAGGGCGCGGAGCGGCTTGGGCTAATGCGACCCGGCTACGGGCTGATCCGGGAGCTCGTGCGGCTCGAGCGCCGGCGCCGCGAGCTCCGGGCCCAGACGATCGAGGTGCTGAAGACGGCCGCGTCGGGTTTCGCAGCCGGCCGCGCCCCGTTTCGGCCGCTGCTCGACGACCTCGAGCGGATCCGCTGCCGAAGAGCGCTTGTGTTCGATGAGCACAAGCCGCCGTAGCGTTTCAGCGGAGGCGCTCGACCTCGTAGCCGCGGTCGCGAAGCACGTTGAGGAGCTCGTCGCAGTGGGCGGCGTCGCGCGTCGAGAGGGTCAGCTCGACCTCGGTCTGCGAGATCGGCAGAGCCATTCCCTCGCGGTGGTGCTCCACCGAGACGACGTTGCCGCGCTCCTCCGCGACGAGCTCGAGGAGCTTGATCAGCTCGCCCGGTCGATCCGAGAGCCGGGTCCGCAGAACGAGATATCGGCCCGCCCTCGTCAGGCCGTGTCGCATCACCTGGATCAGCAGGGTCGGATCGATGTTCCCCCCGGAGAGGATCGCGCAGGCCTCGTCTTCGCCTGGCACCTTGCCCTCGAGGAGGGCCGCAACCGAGGCAGCGCCGGCGCCCTCGACGAGCAGCTTCGTCCGCTCGAGCAGGAGCACGATCGCGTGGCTGATCTGCTCGTCGGTCACGGTCACGATCTTGTCGAGTCGGTCGCGGAGGATGGCCGATGTCAACGTTCCCGGCTGCTTGACCGCGATCCCCTCGGCGATCGTGAATCCGTGCTCAGTGCCGCCGGCGAACGGACACACCGCAGCGGCCTGGACGCCGACGAGACGCACTTCGGGCCGCAGCTCGCGCATCGCAATGGCGACGCCTGCCGCGAGCCCGCCGCCGCCGATCGGGATCACGAGCGTCCCGAGCGAGGGAAGCTGCTCGACGAGCTCGAGCCCGATCGTTCCCTGCCCGGCGATCACGCGCTCGTCCTCGAAGGCGTGCAGGAGGGTCGCGCCGGTCTCCTCCATCCGGGTCTCCGCGGCTGCCATCGACTCGTCGAAGCCGGCGCCGGAGAGCTCGACGTCCGCGCCGTAGTTCCGGGTCGCGTCGACCTTCGCCATCGGGGAGTCCTGCGGCATGAAGACGGTCGCCTCGATCCCCGCCTCGCGTGCCGCCCAGGCGACCGCCTGTCCATGGTTCCCTGCGCTCGCGGCGACGACGCCCGCCCGCCGCTCGTCGGCGGTGAGCGTCGCGATCGTGTTGACGGCGCCGCGGATCTTGAACGCGCCGGTGCGCTGGAGGTTCTCCGCCTTCAGCTGCACCGTCCGCCCGCAGAGTCTGGAGAACGTCTCCGACGCATAGATCGGCGTCACCTGTGCGATTCCCGCGATCCGCTCGCGCGCCGCCTCGATCTCGCCGAGCGTCGGTGCCGTCAACGTCTTCACAGGGGCAAGGTCCGGCTGTCGCCGATCCCGTAGACCTTTTCCAGGATCTCTCGCACGGCGGACAACGGATCGAGCTCTCGCGCCTGGACCTCCTCGAGCAGCCGGAGCAGCTCCGAGTCGTCGGCGACCGCCTCCTGGAGGTGCGTCTTGGCGCGGCTGGAGGCGACGGCGAACACCTCGCCCGCGAGATTCCGGCGCCGGCGCTCCTCCAGCAGACCGTCCGCTTCGAGGAAGACTCGATGCTCCTCGATCCGCTCCCACAGCTTCGCCACGTTCTCGCCTCGCATCGCCTCGGTCAACACGATCGGCGGCTTCCACTCGCGGTCGCGGTCGAGCGAGAGGATCGAGCGAACCTCGCTCTGCATCGTCTTCGCGGCCGGATGATCCATCTTGTTGATCGCGATCACGTCGGGAATCTCCATGATCCCCGCTTTCAGCGCCTGCACGGAGTCGCCCGAGCCGGGCATCAGGACGAGCAGGACGGTGTCTGCGATCCCGATCACCTCGACCTCGCTCTGGCCGGCCCCGACCGTCTCGAGGAAGACGAGCTCCTTGCCGGCGGCGTCGAGCAGCAGAGCCGCCTGGAGCGTCGCCTCGGCGAGGCCGCCGAGATGACCGCGCGTCCCCATCGAGCGGATGAAGACGCCCGGATCGAGAAAGTGATCGGAGAGCCGGATCCGGTCGCCGAGGAGTGCGCCGTGCGTAAACGGGCTCGAAGGATCGACCGAGATCACGCCGACCGTGCGCTCCTCTCCGCGCACGTGCCGGACGAGCGAGCTGATCAGCGACGACTTCCCGACCCCGGGCGGCCCGGTGACGCCGACCACGAAGGCGTTCCCCGTCTCGGGGTACAGCTCCCGTACGAGCTCGTAGGAGGTAGGGTCGCCGTTCTCGACGAGCGAGATCGCGCGCGCGAGCGCGCGCCGGTCACCGGCCCGGACGCCGGCCGCAAGCTGCTCGAGCGTCCAATCCGCGCGCGCCACGGTCTTGGACTCTAGAGGCTCGATGCGGCGACAGGGTCTTCGAGCTCCACCACCGCGCCCGGATCGACGTTGCGGGCGAGCAGTGCCGCCGTCCCCGCAGCGAGGAGGAAGGCGACGCCGGCGCCGCCCCAGAGCCAGCGCGCGCCGAACTCGTCCACGAGCGGCCCCGCGGCGGCCATCCCGAGTCCGAAGACCGCGTAGTTCGAAGACATGATCACGGTGAAGACGCGGCCGCGAAGCGCGTCCGGAGCACCGCGCTGGACGAGCAGCGCGTTGCAGACGACCGCGATCCCATTGCCGACACTGCCCACCAGCACGCCGGCCATTGCAACGGCGAGTGTCGGAGCCACGGCCGCGAGCCCGAAGCCGACTCCCATCAGCGCGATCGAGCAGGCATAGCCGGCCCGCGTCCCGAACCGGTCGAGCAACGAGGTCGCCGTGAGGCTCCCGATCGTGAGGCCGAGGCCGGACATGCCGACGAGGAAGCCGAAGCCGACGTTGCCCGCACCGAGCGAGACCTTGGCGAGCACGATCTCGCCCACGTTGACCGCCGCATTGCCGAGGAAGACGATGTTCCAGACGACGAGGACGGCGAGGAGAATGCGCGTCCCGAGCACGAACCGGATCCCGTCGCCCAGGTCCTGCCAGTGGCCGCGACTCTCGATCGTCCCCGCCTGCAGCCGGTGGGCCGGGATCCGGGCGAGGAGCACCGCCGAGATCACGAACGAGGCCGCGTTGAGCCAGTAGGCGAGCTCGGGGCCCTGGGCGGCGATCAGGACGCCGCCGAGGACGGGTCCGATCATCCACGTCAGATTCTCGGCCGCCTGGAGGATCGAGTTCGCGTTCGGCAGGTCGTCGTCGGAGACGAGGTTCGGCATTCCCGCGTAGACGGCCGGGCGGAAGAAGCCGGTGGCTATCCCCGACAGAGCGGCGAGCACGACGATCGCGGTCGCGCTACCCGCAAACGGCAGCGCCGCAAAGACGAGGACACGCGCGAGGTCGGACGCGATGAGCAGCCGCCGCCGGGAGAAGCGATCGACGAGCGGCCCGAGCAGGAGCCCGATCAGGATGATCGGCAGGAAATCCGCGATCAGGAGCGCGCTCACCCATTTGCCGGAGCCGGTCCGGTCGAAGACGTCGACCGTCAGCGCGATCGCGGCAAGGTAGGTACCGGCGCCCGAGCCGAGCGTCGCAAGCAGGAGGCGGCGGTAGTCGGGTTCGCGCCGGACGAGACCCAAGCGACTCATCGCTGCGACGCTAGCAGGCTTCTCAGACCGACTCGTCGGGATCGGGCTCGTAGCCGAGGTTCGGGCGAAGCCAACGCTCGGCGTCCCGGACGTCGATCCCCTTGCGCGCGGCGTAGTCCTCCACCTGATCTCGGCCGATCCGGCCGACGGCGAAGTAGCGCGAGCGCGGATGCCCGAAGAGAAGGCCGCTGACGCTCGCTGCGGGTGTCATTGCAAATGACCCCGTCAGCTCGATCCCGGTCTCGGGCGCGTCGAGGAGGGCGAAGAGCCGCTCCTTCTCGGAATGGTCGGGGCACGCCGGATAGCCGAAGGCGGGCCGGATTCCGCGGTAGCGCTCGGCGGCGAGCTCCTCGCTCGTCGGATTGGCATCCGGCTCGTACCAGGCTCGACGCGCCTCCAGGTGGATCCGCTCGGCGAAGGCCTCCGCCAGCCGGTCGGCGAGCGCCTTGACCATGATCGAGCTGTAGTCGTCATGCTCGGCTTCGTAGCCTGCGGCGAGGACGTCGGCGCCGTGGATCGCGACGGCGAACGCGCCGATGTGATCCCCGGCCGGCGCGACGAAGTCGGCCAGCGAGCGATTCGGCCGCGAGTCGCCCCACGCGGCCTGCTGGCGCAGCATCGGGAAGCGCACGCCGTTCTCCAAGACGAGATCGTCCTCCTCGGCGTGCGCCGGCCAGAATCCGTAGGCGCCCCGAGCCTGGAGGAGGTCGCCCTGGACGAGCTCGTCGAGCTGCGCGACCGCATCGTCGTAGAGCTCGCGGGCGGCGGGCTGCTCGAGGATCGCCGGAAACTTGCCCTTCAGCTCCCAGGCGTGGAAGAAGAACTGCCAGTCGATCAGCTCGCGGAGCGCTGCCAGCCCAGGCTGGAAGAGGCGCGTACCCGTGAACGCAGGTACCCCGAGGTCGCCGAACTCGAGCCGCTCGGCATTCGCTCGGGCGTCGGCGAGGCGCAGCAGCGGCCGCCGCTCCTTCTCCGCGTACTGGTCGCGCAGCCGCTCCTGCTCGTCGCGGTTCTCACGGTCGAGCTCGCCGGCGCGCACGGGGTCGAGCAGGTGCGAGACGACGCCGACGACCCGCGACGCATCGATCACGTGCACCGTCGGCTGCGCGTAGGCGGGGGCGATCCGCACGGCGGTGTGCTGCCGCGACGTGGTGGCTCCGCCGATCAGAAGCGGCAGCTCGAGCCCGCGCCGCTCCATCTCCTTCGCCACGTTGACCATCTCGTCGAGCGACGGCGTGATCAGACCCGAGAGCCCGACGGCGCTCGCACCCTCGGCGACAGCGGTGTCGAGGATCGTCTCGCCCGGCACCATCACCCCGAGATCGATCACCTCGTAGTTGTTGCAGCCGAGAACGACGCCGACGATGTTCTTGCCGATGTCGTGCACGTCTCCCTTGACTGTCGCGAGCACGATCTTCCCCTGCACAGTGCTTCTTCGCGTCGGGCCGCCATTCGTCCGTCCCTCGAGCAGCGCGAGCTCCTTCTCGGCCTCCATGTAGGGCTCCAGGTAGGCGACGGCGCGCTTCATCGCCCGCGCGCTCTTCACGACCTGCGGCAGGAACATCTTCCCGGCCCCGAAGAGGTCGCCGACGATCTTCATTCCGTCCATCAGCGGCCCCTCGATCACGTCGAGCGGCCGCTCGGCGACTGCGCGCGCCTCCTCGGTGTCCTCCTCGATGAAGTCGACGACACCGTGGACGAGGGCGTATGACAGCCGCTGCTCGACCGGAGCCTCGCGCCAGGAGAGATCGAGCTCGCGGCGGGTGCCCTCTCCTCTCACCGACTCGGCGAACGCGACGAGGCGGTCGGTCGCGTCGGGCCGGCGGTCGAAGATCACGTCCTCGACGCGCTCCAGTAGATCCGGCGGGATGTCCTCGTAGACGACGAGCTGGCCGGCGTTCACGATGCCCATGTCGAGGCCGGCTCGGATCGCGTGGTAGAGAAACGACGAGTGCATCGCCTCGCGGACGATGTCGTTGCCGCGAAAGGAGAAGGAGAGATTCGAGATCCCGCCGCTCGTGTGCGCGCCCGGGCAGCGCTCCTCGATGCGCGGCAGCGCCTCGATGAACGCCTTCGCGAAGCCGTTGTGCTCCTCGATCCCCGTCGCGACGGCAAGCACGTTCGGATCGAACACGATCTCCTCAGGGTCGAAACCGACCACTTGCGTCAGGAGGTCGTAGGCGCGCCCGCAGATCGACACCTTGCGCTCGACCGTCTCAGCCTGTCCCTGCTCGTCGAACGCCATCACGACGACGCCGGCGCCGTAGTCGCGGACCCGCCGGGCCTGCGCGAGGAACGGCTCCTCCCCTTCCTTGAGGCTGATCGAGTTGACGATCCCCTTGCCCTGGACGCACTTGAGCCCCGCCTCGAGCACGGTCCAGCGCGAGCTGTCGACCATGATCGGGATCCGGGCGACCTCCGGCTCGGTCGCGATCAGGTTCAGGAAGGTCGTCATCGCGAGCTCGCCGTCGAGGAGGTCGGCGTCCATGTTGACGTCGAGGAAGTTCGCGCCACCGCGTACCTGCTCGAGCGCGACATCGACCGCGCCCTGGTAGTCGCCCGCCTCGATCAGTGCCCTGAAGCGCGCCGAGCCGGTCAGGTTCGTCCGCTCGCCGATCATCACGAAGCCGGTGTCGGGCCCGAGCTCGAACGGCTCGAGGCCGCTGAACCGCGTCCGGCGCTTGTGTTCATTGCGCACAAGCTCGCGCGGTGCGAGCCCCGCGACCGCAGCCGCGATCCGCTCGACGTGCGCCGGCGAGGTACCGCAGCAGCCACCGACGACGTTGACGAAGCCCGCCTCGGCGAACTCGCGCAGGAGACCGGCCGTATCGTGCGGCTGCTCGTCGTAGCCGCCGAACGCGTTCGGGAGCCCGGCGTTCGGATGGCAGCTCGTGAAGGTGTCGGCAAGGCGCGAGAGCTCCGCAACGTGCGGTCGCATCTCCTTCGCCCCGAGCGAGCAGTTGACCCCGACGAGCAGCGGCCTGGCGTGCTCGACCGAGGCCCAGAACGCCTCGACCGTCTGACCGGAGAGCGTCCGGCCGCTGAGATCGACGATCGTGACCGAGATCCAGAGCGGCAACTCCGGCGCGACCTCGCGCGCAGCCGCGATCGCAGCCTTCGCGTTCAGCGTGTCGAAGATCGTCTCCACGAGCAGGAGGTCGACGCCGCCCTCGGCGAGCGCCGCGATCTGCTCGGCATAGGCGGCGCGCACCTCGTCGAACGAGACCGGCCGAAACGCGGGGTCGTCGACCTTCGGCGAGAGCGAGAGCGTCACGTTCAGCGGCCCGAGCGAGCCCGCGACGAAACGCGGAGTTTGTGTTCTTTGCGCACAAGCATCCGCGGCCTCGCGCGCCAACCGAGCGCCTTCGAGGTTCAGCTCGCGGACGAATCCTTCGAGCCCGTAGTCGGCCTGGCCGATGCTCGTCGCCGTGAACGTGTTCGTGGTCGTGATGTCGGCGCCGGCGTCGAGATAGCGGCGGTGCACGTCCAGGATCACATCCGGTCGGGTCAGATTGAGCAGGTCGGGATCGCCGGCGACGTCGCGGGGATGGTCGCGGAAGCGGTCGCCGCGATAGTCCGCGGCCGTGAGCCCGGCATCCTGGAGCATCGTCCCCCAGGCCCCGTCGAGCACGAGGATTCGCTCGCGGAGTAGCTCTCTCAGCTTCGCCTCTTTGCTCACAACGTCCTCCGTACGGCCGAAAGAGGACGGAGCGAATCTGCTCGCGGGCTCTTTAGGCGTTTTTCTCCTGGTCGCCAAGCTGCCTTCAAAGCTCTCCAGGTGGACGAAGCGTAGCTACCAGAGCGTCCGGTCCGGATCGTAGGCGCGCAGCAGTCGATCCTTCGTCACGAGTGTCCGATGTTCCGCGAGTGCCGTGGAATAGACGACCCGATCCGCAGGATCAAGTGGGAATCGCTGTCGGTCGAGCATCGCAGCCGCGAGAGCGACCGTGGGCGACACAGGTAGAGGCTCGACCCGCTCGCGCGTAAGCGCTTGATCGACCCAGACTCGGACGTCGCGGTCGAGCGCGAGTCGTCCCCGCGCCACCAATGTGCCCACTTCCCAGCAGCTGATCGCCGACACGCCGATTCGATCGGCCGTCTCGATTGCCGTCCGCGCTCGCTGCGACAGCCGCCTCGGATCGTCCACCCACCAGATCCACGCGTGGGTGTCCAGCACGATCAGGTCGGATCGGCTTTCCAGGGCTCGTCGAGGGGAGCGATGAACGTGTCTTCGTCGACGAGATAGGTCACGCTGCCGCGCAACGACGGCGGAGGCTCCATCGCGACAACCCGGGCAACCGGCTTGCCGCGCTTCGTCACGACGATCGGACGTCCGGTTACGGCGACCTCGTCGAGTAGCGCCAGGCACTTGGCCTTGAATTCCCCCGCTGCGATCGTCCGCTCGCTCATGACCATGGACACGTTACCATGATCCAGTCAGAAACCGGGCTAGTAGCCCGAGAACTTGTCCGCGAGCACGCTCTGCTCGGAAAGCCCCGCAGCGTGGAGCGAGTCGACGACGGCTTGCGCCATCGCGGGCGGCCCGGCGACGAGGAAGCGGTAGGCGTCGAGCTCGCCGAGGTGGTCGCGCAGCATCGCGGCGTCGATCCGGCGGGTCTCGCCCTCCCAACCCTCCTCGTCGGTCATCGTCAGCACGAGCTTCAGCCTGGGCACCTCGCGCTCGAGCTCGCTCAGCTCGTCGAGAAAGGCCGCAGACCCACGGTCGCGATTGGAGTAGACGAGGGTGATCTGGTACGGGAGCCGCTCATCGCGGACGTAGCGGAGCATGCTCCGGAAGACCGTGATCCCGATTCCGCCTGCCACGAACACGTAAGGGACGTCCGTCGCTTCCGGCAGGAGGAAGCTCCCCTTCGGTTCCTCGACCTCCACGGCGTCGCCCACCTCGAGCTCGGCCAGCGAGCGCTTGAAAGCGGTGTCGCGCAGCCGCGTGCAGAGGCAGAGCGCGCCGCGCTCGGTCGGCGAGCTGCAGACGGAGATGTGTCGCCGCGGTCCTTTCTCGTCGACGTAGGGTGGGTCGAGCAACTCGACCCAGAAGTATTGGCCGGGCCGGAAGTCCACCGCGGCTCCCTGAAGATCGAACGCGACGAACAGCGTGCCTTTCGCGACCTCGCGTTTCTCGGCGACGATCGCCCGCACGCGCTAGCCCCTGCCAGAGACCGTGAGCTGATTCTCGGCGTGCTTGATCCGCTGCTCGAGCTGCCAGCGGTCGGCTGTCGATTCGCCGGCGTCGATCCGCTCGAGCTCCGCCTTCGCGGCCTCGAGCTGCTCCTGGGCCCGTGCGTCGTCGACCTCCTTCACGTCGACGGCGTCGTCGACGAGCGCGATCGCGCGGTCGAGCTCGACCTTGAAGAAGCCGGGGCCGGTTGCGAGCTCGACGACGTTGTCGGCTTCCCGGTCGAGGTAGACACGGGTCGAGCCCGCGCGGAGCGTCGCGACGAGCGGCGCGTGGCGGGCAAGCACGCCGATGTCGCCGGCCGCTCCGGGGACGACGAGCATCTCCGCCTCGCCCCGGAAGGCATCGCCCTCGGGAGTGACGACCGCGACGTCGAATTTGGGGTGGGTCTCGGCCACCGCTGTGCTTACGCCGCGGCCGCGGCCGTGCCGGCCTTCTCGACGGCGCCCTCGATCGGGCCGACCATGTAGAAGGCGGACTCGGGCAGCTCGTCGTGCTTGCCCTGGATGATCTCCTTGAAGCCGGCGATCGTGTCCTCGAGCTTGACGTACTGACCCGGGGTGCCCGTGAACTGCTCGGCGACGAAGTTCGGCTGCGAGAGGAAGCGCTCGACCTTGCGGGCCCGCGAGACGATGACCTTGTCCTCGTCGGTGAGCTCGTCCATGCCGAGGATCGCGATGATGTCCTGCAGATCCTTGTAGCGCTGGAGGATCTGCTGCACCTGGCTCGCAACCAGGTAGTGCTCCTCGCCGACAATGCCCGGCTGGAGAGCTCGGGAGGTCGAGTCGAGCGGGTCGACGGCCGGGTAGATCCCCTTCTCGACGATCGCCCGCGACAGCGTCGTCGTCGCGTCGAGGTGGGCGAACACATTCGCCGGCGCCGGGTCGGTGAGGTCGTCGGCGGGGACGTAGATCGCCTGGATCGACGTGACGGAACCGGTCGTCGTCGAGGTGATCCGCTCCTGGAGCTGACCCATCTCAGTCGCGAGCGTCGGCTGGTAGCCGACCGCGCTCGGCATCCGGCCGAGCAGCGCCGATACCTCCGAGCCCGCCTGGACGAAGCGGAAGATGTTGTCGATGAAGAGCAGCGTGTCCTGGCCCTGATCGCGGAAGTACTCCGCCATCGTCAGGCCCGAGAGACCGACACGGAGGCGCGCGCCCGGTGGTTCGTTCATCTGGCCGTAGACGAGTGCGACCTTGTCGATCACCTCGGACTCGGTCATCTCGAGCAGCAGATCGTTGCCTTCGCGCGTGCGCTCGCCGACGCCCGCGAAGACCGAGACGCCGCTGTGCTCGCGGGCGACGTTGTGGATCAGCTCCTGGATCAGCACGGTCTTGCCGACGCCCGCGCCGCCGAAGAGACCGATCTTGCCGCCCTTGATGTAGGGGGCGATCAGGTCGATCACCTTGATCCCCGTCTCGAAGATCTCGACCGTCGGCGAGAGGTCGCGGAAGGCCGGCGGGTCGCGATGGATCGACCAGCGCTCGACCTCGTCGCCGGCCGGCGGCTTGTTGTCGACCGGCTCGCCGATCACGTTCCAGATCCGTCCGAGCGTCGCGTCGCCGACCGGCACCGAGATCGGCTGGCCGGTGTCCACGACCTCGACGCCGCGCGCGAGTCCGTCGGTCGTGTCCATCGCGACCGCGCGCACGCGATCGTCGCCGAGGTGCTGCTGCACCTCCGCGATCAGCGTCGTGCCCTCCGCGCCGCCTACTCCGGGCATCGCGATCGACAGGGCGTTGTAGATCGCCGGCAGGTTGTCCGTGAAGACGGCGTCGATCACGACGCCCTTGATCTCCACGACCCGGCCGGCGTTCCCCTGACCGTCTTCCTGGCCGTTGCGGCGATTCTGTTCCTGGGCGCGCTCAGACATGTGTCTCCTGTGGCTCCCCGCTCGAGGAGGGACGGTCGCTCGTGAATGGAGGCGCGACGCGAATGCGCCGCAAACGCGCTCGTAGTCTACCCGAGCCCTTCCCGTTCGGGCTCGGTTCCCGGTCGTAGCGGGAGGACTCGAGCGCCGACGCCAGCCTGGCGTCGTGGTCGAGCCGTCAGACGAAGGCGGTCACCGAGCTCGGCGAGACGAGCACGACGACGATCAGCCGCCGTCGATCGCGGCCGGCACCGGGATCGACGAGCGAGGCGCCCAGTAGTTCACGCGCCAGGCCTTCTGCTCGCCCGAGCCGCTGGCCTTCACTCCCATGTCGAAGACCTGCGGCTTCACCTTCGACCCCTTCTTCGGCACGAGCAGCACCCGCAGGAAGATCTCGTTCGGCGTCAGCTCGTCGATGTCGAAGCTCGCGGTATCGATGTCGTTCGGCGGGTAGTACTGCACGGGGATGTCCCCCGTCAGCCAATGCTTGTACGAGCACCCGCACTGAACCCGGAGCTCGGGATGGGTGAGCGTCCAGGCCTTCTCGAGATCCTCCCGTCCGGCCGCCGCAAGGATGAACTCGCCCGCGACCCGGCGCACGTTCTTGGGGAGGTCTGCCGCCGTGTACTTCGGGGTCGTGACCGGAAGCTCGAAATCGCGCCCGTAGGTCGTCGTGTTCGTCCGCGGCGAGGGGTTCGGACGCGACTGCACGAACGCGACGATCCCGATCACGAGGAGCATGGCCGAGACCGCGCTGAACGCACGCAACACCCATGGGTTTCCAACGATCCTCCGCATCACTCAAGAGTAGACGAACCGTGGGACTAGAAGTTGCGGCGCAACAGGAGGAGCGCGAGTGGCAGCGCCGCCACGGCGACGGCGTACGGCGCGAGCGGGACGGCCCGGAGCTCGCGGCCGCTCGGGGCGACGGCGCCCTCGCCGAGCCTGCCCCGAACGGCCGCAAGCGCGGCCGGGAGCTCCCGCTCGCTGAAGACACGACCGCCGATCTCGCGGGCGACGCGCTCGAGGAGGTCGCGGCTCGTCGAATCGGGCCGGTAGCTCTCCACCTCTCCCCTCCGCCCGTACACGCGATCCTCCGGGTGCCAGACGTGTACGAAGTATGTGGCCACCCGTCCTCGCAGGAGCAATGACCGGAGCTCGCCGAGATTGAACGGCACGCTTTCGCCGTCGGTGAAGACGACGGCGACGCGGACGCGCGCTCGCGAGCCGAAGAAGTTCTGCCGGCCGAGATCGCCGAGCGCCGCAAGTGCCGTGGCGCGGCTGGCGCGCCGCTCCGGCGGTGGCCGGTCGATCTCCACCGCCCGGTCGACGATGGCGGTGAACGCGGTCGCGCTCAGGGTCGGGAAGAGGTGCGGGAGCAGCCGGTCTGTCACCGACGCGACCCCGACGGGCACCTCGACGAGCCCGAAACGCAGCTCCTTGGCGAACGCGCGTGCGCGCTCGATCCGGGCCGGCGCCGACCGGGAGGGCCGCGCCAACATCGACCGCGAGACGTCGAGGACGGCGATGGCCTCGACATCGGTGCGCCCTTCGGTCTCCTGCACCCTGGAGACGACCGGCTGCGCCGCTCCGAGACCGAGCAGCAAGCCAATGGCGACGAGCGCGGCCGCCTCGAGCCCGAGCATGCCCGTCGGCCGCGGCTCGAGCCCGAGCACGGCGCAGAGTCGGCGCGAGCGCCGCTCGGAGGCGACGAGGGCCCCGACGCCGAGAAGCGCGAGGACGCCGACCGCGGCGGCCCACGGTGTCAGGAAGGAGACGCCCACCGCGCTAGTAGCCGCCGCCGGACGACGCGGCGCCGGCGCCCGAGGCGGGTGTGGCTGCGCGCTCGCCGCTCCCGGCCGAGCTGCTCGCGGCACTCGCGAGGAGTCGGAGTGCGAGCTCGAGGTTGAACCGAGCGTCGTCGTGCCCCGGGTCGAGCTCCACCGCGCGGCGGAAGTGACCCGCAGCCCGGCGGAGCGGCGGCCCCGAGCCCGTGCCGAGCCGTGCCTCCTCGAGCGCGAGCACGCCACGCAGGTTCGAGAGCATCGACCCCCGGCGCCGGTCGGCGTTCCCGGCGGCCCGAGCGAGCACGCGCTCGGCCCCGCTTCTCACCGCGAGCTGGGAGAACTGCGTGACCTCCTCTCGCGGCCGTGCGAGCCGGAACCGCTGGACGGCTGCACGGAACTCGAGGTCGTCCGCCACATCGAGCAACGAGCGGCTGGCGGCGGCCGGAAGCACCGCCTCGGCCGTCCACATGCCCTGTGTGCCGGCGACGCCGGCGAAGCGGGCGTCGCCGCGCTCGAGCGCCTGCTGCGAGCGCATCACGTCGACGGCGAGCAGGGCGAGCAGCGTCGCAACCGCGAAGGAGAGCGCGACGGCCAGGATTCCGATCAGGGGTCGTCCGGCGATCCGCGCGGGCCTCATGCCCGCCGCCAGGAGACGCGGCCGCAGAACCGCTCATTGAGAGCGAGAAGCGCCAGGAGAGCGGCGGCGGCGGCGACCAGCGCCGCCGGGAACGAGCCGACCAGCGTCTGGCGCTCCTCGATCGCGGTGTTGCCGAGCAGCTCGCGATTCTGCACGAACGCCTCCTCACCGACCAGCTGCTCGAAGAGATCCCGGTCCTCGTTGAAGGCGAACAGCGGCACGACCCGGAGGTCGATCCCGTCGGCCTCGTAGCGAATCAGCTCCTGCGTCAGCCGCTCGGTGTCCAGCGCCGAGTCGTCGAGATCGCTGATCAGCAGCACGGCGGGCTCGATCCCATCGCGCTCGATCACCCGCCTCGCCTCGCCGAGCCCCACGGAGATCTTCGTCCCGCCGCGGAACGTGCCGGTCCAAGGATTCGCGCGGCCGAACGAGGGGAGTTCCTGGGAGCCTCCTCGTGAGCGCCCGGAGCGCCTGACGATGGGCGATGCCGGTGGCGGCTCGAAGAAGAGCAGCAGGGGACGCAGCTCGTCGCCGCGCGTGCCCGGCGTGAGCATCTCGTACGCGTCGTCCGAGAAGACGACGAGGCCGACGCGGGTCGACGTCTGGGCCAGCGAGCGCAGCACTCGCTGGATGCGCCGGTACTTCGCCGGCTCGACGCTCGTCGACAGGTCGAGCACGATCACGCCTCCGCCACCCGACGCGAAGTAGCTCGTGGGCCTGGCGCCGAGGCGAGTCGAGAGCAGCACGGCCACGGCGAGTACCGCCACGGCACAGAGCGCGAGTCCGACGTGCCGGACAAGCGTTCGCCTCGCGGTCTGCTCGAGCTCGCGAACAGCCGACGTGGGCAGCCCGGAACGGCGAACGCCGGTCACCCGGAGCCTCCGTTCGCCGTCCGGGCGTCGCGCGCGAGGTCCTCGATCGCGTCGGGATCGGCGGCGCCGGACGCCCACGCGAGGGCTCTCGCCCGATCTGCAAGCTCGGCGAGTCCCCGGCCGCCCAGCTCGCGAGCGACGCGTTCCAGTGCCCGGCGCCGGTCGGGCGAGTCTCCATTCCTCGATGCCTCGCGCGCGAGCTCGAGCGCTCGCTCGAGCGGAGCCAGCGTGGGCACCAGCTCCAGGCCCGCCTCGACCGCCGGCGCGCGCCGCCGCGAGAGCCGCCCGGCAAGCCCAACGCCGAGACCGGCGAACCCCGCCGTGCCGACGAGCAGCGCGGCCGCCAGGGTGCCGGGGGCCCAGCGATAGGACGGTGCGGGAACGGCGCTCACGTCTCCCCGCCACGCACGCTGCGCGAGCGCCGCATCGTCGACCCGCGCCGTCACCTGGAAGCGCGGCCACTCGACGATGATGCTCGCCGGGCCGGGACTCAGCTGGAATCGGTACGCGACGCTCGCCAGGGGAAACTCGAAGGTCCGACGGTCGCCGGCGGGCGCGCAGCCTTCGCGGAGGCAGCGGAGCGGGTAACGGAAGCGCCAGCGGACGCTCGAGCCCGCAGCAATGCGCTCGACGTGTCCGGGCCCGGCCGCCTCGTAGGGCGCGAAGTCGGGATCGATGCGAACGGTTTCCGGCCGCACGACCTCGGCGTCGCCGACGAGCACGAGCTCCGCTACGACGGGCTCGCCGAACGCATGCACCGAAGGCCGAACCGATGAGCTGACGATCGTCAGCGACTGCCGCAGCGGTCGTGGGTCGTCCCCATCGCCGCCCCGCGAGGCGAGCACGAGCGCGATCCCGCCGCCCGTGACAGCGAGCGCCGCGAGCAGCGCAAGCGGAACCGCGAGCCGCCTCATCGCCAGTTCCGTCCGTGCTCGAGCTCTCGGCCCGCCGCCCACGCGAGGAGCGCCGACAGGACGTGATCGCGATCGCTCGCCGAGAGCGACACAGGCTCGATCCCCAGGTCGAGGAAGCCACCGAGCAGCTCAGCCCGGCGCTGCTCGTGCTCGCGCCGCCGCTTCGCCGACTCACCCGCGCGGAGCCTGACGAGCCGCACGCGCCCGTCGGCGCCGGTGAGCGGGACGACGATCCCGTCGACCGGGGGAAAGCTCTGCTCCCAGAGCGGGTCCTGGATCACGAGCGGGACGATGTCCCAGCGGTGCTCGACAGCCCGCTCCCAGATCTCGCGCGCGGGCGAGACGAGGAAGTCGGAGATGACGAACAGGAAGCTGCCGCCCGGCACGGCCCGGCGGTGGCCTTCGAGGAACTCGAGCGCGAGCGTGAGGTTGTCCTCGGGAGCCATGAAGGTTGGGTGGCGCAGATGCCTGTCGCGAATCGACCACGGCTCGCGATTCGAGGATGGCGGTCGCCAGAACGGGGTGTCGGCGCCCTCCGCGAGATCGAGGTAGCCGACGAGGCCGCGCGCCTCGGCGACGCTGTCGGCGATCAGGCCCGCTGCAGTGCGCAGCGCCTCGTGCTTGCGCAGCCAGGGCACGTCGGGCGACGAGAGAGCCATCTCCGGCCTTCGGTCGACGACGATGACCACGCGAGGGGCGTCGTCGGCGTAGTTCTCGCGGACGACGAACTCATCCGACGCACGGGCGGTAGAGAGACGCGCCGTCGCGGCCCAGTCGATCGAATCGCGGTCGTCTCCGGGCCGATAGGGACGCGACCCGGCGACATCGGTGCCGAGGCCGCGGCGGACTCCGTGGATGACGCCGAAGGAGAGGCCGAGCAGCCGCTGGCGCGGCACCAGCGGGAAGACGTCGCGGCGGCCGCTCACGATCCTGCGAGGAGCGTGTCGGAGTCGAAGACCGTCGCCGGTGAAGGAGCGAGCTCGATCGAGGCGTCCCTGAACTCCGCGAGCGCGACCTCCCAGCCCACCCGGCGCGCCTCGGCAAGCGTCCTCGGCGTGAAGACGACGCGGTGTCCGAGCACCGGCAGGAACAGGCGCTCGACGTCGACAGGGGTCACGTACGTCCGATCGTGCAGCAACGCCCACGCGCGCGCGGCCTTCTCGAGCGCCAGGCTGCCCCGCACCGAGGCGCCCACTGCCACGGCGGGCAACTCGCGCGTTGCGCGCACGAGCTCGACGATCCAGCGCCCGAGCAGCGGGTCGAGATAGATGTCCCCGACAGCGGCGGTCAGCGCGGCGACCTCCGCGATCGTCACGACCGGGCGCAGGTCGGCCAGCGGATGATGCTCGCGCTGGTCGTCGATGATCTGCAGCTCCTCGTCGAGCGACGGGTAGCCCAGCGAGGTTTTCAGGAAGAAGCGATCGAGCTGCGCCTCGGGAAGCGGGAACGTGCCTTCGTACTCGATCGGGTTCTCGGTGGCCAGCAGCAGGAACGGGTGCGGAAGCGGGCGCGTGACGCCGTCGCTCGTGACTTGCTGCTCCGCCATCGCCTCGAGCAGGGCCGCCTGCGCCTTCGGCATCGCCCGGTTGATCTCGTCTACGAGCACGACGTTCGCGAAGATCGGCCCCGGCTGGAACTCGAAGTCCCTGGTCTTCTGGTTGTAGATCGAAAGTCCGGTCACGTCCGTCGGTTGCAGGTCGGGCGTGCACTGGATCCGCGCCGGCACGGCGCCCGCCATCGACTGGGCGATCGCGCGGGCAAGCACGGTCTTGGCGGTGCCGGGCACGTCCTCGAACAACACATGCCCACCGCAGGCGAGCGCCGTGAGCACGAGCCGGATCTCCTCGCTCTTTCCGTGGACGACCTTCTCGATGTTCGCGCGGAAGCGGTCGGCGACCGCGGTCGCGGACGCGAGCCGCTCCTCGGCGCCGACCTGCACCGCAACCGTCATGAGCTGAACGCTAGCGGCGCTACGGCGTCGGCGCCAACGCGGGCTTGTACGCCCCGATTCCGCCCGAGCCGAATGCGATCGCCTGGTTCTCGCCTCGGACGAGCGTCCGCACGCGAACTCCGATCAGGAGCTCGTTCGTCGTGATCGCCGGCTCGAGCGGCGCCACGGCGAACACCTCCTCGTCGGCCAGCGATCCGCGCTCGGGTGCGTTGAGCAGCCCGAGCGAGATCAACGAGACGATCACCGCGGCGGCCGCCGATCCGACTCGCGTCACAGCAGTCGGCGAGCTCCAGGCGACCCGGCGGCGCACCGGCAGATAGAGATCCCGGCTCATTCTCTCCGACGGCGAGCTGCGAACGACGGCCGTGACGGCCCTGGCGCTCTCCTGGAACGAACGACAGTCGGCGCAGCGCGCGAGGTGATTCTTGACGAGGGCGCTCTCGAACTGCGAGAGCTCGCTGTCGAGCGCCACGGAAACCCACTGCCGCGTGCGCTCGCATTCCATTGTTCTTACCTCGTGCATCATCACCTCAGACGAACACGTCGGGCCCGAAGTTAGTCCCGAGCTAGAAGAGCTTGACCGAAGTGTCGGCAGTAACGCCGAGCAGGATGAGCCAGGCGCCGACGGCAAGGAAGATCGCAGCGGTGGCCAGCGAATCCCGCTGCTCCCCCCGGCTTGCGCGTCGAGCGCCTCGAAGCCCGAGGCCCGTGCCGAACATTCCCGCGATCGGAGCCTCCTCGTCGGCGATCTTCGTGCGGAGCGGGCCACGATTGCCCGCGAAGAAGCCGAGCACGATCAGGAAGGCGCCGACCACGTAGTACGTGACCGAGACGGCGCGTGCGATCGAGGCGCCGGTCGCGAGGCCGAACAGCAACGCAACCGCGCCCAGGCCGACGGCGGTAGACGCCAGCAGGACGGCCAGCCGCCGGAGAGCCTCTAGCACGATGACGCCTCGGCACAGAGCTTCATTGTGTTAGGGGCCTGTAGCCCGGCGAGTCGCCGCAGCAGCGCGAGCTACCGCGTGCCCGTTGCGTCACGCCGTTACGAGCCGACCGCTGCCGTCCGTGAGCGGTCATACCGAATCTCTTGGGGCGTCATCGGCCACTTCTCGAGCGGGTAGTGACAGGCGGTCGTATGGGCATGACCGGCGACGTTCCGAAGCTCGGGCGTTTCGACGTCGCAG
Organism: Candidatus Gaiellasilicea maunaloa; assembly: GCA_024330215.1. Lineage (GTDB taxonomy): Bacteria > Actinomycetota > Thermoleophilia > Gaiellales > Gaiellaceae > Gaiellasilicea > Gaiellasilicea maunaloa. The sequence goes on from JANDLU010000004.1 coordinate 59,636, forward strand.
TGCCCTTCGTGGAAGCGCGGACAGCGCGGGTGGAAGTTGCACGCGGCCGGTGGGTTGATCGGATTCGGCACGTCGCCCTCGAGGACGACGCGCTGCCGCAGGCGTCCGAGCGCGGGATCCGGGATCGGCACCGCGCCCAGGAGCGCCCCCGTATACGGGTGCTTTGGAGCCGTGTACAGCTCGGTGCGCGAAGCCAACTCGACCGGCTTGCCGAGATACATCACCATCACCCGGTCGGAGATATGGCGAACGACGTTCAGGTCGTGCGCGATGAAGATGTACGTGAGCCCGAACTCCTTCTGGAGATCCTTGAGCAGGTTCAGGATCTGGGCCTGCACCGAGACGTCGAGCGCAGACACGGGCTCGTCGCAGACGATCAGCGTCGGGTTGATCGCGAGCGCCCGTGCGATCCCGATCCGCTGGCGCTGGCCTCCCGAGAACTCGTGCGGAAAGCGGTTGTAGTGCTCGGGATTGAGCCCGACCACCTCGAGCAGGGACTGGACTCGCCGCTTCCGCTCGGCGGGGGTGGCGATGCCGTGCACCTCGAGTGCCTCGGCGACGATGAAGCCGACGCGCTTACGGACGTTCAGGGATGCGTAGGGATCCTGGAAGACCATCATCATCTCGCGCCGCAGAGGCCGCATCTCGCGCCGCGAGAGCTTGGAGATGTCCCGGCCTCGGAAGACGATCTTGCCCTCCGTCGGCTCGATCAGCTTCAGGAGACAGCGCGCCATCGTCGACTTGCCGCACCCGGACTCGCCGACGACGCCGAGGGTCTCGCCCTCGTTGATCGTGAAGCTGACGCCATCGACTGCCCTGACGGCGTCGATCTGCCGCTGGAAGATGATTCCGCGCGTGACCGGAAAGTGCTTCTTCAGGCCTTCGACGACGAGCAGCTCGTCCGCCATCGCCCTACCCGCTCGTCCCGGCAGCCATCGTGGCCGCGAACAAGCGTGCCGCCTCTCGGGTCTTCGTCTCCTCGTCCAGGAAGCAGGCCTGCTCGTGCGCCGCATCGTGCGAGACCCCCATGAGCTCCGGCACCTTCTCCCTGCACACATCCATCACGTAGGCGCACCGCGGATGGAAGCGGCAGCCTCGCGGCGGATTCAGAAGCGATGGCGGCTGGCCCGGAATCTGCGCCAGCCGGTCGATCTCGGCGTCCAGACGGGGCAGCGAGCCGAGCAGACCCCACGTGTACGGGTGCTGCGGCGCGGTGAAGATCGCGTCCACCGTGCCGCGCTCCACCACCTTGGCCGCGTACATGACGACGACCTCGTGCGCCGTCTCGGCGACGACGCCGAGATCGTGGGTGATCATCACGATCGCGGTTCCGTGATCCTCCTGCAGCTTCTGCATGAGCGAGAGGATCTGCGCCTGCGTCGTGACGTCGAGGGCCGTCGTCGGCTCGTCGGCGATCAGGAGCTTCGGGTCGTTGATCATCGCCATCGCGATCATCGCCCGCTGCCGCATCCCGCCCGAGAACTGGTGGGGGTAGTCGTCGACCCGCTGCTCCGCGCGCGGGATCCCGACCTCCTTGAGCGCCTCGCGGGCTCGCGCCCGGGCCTCCGCCTTCGAGATGTCGTTGTGGAGCAGGACGGTCTCGACGAGCTGGCGGCCGACCGTGTGCACCGGGTTCAGCGAGGTCATCGGATCCTGGAAGATCATCGCGATCTCCTTGCCGCGCAGCGATCGCAGCCGCGAGCCGCTCGCTCCGAGAATCTCCTCGCCGTTGAAGAGCACCTCCCCGGACGAGGTCGTGTTGCGGCGCTCGTTCAACCCCATGATGGTCAGGCAGGTGACGCTCTTGCCACAGCCGGACTCACCCACGATCCCGATCGTCTTACCGGACTCGACGGTGAAGTCCACTCCGTCGACCGCCTTGACGAAGCCGTCCTCGGTCTGGAATTGCGTGCGCAGGTCTCGAACCTCGAGCAGTGCAGTCATGCCGGTTTCCCTTAGGTCTAAATGCGGTGGGTCTAGATGCGGCGGGGTCTCGGGCGGGCGGGATGCTACGTGAGCCGGATCCGCGGGTCGACCCAAGCGTAGACGAGGTCGACGATCAGCGTGAAGAGGATGATCGCCACGGCCCCGAAGATCACGACGCCCTGCAGCACAGGCAGGTCGAACTGGCCGATCGAGCGGATGGCGGTGCCGCCGAGACCGTTGAGCCCGAAGACCGTCTCGATGAAGATCGCGCCGCCGAGCAGCAGGCCGATGTCCATGCCGAGGATCGTGATCACGGGCAGCAACGCGTTGCGCAGGATGTGATCCTTCATCACCTTCCGCTCCGGTGCGCCCTTGGCGCGTGCGGTGCGGACGTAGTCCTGCGTCATCGTGTCCATCACCTCCGCGCGCACGAAACGCACGTAGATCCCGGCCTGGACGATCGCGAGCGCGAGCCACGGCAGCACCATGTGGTAGGCCCAGTCGCCGAACCCGCCGCAGTTCGCCGCCTGCGGCACGCTGACCACCTCGCAGTAGCCGGCAATGGGCGTCCAGCCGAGCTTGAATCCGAAGATGTAGGACAGCACGAGCGCGACCCAGAAGGAGGGCAGCGAGATGCCCAGCAAGACGTAGGTCATGGCCACTCGGTCGAGAACCGAACGTGGTCGCAAGGCGGAGAGGATCCCGATCGGGACGGAGATGACGAGGACGAGGATCATCGCGCCGAAGACGAGCGACGCCGTGATCGGCGCGGCCCGGAAGATCTCGTCGTTCACCGAAGAGCGGTCGACGAACGACTCGCCGAGCGATCCATCGAAGACGAGTCGTTTGAGGAAACCCCAGTACTGCTCGTAGATCGGATCGTTGAGCCCCAGTCGCTCCTCCACGAGGGCGACCCGCTCCGGTGTCGCCGCTTGTCCGGCCGCGAGCCGCGCCGGATTCGCCGGCACGAGGAAGAAGATCACGTAGGTCACAATGGTCACCGCCAGGAAGAGGACGACCGCCCAGAGGAGACGCCTGACGAGATACTGGACCATTGGTGGGAGCTTACTCCTCCAGGTAGTTCAGCGAGGGGCGCCGGAACGGCGCCCCTCGCTGATTGACGGACGAGTGGATCAGGTCTTGCAGATGTTCACGATCACGGTGCCAACCTGCCCGTTCGCAACGTAACAGCCCACCTCGGGGCCGAAGAGGCGACGGGACGTGCCCGAGATATACGGCGCGGTCGGAGCGGCGTTCGCCATCACGTCGCGATCGAGCGCGGCATAGAGGTTCAGACGCTCGGCGCCCGACGCGGAGTAGGCCGCATCGAGCTTCTGCGTCCAGTTCTGCACTCCGGCACCCGAGAAGTACGACGTGTTGACGTTGTTCTCGGCCTGGAGCCGGCGACCGTCGAGCAGCACGTTGATGAAGTTCGCCGGATCCGGATAATCCGCGTGCCAACCCTCGTGCGTGATGTCGAAGGCCTCGCCACGGGTGGCTGCCTTCGTGTTCTGGACGACGCGGTCGAACAGCTTGATCTCGACGTCCAGGCCGATCTGCTTGAGGTTGAACTGCACGGACTGTGCCACGGGCGGGCCCTGGGCGCGGTTGAAGGCGTAGAAGACCGCCTTGCCGCCTCGGAGGGCGCCCGGCGTAGCGAGGCTCTTGGCCTTGGCGTAGTTCGGGCCCTTGAGCGAGTAGATGTCGTGCTCCTTGAAGCCGCCCATCCCGTACGGGATGAACTGGTCGGTGCGCTTACCGGCCAGGAAGCCGTGCTGGGCCGTCATGAACCGACGGTCGAGCGCGTGCAGGACGGCCTTGCGCAGCGGCGCGTTGTTCTTGAAGAGCGGCTGCTCGTTGTTCAGGTCGACACGCCAGACGAGCAGGTCCTGGTCGACCTGGAAGCGGCCCTTGTTGACGCCGTACTTGTCGGCGAGCTCCTTCGCCTGAGTGGTCGGGAAGCCGCAGAGGTCGGCCTCGTTCCGCTCGCACTGGAGCCGGTGGGTCGCCAGGTCGCCGCCGATGCCGCTGTAGGTGATGCGGTCGACGTTGTTGGCGAAGCCGAGCGACTTGAACGGCTCGACGTTGTTCTTCCAGTTCGGGTTGCGAACTGCCAGGGCGGACGTCTTCTTGTTCCACTCCTGGACGTAGTACGGGCCTGCGGAGGCGATCGGGCCCTTGTCGACCTCGGCGTCGAGCGGGAAGCTCGTCGGCACGGCCGAGAAGAACGGCATCGTGATCCGCGCGAGGAAGTCCGGGGCGACCCGCTTCAGGGTGATCTGGAGCCCCAGGGCGCCTTGCGTCCGGACGCTAGCCAGGTCGTCGAGGAACGACGATGCAGGCGACTGCAGCTTCGCGTTCACTGCCCGGTCGAACGCCCGCTTGAAGTTCGCGGCGGTGACGTTCTGCCCGTTCGAGAACTTGAAGCCCCTCTTGATCGTGATCGTGTACGTCTTGCCGCCGTTGGAGACACGCGGCAACCCGGTCGCGGCCATCGGAGCGATCCGCTGGCTCGCCGCACCCTTGACGTAGGGGTAGTAGTACATGCGTAGCTGCGTCGCGCCCTGCCAGTTCCAGGAATGCGTGAAGTAGGAGAGCGCCGGATCGAGATGGTCGAAGTCGCTCGTGCCGAGGATCCGGTACGTCCCCCCCTTCTTCACTGCCTGCTTGTCGGACGCGCTCGGCCCTGTGGTGCCGCCTGCTGCTGTCGCGGCCACGAGCAAGCTGACTCCCAGTAGGGCCATGACGACCGAGAAACTGAATCGTCCCTTCATTGGTGCTCCTTTCGGTCTCAGGCCGACCTTGGACAGGCCGGTCCTCTCTTCCGTACGCCTTTGAGACGCGCGCCGTCTCGGTTAGTTAGTACGTTGTTAACTCGGGATTGCTCCAGCGTTAATCGAGACGGTGCTCGCTGCGTCCGCGAGAGGCGGCTCAGAGCCTGGAGCGCGGGTCGAACGCGTCGCGGAGGCCGTCGCCCAGGAGATTGAAGGCGAGCGTGGTCAGCACGACGGCGACGCCCGGCCAGAGCATCAGCCAGGGCTGCGACGTATAGAACTCCGGCGCGGAGGAGAGGAGGTTGCCCCAGCTCGGCGTCGGCAACGGGATCCCGACCCCGAGGAAGGAGAGCGCCGCCTCGGCGAGCACGTAGCCCGCCACGACGAGCGTCGAGTAGACGATGATCGGCGCCGCGAGGTGCGGCAGCAGATGCGAGCGGATGATCCGCCAGTCGCTCGCCCCCGTCATCAGAGCGGCCTCGACGAACTCCTTCTCGCGGAGCGAGAGCACCTTGGCTCGGATGATGCGCGCGGGGTAGAACCAGCCGAACGCCCAGAAGACGAGCACGAGAGTCACGACGCCCGGCGCGAGGACGCCGCCGAAGGTGACGTCGTTGAGCCGGCTGCCGACGGTGCTCGCCAGCGCGATCACGAACAGGAGCGCCGGGAAGGCCATCGTGATCTCGGTCAGCCTCGAGATGATCGTGTCGATCCAGCCCCGGTAGTAGCCCGCGACCGCGCCGAGGATGGTCCCGATGATCATCACACCGATCGTCGCCAGGACGGCGACCTGCAACGAGACGCGCCCGCCGTAGAGGAGGCGCAGGAACTCATCGCGGCCGAGCGTGTCCGAGGCGCCGAGGACGAGGATCTGGTCCTCGTCGGTGAACGGGTTGTAGACCTTGCTCCAGGGTCCGACAGGGATGAGCCCGTCGTCGATCCCGTCGGTGAAGGGGTCGCTCGGGCTGTGCCCGATCTGGCGCTCGGCGAGCCACGCGCCCGGATAGCACACGAGGACCACGAAGACGAGGAAGAAGATGCTCCCGATCGCCACCCGGTCGCGCTTGAACCGTCGCCAAACCTGCTCCCAGTAGCCGCGCGCGCGGACTCCGACCTCGTCGGAGACGGGCTCGAGCACCACGTCCGAGCCGAGGCCGGTGGTAGCGCCGAGGACCTCGTCCTCTCTCGCAGTGGTGCTCACGATCGGGGCTGGGTTGGTGTCGTCGTCATCTGCGCGGGAGCATAGCGCCTGGCCGCCGGCGCCTCACCGGCTGAGACGGCTCGGAGGCCCGAAGGTTAGATCGCATGGGGGAACCCATAGTTCCCCCATGAGCCCCCTCCTTCACCACGTCGACCGCGAGAAAGGAACTCTGCCTCCCGCCGGGCAAAGCCCGGCTCCGGCCGTCAGCCGAATCGCCGCATCAACGCAAGAACAGGATCAAGTCAACGCTTCGGCGCCGGCAACAACCTCGAGAATCTCCTGGGTGATCTCGGCCTGGCGGGCACGGTTCATCTGGAGGGTCAGGGTGTCGATCAGCTCGCCCGCGTTCTTGGAGGCGTTGCGCATGGCGGTCATCTGCGCGCCCTGGAAGGAGGCGGCGGACTCGAGCAGGGCGCGGTAGATCTGCGTCTCGAGGTAGACGGGCAGGAGCCGCGCCAGGATCTCTTCCGGCTCCGGCTCGAAGATGAAGTCGCCGCGCATGGCGTCGTCGCGGCGCTCCTCCTCGTCGGTCTCGAGGATGTCGGCCGAGATCGGCAGCAGCTCCTGCTCGGTCACGCGCTGGGTCAAAGCGGAGACGAAGGCGTTGTAGATGAGCACAACCCGGTCGAGAGTGCCGTCCGTATAGAGCTCGGCGATCCCGTGGGCGATCGCCTGCGCGTCGGCGTAGGCGGGCCGGTCGGCGAAGCCGACGTAGTCGGCCGCCGTCTCGTAGCCGCGGAAGGTCAGCGTCGTCCGCCCCTTCTTGCCGATCACGACGAACCGCACCTGCTTGCCTTCGCCGCGGAGCTCCCGCTCGAGCGCGAACGCCCGGCGCAGCACCTGCCCGTTGAAGGGGCCGGCGAGGCCGCGGTCGCCGGTGAGGACGACGATCCCGACGGTCCCTACCTCGTCGCGCTGCTGCAAGAGCGGTAGCCCGCGAAGCGACGAGGCGGAGCGACCGACGCCGGCGATCAGCTCGCGCATCGTCTCGGCGTACGGGCGCATGGCCTCGATCCGCGACTGCGCGCGGCGCAGCCGCGCCGAGGCGACGAGCTCGAGCGCCTTCGTGATCTTGCTCGTGTTGCGGACGGAGCGCGTCCGCCGCTTGAGGTCCTGGACCGAAGCCAAGGTCTAACGACCTTGACTTCGGTCTAGAAGAGCAACTGCGGTCACGCGACTAACCCTGTCTCTTCGCGGACATCGAAGCCCTGCGTGAACTTCTTCAACTCGGACTCGAGCCTGGCCGTGAGCTCGTCCGCGAGGTCCTTCGTCTCGTCGATCTCCTTGTAGACCGAGCCCTCGGTGCGCAGGTGCTCCCGCAGCTCGTCGTGGAAGCGGGAGATCTGCGGCGTCGGGATCTCGTCGAGGAAGCCGTTGATCCCCGCATAGAGCGCCACGACCTGCTCGGCGTGCGGCCACGGCTTGTACTGCGGCTGGTTCAGCGTCGCCACCATCCGCTCTCCGCGCGCCAGCGTCTTCTGAGTCGCCGGGTCGAGCTCGGAGCCGAACTGCGAGAACGCCTCCAGCTCCCGGTACTGCGCGAGCTCGAGGCGCAGACGCCCCGCAACCTTGCGCATCGCCTTCGTCTGCGCCGAGCCGCCGACGCGCGAGACGGAGGTGCCGACGTTGATCGCAGGGCGGATCCCCGAGTAGAAGAGGTCGGCCTCGAGGAAGATCTGCCCGTCGGTGATCGAGATCACGTTCGTCGGGATGTAGGCGGAGATGTCGCCGGCCTGCGTCTCGATGATCGGGAGCGCGGTCAGCGAGCCGCCGCCGAGCTCGTCCGAGAGCTTGCAGGCCCGCTCGAGCAGCCGCGAGTGGAGATAGAAGACGTCGCCCGGGTAGGCCTCGCGGCCCGGCGGCCGGCGCAGCAGGAGCGAGAGCTGGCGGTAGGCATCGGCATGCTTCGTCAGGTCGTCGTAGACGATCAGCGCGTGCTTGCCGTTGTAGAGGAAGTACTCGCCCATCGCGGCGCCCGAGAACGGCGCCATCCACTTGATCGGCGCGGCCTCGTGGGCGGCGGCAGAGATGATGATCGTGTAGTCCATCGCGCCCTCTTCCTTCAGGCGCTCGTAGACCTGCGCGACCGTCGAGCCCTTCTGGCCGATCGCCACGTAGATGCAGATCACGTCCGTGTCCTTCTGGTTGATGATCGCATCGATTGCGACGGCGGTCTTGCCGGTGCCGCGGTCGCCGATGATCAACTCGCGCTGGCCGCGTCCGACGTTCGTCATCGAGTCGATCGCCTTGACGCCGGTCTGGAGCGGCTCCTTCACCGGCTGGCGCTCGACGACGCCCGGCGCCTTGAACTCGAGCGGTCGGCGCTCGCTCGTCTCGATGTCGCCGGCGCCGTCGAGCGGCTGGCCGAGCGGATCGACGACGCGGCCGAGCAAGGCATCGCCCACCGGGACGCTGACGACGGCCCCCGTGCGCCGGACCGGCTCGCCCTCCTTGACCTCCTGCCACTCGCCGAAGAGCGCGACGCCGACGTTGTCCTCCTCGAGGTTGAACGCGATCCCGACGACGCCGTGCTCGAATTCGAGCCGCTCGAGGGCGATGCAGTTCTCGAGTCCGTGGACGCGCGCGATCCCGTCGCCGATCTGGAGCACTGTGCCGACCTCGGAGAGATCGGTCTGGACGTCGAACTGCTCGATCCGCGACTTGAGGATCGACGTGATCTCTTCTGGCCTTAGCTTCAAAGCTCTATCTCCTCGTTGTTAGGGCTGCCGTTTGGCGGGCGGAGCCGGGCTTTGCCCGGCGGGAGCCCAGGAGCGGTTGTGGAAGTCGCAAGCGCGAAGGAGGGGGCCCATGGGGGAACCATGGGTTCCCCCATGCTGGTCGAACTGCCTGGTTTCAGGTGAATAGGTCCGGAGCAGCGCACGGTCACCGACTCCTGACGAGGTCGTGGCGGAGCTGCTCGATCCGTCCCCGCACGCTCGCGTCGACGCGGAGCGTGCCGGCCTGGAGGACGATCCCGCCGATCAAGGAGGGGTCGACCTTGCGGGTCGCCTCGACCGAGCGCCCCGAGGCCCGCTCGATCTTCTTCAGAATCGACGCGGCCTCCTCCTCGGAGAGCTCGAAGGCGGTCGTCAGCTCGACGTTGAGCCGCTTCTCCTCCGCGGCGACGAGCCGGTCGAGCTCGCGGTAGATCTCCTCGAGCTCGCCCGCGCGACCTTTCTCGGCGACGAGGAGCACGAAGTTGCGGGTGAGCTCGTCGGCGTCGCCGAGGATCTCGCCGAGCACGTCGGCCCTCGCGCGGGCGTCCAACTCGGGGTTCGAGAGCACGTTGCGGAGCTCGGGCACGGCCGCGATCGCGGCCGTGAAGTCGCCGATCTCCTCATGGACCGCCATCAGCTTCCCCTGCTCCTGCGCGGCCTGGAAGAGCGACCGCGCATACATACGGTGGGAGACGGCCATCAGTGGCTCTCGCGGTGACGGTTTCGAGTCTGTGGCGCGTGAGCTGCAAGCGATGCAAGGACGCAGGGAGCGTGCAGGCCGGTTGGCCTGGACGTGACTGAGGACGCCGCAGCGCGCCGCAGATCGCGCGCCAGAGGCTCCCTAACTGTCGCCGCGAGGGCCACTAGACGCGTTCCTGCTCGAGCGCGGAGAAGTCGAGCTCGCCGATCGCGTCCTCGATCAGCTTGCGGTGATCGTCGCGGTCGAGCACCTTGCCGGTGACCTTGCTCGTCGCGACGAGCGTCAGCTCGGCGACCTCGGAGCGGATCTGCTCGAGGGCGCGCGCCGTCTCGGCCTCGATCTGCTTGCGCGTGTCCTCGAGCCGGCGCTGCCGATCGACCTCGATCTCCTCGCGGGCGCGGTCGCGCTGCGAGTCGGCGACCTTGCGCGCCTCGGTGAGGATCTCCCCCGCCTCGCTCTTCGCCTGCCCGATCAGCGCCTTGTGCTCCTCGAGCAGCTTCCGCGCCTCGGCTCGGGCTCGCTCGGCCTCTTCCACCGAGGTGCGAATCCGCTCGCGCCGGTCGTCGATCGTCTTCTGGATCGGGCCGAAGGCGAAGCGCTTCAGCACGTAGAAGGTGATCCCGAAGCAGACAAGCGTCCAGATCATCAGACCCGGGACCACGTCGATCAGCGGCGAAGCCGCCAGGAGAGAGATCGATGCTGCGCCGAGCATGATCTAGACCAGCACGAAGGCGAGCAGGCCGCCGATCAGGCCGTAGAAGACGACGGCCTCGGTGAGGGCGAAGCCGAGCCATTGGATGCCCTGGAGCTCGCCACGGAGCTCGGGCTGGCGGGCGACGGCCTGGATCATCGAGCCGAAGATGTTGCCGATCCCGATTCCGGCGCCGAGCGAGCCGAGACCGATGCCGAGCGCGAGCGCGATCGCCTTGCCGGCGTCCACGTTCGAGGCGGCTTCCTGTGCGAGCAAGTTGAACAACGTTCCTCCTTTTAGCCGATCTTCACATCAGGGGTGTTGCCCGTTGGGGCGGGCTTTGCCCGCCTCAACCTGGCGGGAAAACAGGAACTAATGCTCGGGCTCGATCGCCGAGCCGATGTAGATGGCCGAGAGGGCCGCGAAGATGAACGCCTGGATCGAGACGACGATCACGACCTCGAAGAGGTAGAAGAGCGTTGCCGCTCCGATCACGAACGGCGCGATGTAGAGGTTGCCGAGCACGAAGATCAGGCCGATGAAGGTCAGGATCAGCATGTGGCCGGCGAGCATGTTCGCGTAGAGACGCACGCTGAGGCTGACGAGTCGCATGAACTGGCCGAGGATCTCGAGCGGCACGATCAACGGGTACATCGCCTTCGGGACGTCGGGGATCCAGCTCTTGAAGTACTTGACTGGGCCGTTGTAGCGCAGACCTTCGAAGTGGGTGAAGACGAACGTCATCAGCGCGAGCGCGAGCGTGACCGAGATCGACGACGTTGCGGCGTAGAGCGCGAACGTCGGCAACTCCAGATCCGTGCCGGGCACCGTGAACTTCTCGTTCGAGAGCGGTAATGGGATGAACGAGATGATGTTCACGACCCAGATGAAGAGCATCAGCGTCGCGACATAGGGGAACCAGCGCCCGATTGCCTTGTGCGGCAGGCCCTGCTCGGCGACCTGGGTCTGCGCGACCTCGTAGACGATCTCGCCGACGGCCTGGCGGTGGCCCGGCTCGTTCTTCGAGCCGACCTTGATCCGCATCAGCAAGATCCCGAGTGCCATCGTCAGGATCGAGCCGAGGATCAGATAGGCGACCGCCTTGTTGATCGAGAGATCGAGCGGGCCGAGGTGGATCGGAATCCACTCCCCGATCTCGAAGTCGTGCTCGGGATTGAACTCCTCGCTTTCGGCGCCTTCGGCGCCAAAAGCGAGGTTAGGAAGGAGAAGCGCGAACGAGACGAGGGCCGTAAGCGCGCGCTTCATGCTGCGTCCGCCGAGAAGTAGAGGGCGAGCGAGACGGCCAGCTCGAGCGTGTAGGCGAGCGCGTACAGCAGGAGGACGGCGAGCGCGAGCCGCGCGTCCGTTGCTGCGAGCGCGACCACGACCACCATCACCGCAAGCGCTCGAAAGGTCATGCCGAAGCCCATCACTCCTCCGGCGGCGAGGGTACCCGCGGCCGGGACGAGGTGCGTCAGTAGCAGTGCGAGCAGGCGCGACGCGGCCCAGAGCACGCCGCCGATCAGCCAGGCGCGCAGCGACCAACCCGTCGCGAGGAAGACGGGCAGGGCGAGCGCGACCACCGCGGCGCCGGCGAGGAGCGGAATCGTCGGGCTCGGCAGCGGGCGCGGCGTCGAAAAGGCGCCTCCCATCACCGGAGCGCGTGCCCGTAGCGCTTGTAGGTCATGAACACCCCGACCGGGATCCCGAGGATCGCGCCGACGAGGAAGCCGTAGGCCGCATTGCCGAGCAGCCAGCCGATGCCCGCGGCGGCCGCGATCACGGCGAGAGTCGTTCCGATCAGAACGGAGCCGGCGCCCGCGAGGCTGAGGCTCGAGCGAGAGGTGGCGGGCTCCATCCGCGGCCAGCATACCAGCGGGCCGGACATTGTGACAGTGGAAAACCCAATCCTCTGCGTTTTCCCGTCGACTTTGTACGATCGCCCGATGGAGCGCCTGGTTCTCGTCCACGGGTCGGTCACGAACGGTGCGACGACCTGGAACGCGCAGCGGCCGCTCGCCGCGTGGTACGAGCTCGTGGTGGTGGAACGACCCGGCTTTCCGCCCGGCCCGACGGTCGAGCGGGTCGACTTCGAGGAGCACGCCGTCTGGGTCGCCGAGCGTCTGGAGCCCGGCGATCACCTGGTCGGCCATTCCTACGGGGGCGTGATCGCGCTGCTGGCGGCGGTGCTACGGCCGGAGCTTCGCTCCCTGATCGCGATCGAGCCGCCGTGCTTCGACGTCGCCCGCGGCGAGCCTTCGGTGGAGGCGTTCGTCGCCGAGGCGATCGCGCTGCGAAACGAGGGCCCGAGCGAATCTGAGCTCTTCCTGAGACTTTTCCTCCGGGCGGTGGGATCGACCTTTGCTCCGCCCTCCCCGCTCCCGCCGGCGCTCGAGCAGGGAGCGAGAACACTGCTGGTGGAACGCCCGCCGTACGAGGCGAAGATCCCGCTGGCACGGTTGCGCGAGCTGCCGTTTCCGAAGCTCGTCGTCTCGGGCGACCACCACCCTGCCTTCGATGCGGTCTGCGAGGTGCTCGAGCGCGCGCTCGACGCCGAGCGCATTGTCCTCCGAGGGGCCGGCCATGCCGTCCAGCGCGCACCCGGATTCAACGAGCGGCTGCTCGCATTCCTCGAGGGCGCGAGCGACCCCGTGTAACAGTCTGCTACTTGGGTTTTCTCAGGCCGAGCGGCGGTGCCGCGCGGCTTCCTCGGTGCGCCGAACCCTGGGGTTCGCCAGCTTGACGATCTCGAGCAGGTAGACGATGTAGATCGAGAAGCCGAGCGCGACGAGAGCGATCGCACCTGCGGCGAGCGTCTCCCAGAGGTGCCACTCTCCGCCTTCGCGGAAGGGGATGAAGCGGGTCGCGAGCGCGGCGGCGGCGAGAGCGGCGCACCACGCCCACATCGTCACGGCGGCGCGGCGCTGCGTGAAGCCTCGTCGGAGAAAACGGTGATGCAGGTGCGCCTGGTCGGGCGCGTACACCTTCTCGCGGTTCTTCAGCCGGCGCGCGACCACGAACGACGTGTCGAGGATCGGGACGGCGAGCACGAGCAGCGGGAAGAGGAGCGCGACCGTCGCGGCAGTCTTCAGTAGCCCCTGGACCGAGACTGCGGCGAGGATGAAGCCGAGCATGAGCGCGCCCGAGTCGCCCATGAAGATCCGCGCGGGGTAGAAGTTGTGGCGGAGGAAGCCGATGCAGGCGCCGGCGATGATCGCGGAGAGGATCGCCGGATCGGGCTTTCCGAGCGAGAGCGCGATTACGCAGAAGGTCGCACCCGAGATCGCGCAGACTCCGGCGGCGAGCCCGTCGAGGCCGTCGAGGAAGTTGACCATGTTCATGATCGCGACGATCCAGAGCACCGTCAGCGGCATCCCGACCCATTCCGGCAGCTCGTGGATCCCGAGGAACGGGAAGGTGAAGCGGTCGACCCAGACCCCGAAGACGACGGGGATCACCGCGGCGATCAGCTGTCCAGCCAGCTTCTGGCTCGCGGGTAGGCGGCGGAAGTCGTCGATCGCGCCGACGAGTGCGGCGACCGCGGCCCCGAGCAGGACGCCCCGCGTCTCGCGGCCGAGGTCGAGGAACGCGAGCGCCGGAATGAAGATCCCGAAGAAGATCGCGAGCCCGCCGAGGCGCGGGATCGGGTTCAGGTTGAGCCGGCGCTTCTCCGGTGCGTCGACGACGCCGAGCAGGCGCGCCATCCCGCCCACTGCAGGCGTGAGCAGGATCACGATCACGAGCGCGATCGCGGCCCCGTAGAGGACTTCCAGGTTGTCGGCGAGCTCCTGCGGCATCGGCGTTGCGTTACTTCGTGCCGTAGAGGCGGTCGCCTGCGTCGCCGAGGCCGGGCACGATGTACCCCTTCTCGTTCAGCTCCCGGTCGATCCCGGCGACGACGATGTGCACCTCGGGATGCTCTCGATGAATCCGCTCGATCCCCTCGGGCGCCGCGATCAGCGCGATCAGCCGGATCGAGGTCGCGCCGGCCTCTTTCACCCTGGCCACGGCCGCCGCGGTCGAGTTGCCGGTCGCGAGCATCGGATCGAGCAGGATCACGTCTCGTTGCGCGATGTCCGTCGGGAGCTTCACGTAGTACTCGACGGGCTCGAGCGTCTCCTCGTTGCGGTAGAGGCCGATGAAGCCGACGCGCGCCCCCGAGATCAGCGAGAGGACGCCGTCGAGCATGCCCATCCCCGCCCGCAGGATCGGGCAGATCGCGACCTTCTTGCCGGAGATCCGCTGTGCAGTCGTGTGCTCGAGCGGCGTCTCGATCTCGACGTCCTCGGTGGCGAGATCCATCGTCGCCTCGTAGGTCAGGAGCAGGGTCAGCTCGTTGACGAGCTGTCGGAACATGTGGGTGTTCGTGGTGACGTCGCGGAGCAACCCGAGCTTGTGTTGAACGAGTGGATGCTGTACCTCCGTGACCTTGCCGTTCACGAAAGAGGCAGAGGAGGGCGAGGCGACCACGACGATGGCTCTTCTAACCTTTCTCGGCGGAGCCGAGAAAGGTCGTGTAGCCGCGGAAGCCCGGGTAGAGCGGGCGCTTCGCGCAGAGCGCCTCGGCGCGCCCGGCGAGACCCTCGACGTCTCCGTCCTCGAGTGCGCCGACGACGATCCGGCCGACCTCGCGGAAGTCCTCCGCGTCGAAGCCGCGCATCGTCGCGGCCGGCGTCCCGATCCGCACGCCCGAGGCCACGGTCGGCGGCCGCTCGTCGAACGGCACCGTGTTCCGGTTGACCGTCAGCTTGACCTCATCGAGGCGCTCCTCGGCGCCGGCGCCCGTCCAGTCGGTCGCGCGCAGGTCGAGCTGAAGGAGGTGCGTGTCGGTGCCGCCGGTGAGGACGTCGAGGCCGCCGTCGATCAGCTCCTGCGAGAGCGCGTCCGCGTTCGCACGCACCTGCACCTGGTAGTCGCGGAACGCCTCGCAGGCGGCGATCCGGAAGCAGACTGCCTTGGCTGCGATCGCATGCTCGAGCGGACCGCCCTGCATCCCGGGGAAGACGGCTCGGTCGATCGCCTGCGCGTGCTCGGAGCGGCAGAGGACGAATCCCGCGCGCGGGCCTGCGAGCGTCTTGTGGGTCGTCGAGGTGACGACATCGCAGTGCTCGACCGGATTCGGGTGGAGGCCGGCGGCGACGAGACCGGAGAAATGGGCCATGTCGCACATCAGCAGCGCATCCACCTCGTCGGCGATCCTGCGGAACTCGGCGGTGTCGACCGTTCGGGGATAGGCGGAGCCGCCGCAGACGATCAGCCGCGGTCGGTGACGTTCCGCGAGCTCGAGCACGTCGTCGTAGTCGACGAGGTTCGTCTCGCGCGAGACGCCGTAGTGGACGATCGTGTAGAGCCGGCCCGAGAAGTTGACCTTGAGCCCGTGCGTCAGGTGGCCGCCGTGGTCGAGCCGGAGCGAGAGGATCGTGTCGCCGGGCGTGAGCAGGCCGAAGTAGGCGGCCATGTTCGCCTGCGCGCCCGCGTGCGGCTGCACGTTCGCGTGCTCGGCGCCGAACAGCTCCTTGGCCCGGTCGATCGCGAGCTGCTCGATCTCGTCGACGACCTCGCAGCCGCCGTAGTAGCGCTTGCCCGGATAGCCCTCGGCGTACTTGTTGGTCGGGACCGAGCCGACCGCCTCGAGCACGCTCGGCCAGGTGAAGTTCTCGGAGGCGATCAGCTCGATCTGGTCGCGCTGGCGATCGAGCTCGCGACCGAGGAGCGCGGCGATCTGGGGGTCGACGTCGGCGAGACCGGCGGCGCGGAGCTGAGCGAGCGAGTGCTGGGCAACGGCCATGCTTGGGCTCCTTCGACGAGTTCGTCCCCGATGCTAGAGGACTTGGTCGACGATTCGGAGCACATCCGCCGCGGGGACAGCTCCCTCGCGGAGGACGCGCGGCTCGGCGCCGCTGAGGTCGAGCACCGTCGAAGGGGTTCCCGGCAGCGGGCCGCCGTCGACGAGCGCGGCTGCGGCCGCGCGAAGCTCGTGCGGCACCTCGTCGAGCGTGCGCGGATCGGCCCCGCCGCTGAGGTTGGCGCTCGTCCCGGCGATCGCGGCGACGCGCTCGAGCAGCTCGCGGCCCGATCCTGTGAGGTCGGGGATGCGGACGCCGATCGTGTCGGGCCGCGAGCCGGCGAGCCAGCCGTAGCGCCTGGCTGGATTCGGGAGGACGAGCGTGTACGGCCCCGGGAGGAGCGCGCGGACGATCCGCTCGGCCTGGCCGCGCAGCTCGGGGATCCGCTCGAGGAGAACGTCGAGGTCGGCGGCGACGAGCGCGATCGGCTGTGCAGCGTCCCGGCGCTTGAGGCGCGAAAGCTCCAGGACCGCGCTCTCGGACTCCGGCTCGGCCGCGAGACCGTAGACGGTGTCCGTCGGCACGACCGCGATCTTGCCGGACCGGAGTGCGGCCACCGCCTCGTCGACGGTCGAGCTCATCGCCGCCCCTCGACGACTCGTTCTCGTCCGGTCAGGTCGAGCGTGATCGTGCCGTCGCCGTACCCGAGCGCCGCGAGCCGCCCCAGCGTCTGAGACGCCTGTCCGTCGCCCACCTCGAGCACGAGCCAGCCGCCGGGCCGGAGCACGTCGCAGGCTGCGCGTGCGATCGCCTCGGTCGCGCCGACCCCGACGAGCGCGACGTGTGGCTCGTAGTCGCGGACGTCCGGCAGCAGCGTGTCCAGGTCGGAGGGCTCGACGTAGGGCGGGTTCGAGACGACGAGGTCGTACGGGCCGCCGGGAAGGCCGTTGCGGAGATCGTGCTCCAGCAACTCCATCGCGAGGCTCAGGTGCTCGGCGTTCTCGCGGGCGAGCTCGAGCGCGCTGGTGGAGAGATCGATCGCGGTGACCTGCGCCCCAGCGTGCTCGTCCGCGATCGCGAGCGCGATCGCGCCGGTGCCGGTCCCGACATCGAGCACCGTCGGCTCGACGAGGCCGCGCAGCCGCGCGAGGCAGCGCTCGACGACGATCTCCGTCTCCGGCCGGGGAATCAGGGCGCGCCGGTCGACGTACAGCGTCAACCGGCGGAAGCCCCATTCGCCGAGGATGTACGCCACCGGCTCGTGGCGGGCCCGCCGAGCGACGAGGGCGCGATACGCGGCGAGCTCGAACTCGTCGAGTGGGCGGTCGAAATCGGTGTAGAGCTCGATCCGGGTGCGCCCCAGCGCGTACGCCAGGAGGAGCTCCGCGTCGAGCCGAGCCGTCTCGGAGGTCTTCCCCAGATGGCCGGCGGCGAGGCTCAGGACCTCGCCCAGTCTCATCGAATCCGGCTCATCGAATCCGGCTCATCGAATCCGGCTCATCGAATCCGGCTCATCGAGCGGGGCTCACGACTCGAGCGCCCGCCGCTGAGCCTCGGACGTGAGCGCCTGGGTGAACTCGTCGAGCCCGCCGGGGAGCACCTTCTCGAGATTCAGCGTCATCTTGACGCGATGGTCGGTGACGCGGCTGTCGGGATAGTTGTAGGTGCGGATCTTCTCGGCGCGCTCGCCCGAGCCGATCTGGGACTTGCGGGCTGCCGAAAGCTCGGCTTGCTGGCGGTCCCGCTCGGCCTCGTAGATGCGGGCGCGCAGGACGCGCAGCGCCTTCACCTTGTTCTGGAGTTGCGACTTCTCGTCCTGCATCGCGACGACGATCCCGGTCGGCACGTGCGTGATCCGGACCGCCGAGTCGGTCGTGTTGACGCTCTGACCCCCTGGGCCGGTGGAGCGGTAGACGTCGATCTTGAGGTCGTTCTCGTCGAGCTCGATGTCGATCTCCTCCACCTCGGGCATCACCGCGACGGTCGCCGTCGAGGTGTGGATCCGGCCTTGGCTCTCGGTCTCCGGGACGCGCTGGACTCGATGCGTGCCGCCCTCGTACTTGAAGACGGAGTAGGCGCCGTCGCCCTTGACCGCGAAGACGACTTCCTTGAAGCCACCCGTCTCGCTCTCGTTCGCGGAGAGGAGCTCGGTCTTGAACCCGCGTCTCTCGGCATAGCGCGTCAGCATCTTGAAGACGTCGCCTGCCCAGATCGCGGCTTCGTCGCCGCCCACTCCCGAGCGCACCTCGAGAATCACGCCCTTCGAGTCGGCCGGGTCGGTCTCCACGAGAGCGAGCTTCAGCTCCTCCTCGAGCCGCGCGACGTCCGCAATGAGATCGTCGGCCAGCGTCGCGAGCTCCGCGTCGCCCCGCGCAGCCTCGAGATCGGCGCTCGCCTGGCGCCACTCCTGGGCGAGCCTGTGCGGCACCTCGAGCTCCTTCAGCCTGCGCCCGACCTCCGCCGCCTCCTTGTGATCGTTGTAGACCGAGGGATCGGACATGCGGCTGCGCACGCCCTCGTAGGAGCGCTCGAGCTCGTCGATCAGCTGGTCGATGGCGGCCACGGCCGTAGGGTAGTGGAGCAATGACCCTCGAACAGGTGCTGCGCGCTCCGGCTGCGGCCCGGATCGCGGACGTCGTGGAGCGGATGCAAGCGCTCGACGACGTCCTCCCGAGAGAGGATGGGATCGAGTTCGCGGGGCGTAGGATGCTGCGGCCGGTGCTGTGAGGATCCGTCGCGCGACGGCAACGGATTCGATGGCCGCGGCAGCAGTCGTGCGAGCAGTCTACGCCGAGCACGGCTTCACCTGGGATGCGGGCGGCTACCACGCGGATCTCGAGGACGTTACGGCGAGCTATCTCTCGTTCTTCGTGGCCGAGCTGGATGGAACGATCGTCGGCACGGCGGGTTTGAGTCGGCGCGGATCGCTCGAACGGCTCTACATGCTGTCGTCGGGACGCGGGAAGGGCGTCGGTGGTGTGTTGCTCCGTGCTGTGATCGAGGACGCTCGAAAGCGCGGCTTCGTCAGACTCGAAATCTGGACCGACAAGGTCCTGACCGACGCCCACCGTCTCTACGAGCGCTTCGGCGCCTACCGGTCGACGGCGTTGGTCGTTCCCGGGCGGAGCGATCGAGTCGGGCGAGGCACCGGCCGAGGCCGCCGTTCGCGAGGGACGCGAGGAGACCGGCGCCGAGATCGAGCTCGACCATCTCATCGGCAGCTACGGCCTCGACAACGGCTTCCTCGTCCATCTCTTCCGTGGGCGCGTCGTCGCCGGGGAGCCGGAGCTCCAGCCGGGCGGGGAGCTCTCGGAGCTCCGCTGGCTCGCGCCGGAGCTGATCCCGGAGCCGCGGTCGAACGCGCTCCGCTACGGGCTCCCCGACGCCGTCGCGGGCCGCCGCGACGTCGTCCGGGAGAATCTCGAGCGCCGCTGAATCCTTGTGTTGGAACAACACAAGCTCTCCGTTCGTTGCGCAGACGGCGCTCGCGAACCCCGTGCGCAAGTCGTGCCGACGACCGAGCCGTTCGATCGAACCGGCGCTTGTGTTGTTCCAACACAAGCGCCGAACCACGGCGAGAGCTCCGCGTGCTGACTTACTCGTCGAGCTCAGCGTCCAGAGTGATCTCGCCGACGCCGGCGAGCGCCTGCGAGACCGGACAGTTCGCCTTGGCGTCCTCGGCCGCAGCGCTGAACCCGTCTGCGTCGAGGCCGATCACGCTGCCGCGTACGGTGAGCGCGATCTTCGTGATCCCCGTGCCCGGGACGAACGTCACCGCGGCAGTGGTCGAGAGTCGCCCCGGGGCCGTGCCCGCTTTCGCGAGACCGCTGGCGAGCGACATCGAGAAGCAGGACGCATGCGCCGCTGCGATCAGCTCCTCCGGACTCGTCTTGCCGCCCGACGCGTCCTCCGACCGCGCCGGCCAGCTCACGTCGAGTGGCCCGAACGCCCCCGAGCCGACGCTGTCGATCGTTCCCGACCCGCCCATCAGTTCGCCGGTCCACGTCACGTCCGCGCGCCGCTCGGCCATTGCCCCTCCTCGCTCAGCTGTCCAGGTGAGCGCGCACGGTAACCGTTCCGCTGGCCCGAATGAGCGCGGAGAAGGAACACCCCGCGTCTGCCACAGCCACGATCCGCGCGAACGCCTCGGCGTCGATCCCCGGCACGCGGCCACTGACGTCGACCTCAGAGGCCACGATCTGGTGGCCCTTCCCCTCGACCTCGTCCATGATCACCCGGGCCGTGAGCGCGAGCACCTCAGGCGGCGTTCCCGCCCTCGAAAGCTCCCCCGCAACCGACGTGGCGAGACACCCCGCGTGAGCCGCGGCGAGCAGCTCCTCGGGACTCGTCTTCCCGTCGGGCTTGCCGATCCGAGAAGGAAGCGAGATCGGGAGCTCGGCGAACGACCCCGTGTCGCCCGAGACGTAACCGATGCCACGCGCGAGGTTGCCCTCCCACGAGACCCGGGCGCTCCGCTCGATGCGGGGCATTAGCTGGCGCAGGATGAGCATCCGCGGAAGCGGATGCTCATTGCGCGAAGACCCCTGAAGGGGCCGTTCCGCGGCCCAACGGCTCGTTCCCCGGCAGGCTGAAGCTCCTCGTGTTCACGCCATGACCTCGACCTTGCGCTCGGTCGTCGAGAGGCTGCCCTCGCGGGTCAGGACCTCCTGGAGCGCGCGGATCGAGACCTCGATCTGGTCGAGCGAGGGCTGGCGCGTCGTCAGCCGCTGCAGCCACATCCCGGGCGCGAGCAGCGTCATCAGCACGCGATTGCCCTGATGCTTGCCGGCGAAGCGGATCAGCTCGTAGGCGATTCCCGCGATCACCGGCAGGAGCAGAATCCGGCTCAGGATCAGGTAGTACCAGGCGGGCTGGCCGACGAAGGCGAAGACGAAGATCCCGATCACCATCACCCAGAGCAAAAAAGCTGTTCCGCAACGCGGGTGGATCAGGCTGAACTTCTGCACCCGCTCGGGAGTCAACTCCTCGCCGGCCTCGTAGGCGTTGATCGCCTTGTGCTCTGCGGCGTGGTACTGGAAGACGCGGCGCAGGTCGGGGAGCAACGAGATCAACGTCAGATAGAGCAGGAAGATGCAGACGCGGATCACGCCCTCGACGACGACGAACGCGCCGGTCGTGTCGATCGGGAGCCAGCTCGTGATCAGTGCCGGCGTCACCTTGAAGAGCATCAGCGCGAAGCCGATCGCGATCGCGAAGGAAAAGACGATCTGGCCGCGCGTGATCTCCGTCTTGACCTCGTCCGAGTCCTCTGCGTCCGCATCCTGCGCCGCATAGTTGGCGGAGATCGCGAGGGCGCGGAAGCCGATCGCAAGCGACTCGCCTAGGGCCACCACGCCCCGGATCACAGGCAGGCGGAAGATCCGATTGCGCGCCATCGGCGAGCGGATGTCCGTCACGACCTCGGCGATCTGGCCGTTCGGCTTGCGGACGGCGACGGCCCAGATCGACGGGCTGCGCATCATCACGCCCTCGAGGACGGCCTGCCCTCCGATCGTGTTGGCCAAGACCGGTGTCTAGCCGCGGCGGGCGCCGCCGGCCTTCTCGAGCCGACGCTGGAAACGCTCGACCCGGCCGCCCTGATCCATCAGCTTCTGCTTGCCCGTGTAGAACGGGTGGCAGGCCGAGCAGATCTCGACGTGCAGCTCGGGACGGGTGGAGCGCGTCTCGAACTCGGCGCCGCAGGAGCAGCGGACGTGGGTGAGGACGTACTCGGGATGGATACCGGGCTTCATCGCGAAGCCAGGATAGCAGAGGCCGTTTCAGCCACCACGTTTCCCCCCGAGACAACGAAGGCCAGCCCGGATCCGGTTACCTTGCCTGCCAGGATCGCCGCCGCGCCGAGCGCCGCGGCGGGCTCGCAGGCGAGCTTCGCCCGCGCGTAGAGGAAGCGGAACGCGGTCTCGATCTCCGCTTCCGAGACCAGCACGCTTTCGACCTCGTGTTCCCGCAGAAGCGCCAGCGCCTGCTCCCCGGCGAAAGGCGCGGAGAGCCCGTCCGCGATCGAATCGGGCTTTACCGGCACCGAGCGACCGGCCGCGAGCCCGCTGTGCACGGCGGTCGACCGCTCCGGCTCGACGGCGACGACGCGCCGGTCGGGAGCCGCGGCTGCGATTCCGGCGACGAGGCCCCCGCCGCCGGTCGGGACGAGGATCGTCTCGGTCTCGGGCGCGTCCTCGAGCAGCTCGAGCGCCACCGTTCCCGCGCCCGCCAGCACGACCGGATCGTCGAAGGGATGGACGAGCGTCCGCCCCGTCTCGGCGATCAGCACCGCCAGTCGCTCGAATGCAGCCGCCGGATCCACTGCCTCGAGGTCGACCCGGGCGCCGTAGCCGCGCGTGGCGTCGACCTTCGCCTCACTCGCGCTCGCCCACATCACGACGAGGCAGTCGATTCCCTCCGCCGCGGCGCCCCAGGCGAGCGCCTGGGCATGGTTTCCGGCCGAGATCCCGATCACGCCGACCGCCTTCTCGTCGGCGGAGAGCGAGGCCAGCTTGTTGAGGACGCCGCGCACCTTGAACGAGCCCGTCTTCTGAAAGAGCTCCGCCTTGAGGACGACGTCCTCGCCGAGGGTGCGCGATGTGAGGGTCGGCGTCCGGTGGACCCGGCCGCGGATCCGCTCGGCCGCCGCCAGCACGTCGTTCCGGGTGAGCAGCCCGCTGCCGATGCGCTCGATCCTAGTCTCGCTCATACTCAGGCACATCGACGCACCCGTCAGGCTCGTGGTCACCGACGATCTTCGCCGCTCGCGGCTCACCGTCTTCTTCCGGCTGCTCCTAGCGCTACCGCACATCGTCTGGATCGTGCTCTGGACGATCGTGGTGATACCGGCCGCGATCGCGACCTGGTTCGCAACCCTCGTCACCGGCCGGCCGCCGGCGGGTCTGCACGGCTTCCTCTCGGCGTACATCCGCTACGGCGCCCACCTCGCTGCCTACCTCTCACTCGCCGCGAATCCGTATCCGGGCTTCACGGGCGAGCCCGGCTATCCCGTCGATGTGGAGTTGCCGGAACCCGCACCCCAGCCGCGCTGGCAGACGGCGTTCCGACTCGTGCTCGCACTCCCGGCTCTGCTCGTCACCGCCGCGGTCGGCTCCGGCGGCGGAGGAGGTGGAGGCGGCCGCGGTGGGGGTGCGGATGCGGACTGGGGCTTCCTCCTCTCCGGCGGCGGCATCCTCGCCGTCTGCGCATTCCTCGGCTGGTTCGCCGCGCTCGCGCTCGGACGGATGCCGAACGGACTTCGCGATCTCGGCGCCTACGGGATCGGCTACTCGGCGCAGGCCTACGCCTACCTCCTGCTCGTGACCGACCGCTACCCAAATGCCAACCCGGACGCTGCCGGCCCGCGCTGGTCGCTGCCGCCTCACGCGATCGATGTCGAGGTCGACGACGGCGGGAGACGCTCCCGGCTGACGGTGTTCTTCCGGCTGCTCCTCGCGCTGCCGCACTTCGTCTGGCTCACGCTCTGGAGCGTCGCGGCGTTCTTGGCCGCGGTCGCGAATTGGATCTATACCCTCGTTCGCGGGCGCTCTGCGGCGCCTTTGCATCGATTCCTCGCGGCGTACGTGCGCTACTCGGCGCATGTGACCGCATTCGCGACTCTCGTCGCCAACCGCTTTCCCGGCTTCACCGGACAGCCCGGCTACGCCGTCGACATCGCGATCGGGCCGGCAGATCGGCAGAGCCGGTGGGTGACCCTCTTCAGAACGATCCTCGTCGTTCCCGCGCTTCTCGTCTCCGGCGGGCTCTCGGCGGCGCTCGCGGTGATCGCCTTCCTCGGCTGGTTCGCGGCACTCGCGACGGGCCGGATGCCCGACGGACTGCGCCGGCTCGGCGTGATCGCCGTCCGCTATCTCGCCCAGACGAGCGCCT
The DNA here is from genome assembly GCA_024330215.1 of Candidatus Gaiellasilicea maunaloa. GTDB lineage: Bacteria > Actinomycetota > Thermoleophilia > Gaiellales > Gaiellaceae > Gaiellasilicea > Gaiellasilicea maunaloa. The sequence continues at coordinate 83,321 of JANDLU010000004.1, forward strand.
ACTGGCTGATCGTGACCGACGACTATCCGTATGCGAGTCCGTCACTTCGGGCCGACGAGCCGATCGAGCCGGCCGCGGAGCTGCACGGCGAGGCCGCCGCCTGAGCGGAGCTCGGCGGTTGCGCCTGCTCGGCCTACCCTTGCTTGCGACGGGGTGGGCTCTTGCCGCCTGGTCGCTCTGGCAGACCCGGGTTCCGGACGGGCTCAGGCCCCCGAAGCTCGACACGGCACGGGTCTTCGAGGCGGCGTCGCTCGAGCGCGCCGAGACCTACGAGCGGTTCCTCCGCCTCGACTTCGTCGTGTCGCAGCTCGTCCTGCTCGTCGTGCTCGCGCTCTACGCCTGGCGCGGGGCGCGTTTCGCCCGCGAGTCGGCGGCGGGACGAATCGGTACGGGGATGCTCCTCGGGATGATCGGGCTCGCGCTCGTCTGGCTCTCGCAGGTGCCGTTCCGCCTCGCCGAGACCTGGTGGGATCGCCGCTACGACCAGACGGACGCCGGCTACGTGACGACCCTCTTCGAGAACTGGTTCGCACTCGGCGCCGAGTTTCTCTTCATCTCCCTGGCGCTCGTGATCGTGATGGCTCTGGCCGGCCGCTTTCCGCGCCGCTGGTGGATCGCGGCCGCACCGGTGTTCATCGGGCTCGCGGCGCTGTTCGCATTCGTCACGCCCTATCTCTTCCCGACCGAGCCGGCGGATGCGGCGGTGCAGGCAGACGCCAAACGCTTCGCGCGCGCCCAGGAGATCGAGCCGCCGCGGATCTCGGTTCAGGACGTCTCCGACTTCACGGATGCGCCGAACGCCTTCGCCGCCGGCTTCGGGCCTACGAGACGCGTCGTCCTCTGGAGCTCACTCCTCGACGGGCGCTTCTCGGACGGAGAGGTGGAGGTCGTGCTGGCGCACGAGCTCGGCCACCACTCCGGCAACCACATCCTCGAGGGGCTCGCCTGGTACGCGCTCTTCGCGCTGCCCGGAACCTGGCTGATCGCGCTCGCGACGCGACGCCGCGGCGGGATGGGCCGCCCGGCCGCCGTGCCGATCTCGCTCTTCGTGCTCGTCGTTCTCCAGCTCGGGTCGTTGCCGCTCCAGAACGCAATCTCCCGGCACATGGAGGAGGAGGCCGACTGGGCGGCGCTCGAGACGACGCGCGACCCGGCTCGCGCCCGGGGTCTGTTCGAGAAGTTCACGACGCTCGCGCTCGCCGACCCGGATCCGCCTTCCTGGGCGACCGCGCTCCTCGACAGCCACCCCCCGATCCTCGAGCGGATCGAGCTGGCGGAGGCCTGGCGGGCCAGGCGTTAGGTCAGCTTGTACTCGGGGCCGGAGCCGCCTTCGGGCGGGGTCAGCCGTCCACCCTTGGCGGTGATCGCGCCGCACTGAACGCAGTTCGAGGGCGCCAGGTTGACGGTCACGGTGCCGTCGCCGTCGGTGGCGCCCACCTCGTAGACCTGGGCGGGGCACATGCTCGCCCACAGCTCTGCGAGCTCACGGGGCACCTGCCGCTCGATCCGGATGTGGTTCGGCTGGTCGTCGCGCGTGCGGTTACCGGAGAGGAAGACCGACGAGAGCTTGTCGAAGGTGAGCTTGCCGTCGGGTGTGGGGTAGCTCTTCGCCCGGTCGGTCCGCAGCAGCGAGTGCGCCGCATTCGGCTCCGAGTGGTAGTCCTGCGGCGGCAGCTTGCCCTTCGTGATCGTCATCGCGCTTGCGAAGGCGCCGCCGAGGTAGAAGCCCTTGTCGAAGACCTGGCGCATGTTCCGCACCTGACGCAGATCCTCGAGCACGTAGCTCGCACGAAGCTCCTCGTCGTAGGAGTCGAAGGCGCCGACGCGCGAGGGGCTCTCGCCGCGCTGGAGCGAGCGGAAGGCGGCCTCGGCGGCCATGATCCCCGACTCGATCCCGTAATGGATCCCCTTCAGCGTCGGCACGTTGACAAGTCCGGCCCCCTCGCCGACGAGCAGCAGCCCCGGTGCGTGGAAGCGCTTCGGCAGCGCGTGGAAGCCGCCCTCCGTGATCGTCTTCGCACCCCAGCCCACCCGCTCGCCGCCGCTCAGGATCTTTCGTACCAGCCTGTGCGTCTTGAACTCCTGGAGTACGTCGTGCACCGAGAACTCGATGTCGCGGTACTCGAGTCCGGCGACGAAGCCGAGCGAGACGTGGTCGTCGCCCATCGGGTAGACGAAGGAGCCGCCGAACTCGCCGTAGCGCGCGCGCTTGCGCAGCGGCCAGCCCATCGTGTGAACGATGTGCCCGAGCGGCCTCTCGACCTTCCAGACCTCCTTGACCCCGAGCGCCCAGACCTGCGGGTCGCTCCCCTCGAGGCCGAAGCGGGAGATCGCAGCGCCGGTCAGATGGCCCTGTGTTCCCTCGGCGAGCACGGTCACCCTGGCGACGATGTCGGAGCCGGGCTCGAAGTTGCCGAGCTCCTGCCCCTCGCGGCCGCGGCCCTTGTCGCCGGTGCGGATCCCCTGGACTCGACCGTCGGCGACGAGCAGCTTCTGCGCGTCGGTCTCGGGCAGGATCGCGGCGCCGATCGCCTCTGCCTGCTCTCCGAGGAAGCGGCCGAGCTGGGCAACCGAGACGAGCATGTTCGTGTGGTTGCGCATGGTCGGCGGTGGCGGAATCCTGGTCGCCGTCCCCTTCGAGAGGACATAGACGGCCTCGCCATGGACGTCGCCGTAGCTCGGGACCTGCTCGAGCTGCTCGGGCCTTCCCTTGAAGAGCCGCCGTAGCGCCCGCGGGTTGACGACGGCGCCGGAGAGAAGGTGCGAGCCGGGCTGCTTCCCCTTCTCGACCACCGCGACCGGAACGTCGCCCAGGCGCTCAGCCGTGTCGGGCGAGTCCTCCAAGAGCTGGCCGAGCCTGATCGCACAGGCGAGCCCGGCCGGGCCGGCACCGACGATCAGCACCCCGACCTCGATCCGCTCGTCGACCGGGTCGGTCGGCGGCGCGATCGCCTCGGCCGGGGAGAACGGCGGCGGATAGTCCGCCGGGACGATTCCTCGGCTCATCCTTTCCTGGCCCGCACGAGCTCGGTCAGCTTCGGCACGATCGCGTGCAGGTCGCCGACGATCCCGAGATCGGCGAACTCGAAGATCGGCGCATTCGGATCCTTGTTGATCGCGACGATCACCTTCGAGCTCTGCATCCCGACCTTGTGCTGGATCGCGCCCGAGATCCCGCAGGCGACGTAGAGCCCCGGCGAGACGTTCTTGCCCGTTTGCCCGACCTGGGCGGAGTACGGATACCAGCCCGCGTCGACGACGGCGCGCGTCGCGGCGACCGCGCCGCCGAGAGCCTTCGCCAGCTCCTCGATCATCCCGAAGCCCTCCGGCGCGCCGAGCCCCCTACCGCCGGCGACGATGATGTCGGCGTCCTCGATCGAGGGTCCGCTCGACTCCTCGTGGGCCTGCTCGAGCATCTCCGCGGCCAGCGAGTGATCCTGGAAGCGAATCTCGACCCTCTCGACGGTTGCCGTGCCGCCGCTCTCGACCGGGTCCGCGATCCCCGCCCGAAAGAGGGCGAGGCGCGGGGTGGAGATCCAGCCGACGTCGACGAGGACGGAGTCGCCGAGCGCGGACTGCTTGCCGACGACCGTGCCGTCTTGCGAGGCGATGTCCACGAGCTGCCAGTTCAGCCCGGCGTCGAGCCGCGCCGCCAGGCCGGCTGCGATGTCCGCCGAGAGGATCGACTGGGCGAAGAGGACGGTCTCGATCCCCTTGTCCTGCACGAGCTGGGCGATCGCATCGACGCGTGGCTGCGGCAGCGGCGCCTCGAGCTTCGGGTCATCGGCGACGTAGACCGTGCTCGCGCCGTAGCGACCGGCCTCGGCGGCGAGCTCCTCGACTCCGGAGCCGAGCACGACCGCGGCGACGTCTTCTCCGAGCTGCGACGCTTTCGCGAGGATCCCGAGCGAGCCCTGCTGCAGCTCGCCCTCCCCACTCTCGGAGAAATGGTGCTCGAGAAAGACGAGGGCGGTCATACGAGCCGCTTCTCCGCCAGGAACTCGACGATCTTCTCGGCGCCCGTCCCATCGTCCTCGAGCTTCCGGGTCTCGCCGCGCGGGGGCGGATCCGAGAGCGCCAGCACCTCGGTGCGCGAGCCGCTCGCCCCGGCGCGTTCGGCCTCGATCTCGAGGTCCGCGAGCGAGAGGACGTCCTGCTGCTTGCGCTTCGCGCCCATGATCCCCTTCAGCGAGGGGTAGCGCGGCTCGTTGATCGAGTCCGCGACCGCGACCACGGCCGGCAGCGGCGCTCGGATCACGTCGTAGCCGAACTCCGTCTGCCGCTTGCCCGTGACCGCGCCGCCCTCGAGCGTCAGCTCCGCGACCTGCGAGATCAGCGGCAGCCGCAGCCGCTCGGCCACAGCCGCCCAGAGCACGGCCCCATCGGAGTCGGAGGCCTGCTGGCCGAAGAGGACGAGGTCGGCGCCTTCACGCTCGAGCGCCTTCGCCAGGAGCGAGCTCGTGGCCACCAGGTCGGATCCGGCCGCATCGGGGTCGGAGACGAGGAGCACGCGATCGGCTCCCATCGCGAGCGCCTTGCGCAGCGAGTCGATCGCCTTCTCGGGGCCGAGCGAGACGAGCACCACTTCGCCCTCAGCGCCATCGCCTGTGGCGTCCCTGATCCGGAGCGCCTCCTCGACGGCGTTTGCGTCGACGGGATTCAGCGAGCCCTCGCCGGAGCGGTCGAGCCGCTTCGTCCCCGGATCGATCCGCTTCGTCACGGCGGCGTCCGGAACGTGCTTCACGCAAACGGCGATCTTCATCCGGGCGAGACTCTAACGACGACGCGGTCGGCAGCCCTCCGGGTACGGGCGGCCGGAGGCGATTTGACCCTTTTGACGCAGGATTGTTCTGCCGATGGTGCTAGTCTTGCGCACTTCGAGCGCGAACCGGAACTCGTGACAGCGCACCGGACTTCAGCCCGAGGAACCTTTTTCCTCACCTTCGCAGCCCTTTTCTCCCTGGGTTTGGCGACTGCCTCCAGTCAGGCCGCGCCATCCGGAAAGGTGCCACGCCTCGTCTTCCCGATCCTCGGCGAGGCGGCCTGGACGGACGACTTCGGCGACGCCCGCGGTCAGGGCTCGCACGAGGGGAACGACCTGCTGGCCCCGCGCCGGGCGCTCGCGCTCGCCGCCGAGGCGGGGCGGATCAAGTTCTGGACGACCTCTGAACGCGCCGGCTGCATGCTCTATCTCGAGGGCGCGAGCGGCACCCAGTACCTCTACGTCCACCTCAACAACGACCTCACGGACGAGAACGACAACCGCGGCAACTGCGTGCCGGGAGTGTCGTACGCCGAGGGGCTCGCGAGTGGCGACAAGGTCGCCGCGGGCGAGCCGATCGGGTTCGTCGGCGACTCGGGCGACGCGGACGGGATCAGCCCGCACCTCCACTTCGAGGTGCACCCGGACCGCGGCGGCGCCACGAATCCGTTCCCGCATCTGAAGCGGGCGAGCCGGCTTCTCTTTGCGGCGACGCAGGGCTCGACGTTCACCGCCGCCCTGACCGGCAAGGTCGTCACCGCCGCGGGCGAGGAGATCCAGGTGGCTGTCGAGCAGGTCCGCTGGTGGCCGGGCGGACGCAAGGCGAAGCAGGCCGGCCAGAAGCTGAGCGTGGCCGTTCCCGAGACGGCCTCCGTCGAGGGCCTCGCGACCGCTCCCGGCGGACTTGCCTATCCGACGATCGATCTGCTCCTGCGCGGCAGCACCGTCACGGTGTGGACGGCGCCGGCAAAGGTCACGCTCGCCGCCCAGATCGGCGGCCGGGGCGCCCTCTCCGCGGCCCGCGTCGTGCTCAAGCGCGCCAGCTAGTCCGTGCTCAAGCGCGCCAGCTAGGCCGGGATCTTCGCGCGCAGGAAGTCGACGATCTCGGCCGTCGGTGCGCCCGGGGTGAAGACCGCCGAGACGCCCTGCTTCTCGAGCTCCGCCGCATCGTCACCCGGGATCGTCCCGCCGACGACGACGAGCACGTCCTCGACGCCGTTCTCCTTCAGGCCGGCGAGGATCCGCGGCACGAGCGTCATGTGGGCGCCGGAGAGGATCGAGATCCCGACGGCGTCCGCGTCCTCCTGGATCGCGGTCTCGACGATCTGCTCCGGCGTCTGGTGGAGGCCGGTGTAGATCACCTCCATCCCGGCGTCCCGCAGAGCCCGCGCGATGATCTTCGCGCCCCGGTCGTGACCGTCCAGCCCTGGCTTCGCGATCACCACTCTGATCTTCCGGGCCATGGCATCGGCAAGTATATGACCGTGCGGCTCGACATCATCGGCTCGTCACCGGCCTGGCCGAACCCCGGCGGCGCCTGCTCGGGGTACCTCGTCGAGGGTCGCCTGCTGCTCGACTGCGGGCCCGGCGTGCTCGCGAAGCTGCGCGAGCGTCCGGGAACCGACGGCTGGCCGGACGTCGAGGCGATCGCGATCACGCACCTCCATCTCGACCACTGGGGAGACCTCGTGCCCTGGGTGTGGGGCTCCCTCTTCGGCCCCGGCGCCGAGCACCCGAAACCCGAGCTACGACTCCCTCCAGGCGCGCGCGCCGCGCTGCTCCCGATCCTCGCGCAGCTCGGCGGCGAGGACATGCTCGAGCGCGCCTTCGAGGTCGACGAGTACGAGTCCGGACGCCCGTTCGAGCTGGCGGGCCTGACGCTGACGGCCCTGCCCGTCGTCCACTACACGATTCCGGCTTTCGGGTTTCGCGTCGTAGGCGAGCGGACGCTCGCCTACTCGGGCGACACGGGGCCGTGCAATGAGCTCCTCGAGCTTGCACAGGGAGCAGATCTCTTCCTCTGCGAGGCGACGCTGGACGACCCCGACTCGGACGGACCGCGGCGAGGCCATCTCTCGGCGGACGAGGCGCGCGCAGCCGGCGGCGGATCCGGCACGAGACGGCTCGTGCTCACGCATCGACCGGACGAGCGCACCGCCCCGCCTGGTATCGAGCTCGCACACGACGGGCTGGAGCTGAGCTTCTAGCGCTTCTAGCTCAGAAGACCGGCGTCTCGCGCCAGGTGCCCCAGACCTCGCGCCAGGCGTCGCACATCTCGCCCATCGTCACGTAGTCGCGGGCGGCATCCAGGATCGCCGGCATCAGGTTGACGCCGTCACGAGCGGAGGCCCGCTTCAGCTCCGCGAGCCGCGCCTGCACGAGCGCCGAGTCGCGCCGGCTCTTCAGCGCCCGCACCCGCTCGATCTGCTGCGCCTCGAGCGCCGCGTCGATCTTCAGGATCTCGAGCGGCTGCTCGTCCTCGAGCACGTAGCGGTTGACGCCGACGACGATCCGCTCGCCGCGCTCGACCTCGCCCTGGTAGCGAAATGCGGCGTCCGCGATCTCCTGCTGGGGGAAGTTCTGCTTGATCGCCTCGACCATGCCGCCGAGCTCGTCGATCCGCTCGAAATACTCGTAGGCCTGCGCCTCGATCTTGTTGGTCAGATCCTCGACGAAGTAGGAGCCGCCGAGCGGGTCGATCGTGTTGACGACGCCCGTCTCGTGGGCGATCACCTGCTGGGTTCGGAGCGCGAGCCGGACGGCATCCTCGGTCGGGAGCGCGAGCGCCTCGTCGAAGCTGTTCGTGTGCAGGCTCTGGGTGCCGCCGAGCACCGCTGCGAGCGCCTCGACCGCCGTGCGGACGATGTTCACCTCCGGCTGCTGCGCTGTCAACGAGACACCGGCCGTCTGCGTGTGGAAGCGCATCAGCCAGGAGCGCGGATCGCGGGCACCGAACCGCTCCCGCAGCTCCCGCGCCCAGATCCGGCGCGCGGCCCGGTACTTGGCGATCTCCTCGAAGAAGTCGAGGTGCGCGTTGAAGAAGAAGGAGAGCCGCGGCGCGAACTCGTCGACGTCCATCCCTCGCTCGATCGCCCACTCGACGTACGTGAACCCGTCGGCGAGCGTGAACGCGAGCTCTTGCGCCGCGGTCGAGCCTGCCTCCCGGATGTGGTAGCCGGAGATCGAGATCGGGTGCCACTTCGGGAGCTCGGCCGCGCAGTACTCGACCATGTCCGTGACGAGCCGCAGCGAGGGCTCGGGCGGGAAGATGTACTCCTTCTGGGCGATGTACTCCTTGAGGATGTCCGTCTGGATCGTCCCGCGGAGCTCGGTCGCCGGCACGCCCTGCTGCTCTGCGACCGCGACGTAGAAGGCGAGCAGGATCGGAGCGGCCGAGTTGATCGTCATCGAGGTCGAGACCTCGCCGAGCGGGATCCCGGTGAAGAGCGTCTCCATGTCGTCGAGCGAGTCGATCGCAACGCCCTCGCGGCCGACCTCGCCGAGCGAGCGCTCGTGGTCCGAGTCATAGCCCATCAGAGTCGGCATGTCGAAGGCGGTCGAGAGGCCCGTCTGCCCGTGCTCGAGCAGGTAGCGGAACCGCTCGTTCGTCTCGGCGGCGGTGCCGAAGCCGGCGAACTGGCGCATCGTCCAGAGCTTGCCGCGGTACATCGACGGATAGACGCCGCGGGTGAACGGATAGACGCCCGGGTAGCCCAGGTCGCGCTCGTAGTCGAGCTCGACCGTGTCCGGGGTCGCGAGCGGCTCGTTCTCGACGCCCGAGATCGTCGAGAAGAGCTCGCCCTGCCGCTCGGGGGTGCGACCATAGAGCTCCTCGCGCCAGGCCCGCGTCGCATCGAGCGAGCCACGATCCTCGGTCGTTGCCATCAGCGGGATTGTAGGAGCGGGCGGCCCCAACGTGTCGGTTCGCTCACCGCCCCCGCGGCTCCGAGCTAGCGGACCGCCTGGAGCGCGAAGACGGCGCCGACCGAGCGCTCCGATCCCGAGCCCCGAGGCAACGGCGGGCCAGAGCCGGAGCCTCGCGCGGGGACGCGGTCTCACGGGGCGGAGCGCGAGGTCGACTCCGCTCCAGAGCAGGACGGCGGCGATCGCGCCGTAGAGGACGCGCTCGGAGACGTCGTCCGCGAGCAGCGCGCCGGCGATCGCTCCGATGATGGACGGTGGCGCCATCCACGCGACCACGTGCCAGTCGATCCGGCGCTCGCGGTGGTGGCGTACCGCCCCGGCGCCGGCGGAGGCGGCCGAGATTGCGATGTTCGTTCCCGCGGCCGCGAGCGGGCTCCCGATGATCGCGACGAGGAGCGGCAGCCGCAGCGTCCCGAGCACGAGCCCGAGCATCGAGCCCAGATAGCCGGCGACGAACGAGCCGACGAAAGCTAGCGCGAGCTCCCAGGCTTCCACAGCGGCTCGTCCACTCCCGCACTGGCGTTCGCGGCGCGCGCGAGGATGAAGAGGAGGTCGGAAAGCCGGTTCAGATACGCAAGTACGAGCGGGTTCACCTCGAGCTCCTGCGAGGCGAGCAGCACCTCGCGCTCGGCCCGGCGGCAGATCGTCCGCGCGACGTGGAGGTGCGCGGCCGTCTCCGTGCCGCCGGGCAAGACGAAGCTGCGGAGCTCGGGGAGCGCCTCGTTGAAGCGGTCGCAGAGCCGCTCGAGCGCATCGATCGAGGTCTGCTCGACCCGCAGGCGCTCGCCGATACCCCACGGCACCGAGAGATCCGCACCGACGTCGAACAACTCGTTCTGGATCCTGGCGACCGACTCGCCCATGTCCGGGGCGACGTCACCGGCGAGGACGACGCCGAGCGCCGAGTTCAGCTCGTCGACCGTGCCGAACGCGCCGATCCGGCAGTCGAGCTTCGAGACGCGCGAGCCGTCCCCGAGCGAGGTCTCCCCCGTGTCGCCGCCTCGGGTGTAGATCCTCGTCAGCCGGACGGGCTCGTCGCGTTGCCTCATGCCGGCACGGCCGGCTCGCGCTGGAGCTCGAGGATGCTGCGCGCGATCACGAGCCGCTGAATCTCGCTCGTGCCCTCGTAGATCTCGGTGATCTTGGCGTCACGGTAGTAGCGCTCGACCGGGAACTCCTTCGTGTAGCCGTAGCCGCCGAGGATCTGGATCGCCGCCGAGGTCTGGCGCGTCGCCATCTCGGAGGCGAAGAGCTTCGCCTTCGCGCCCGCCTCCGTGTGCGGCTCGCCCTGCTCCTTCAGCCAGGCAGCGCGGTAGACGAGGAGCCGTGCGGCGTCGATCTCGGTCGACATGTCCGCGAGCTTGAACTGGATCGCCTGATGCTCCGCGATCGCCTTGCCGAAGGTGCGCCGCTCCTTCGCATACTCGCGGGCCACGTCGTAGGCGGCCTGCGCGATCCCGAGCGCCTGCGCCGCGATCCCGATGCGGCCGCCGTCGAGCGTCCGCATCGCGACCATAAAGCCCTTGCCTTCCTCGTGCAGCAGCCGATCGCGGTCGACGTGCGTCTCGATCCGCAGCTCGCCGGTCGAGGACGAGTTGAGCCCGAGCTTCTCCTCTTCCCGCGTCACCTCGACGTGCTCCCGGTCGAGGATGAACGCCGAAACCCCGCGAGCGCCGTCCGTCTCGAGGTCGGTGCGTGCGAAGAAGACGAACGTGCTCGCCTGCTCGGCGGTCGAGATGAACTGCTTCGTCCCGGAGATGCGCCAGCCCTCGCCGTCCGGGACCGCCGTCGTCCGGAGCGCGCCCGCATCCGAGCCGGATCCCGTTTCAGTGAGCGCGAACGCCCCGATCTTCTCGCCCCGTGCGAGCGGCGGCACGAAGCGCTCGCGCTGCTCGTCGGTCCCGAAGGCGAGGATCGGGAGCGTGCAGGCGCTCGTGTGCACGGCGACGGTGACGCCGACGCCCGCGTCCGCCCGCGAGAGCTCCTCCAGCACGAGGATGTAGGAGAGGAAATCCGCGCCGGCGCCGCCGAGCTCCTCGGGAACGCACACCCCCATCAGACCGAGCTCGGCGAGCTTCCCGTAGAGCTCGACGGGAAAGCGACGCTCCCGATCCCAGGCGGCGGCGTTCGGCTCGATCTCCGCCTGCGCGAGCTCGCGCGTCAGACCCTGGATCTCCCGCTGATCGCCGGTCAGGGAGAAGTCCATCGCGGCGCGAGTGTATCCGCCTCGCCGGGCGGCCCGGGCTTGTGTTGTTTCAACACAAGCTCTGCTGCGGGGCCCACCGTTCCGTGGTCGAGAAGCGCTTGTGTTGTTCCAACACAAGCGTCTGCTCAGCGAGGTCAGGCGGCGACGAGGAACTCGCGGCGGATCTCGTGCAGGACGTGCTCGCGGTCGCGGAAGGCGTCGACGACGTCCGGATCGAACTGCTTACCGCTCTCGGCGAGGATCTCACGGTGGGCGGCCCGCCAGTTCTGCGCACTGCGGTACGGACGGTGATTGGTGATCGCGTCGAGCGCATCGGCGACGGCGAAGATCCTGGCGCCGACGGGGATCTCCTCGCCGGCGAGGCCGTCCGGGTAGCCGCCGCCCTCCCAGCGCTCGTGGTGCGAGCGGACGATCCCCACCCCGGGCCCCTCGAGGAAGGCGATCCCGCCGAGCATCTGGGCGCCGAGGACGGTGTGGCTCTTCATCAGCCGCCATTCGACCTCGTTCAGCGCGCTCGGCTTGCCGAGGATCTCGTCCGGGATCCCGATCTTGCCGATGTCGTGGAGCAGGAACCCGTACTCCGCCGACTGATCCGAGGCGAGAGCGGGGTCGACGACACGGGCCAGCTCGATCGCATAGCGCTGCACGCGCTGAGAGTGCTGGCGGGTGCGCGTGTCCTTCGACTCGAGCGCGCTCGTCAGCGCGGAGACCGTCTGGAGGTACGCGCTCTCGAGCAGCGTGCGCTGGCCGCGCTCGAGCTCGATCAGGTCGCGGAGGTCGCGGGCGTAGAGCAGGAGCTGCGCCTCGCCCGACTGAGGCTGCGCCACCCGCGGGGCCAGCGTCCGGTGTCCGCCCGCGACCCGCTCGACGACCGCGAGCAGCTCGAGCGGCCGGAACGGCTTCAGCAGCATCGCGTCGGCGCCGCCCAGGTCGTGCACGTCGTCCCGCCCGGTCAGGAGCACGACGCCGAGGTCGCGCGTCTCCGGATCGGCCTTCAGAGTGCGGCAGAACGTGATCCCGTCGGTGACCGGCATGCCGACGTCGAGCACGACGACGTCCGGCCGCTCGTCGCGAATCGCGAGCGCCGCCTGAGCGGCGCCGCCGGCTTCGCTCACCTCGACGGCCACCGCCTCGAAGGTCGTTCGAAGCAGTGTCCGGAATCCCTCATCGTCGTCTACGAGCAGCAGGCGCATCGTCTCAACCCCCGGATCGAGTGTCCGTCCCTCTTTCGACCGAATGGGCCGAGCGATTGAGCGGGGCCTACCCCATTCGGGGGAGTAAGAGCTCGTCTCGAAATGAAGCCTTTGAGCCGAACGGTCATTCCGAGACGAGCTCCGGGAGTCTCAGCGCGGGTCGTAGGCGTAGAAGCCGCGGCCGCTCTTGCGGCCGAGCCGACCCGCCTGGACGTACCGGCGAAGCAGCGGACACGGCGCGTACTTCGCGTCGCCGTGGCCCTCGTGCAGCACGTCCATGATCGCCACGCAGGTATCCAGGCCGATCAGGTCGGCGAGCGCGAGCGGCCCCATCGGATGCGCGAAGCCGAGCTTCGCGATCGTGTCGATCGCCTCCGCCTCGGCGACGCCCTCGAGCAGGGCGTAGGCCGCCTCGTTGATGAACGGCATCAGGATCCGGTTCGAGACGAAGCCCGGAAAGTCGTTCGCCTGGGCCGGCACCTTGCCGAGATCCTCCGCGAGCCCGGTGATCGCCGCGGCGGTCTCGTCGGAGGTCTGAACCGCCCGGATCACCTCGACGAGCTTCAGCACCGGCACCGGATTGAAGAAGTGCATCCCGATCACTCGCTCCGGCCGGCTGGTCGCCGCCGCGAGCGACGTGATCGGGATCGAGGACGTGTTCGAGGCGAGGATCGCCTCGGGCGGCAGGAGCTCGTCGGCGCGACGGAAGACCTCCTCCTTCACGGCCGCGTCCTCGACCACCGCCTCGATCAGCACGTCGGCGGGAACGAGATCGTCCACGGCGGCGATCCGCCCGAGCACCTCGTCGGGATCGGCAGCACCTTTCTCGGCCAGCTTCTCGAGGCTCTTCCGGGTCGCGGCGAGGCCGCGCTCGACCGCGCCGGCGGCTGCGTCGTGCAACGAGACGCGCCGACCCGAGGCTGCAACGACCTGGGCGATCCCGCTTCCCATCTGGCCGGCACCGACGACGAGAACATGCTCGAAGCGCATACCGGGAACCTAACGGGACCCCCGAGCCCGACGATCGTCCTCGGCGACTAGAGCTGTCGCCGTCGGAGCAGCTTGCGGCGGAGGAAGTAGGCGCCGGCCCCGAGCACGAGCACGCCGACGACGATCCCGCCCCAGTTGACGATCTGTCCCTCGCCCCGCGTCGCCTCGACGAGCTCGGACGGGCTCACCTGGCCGCAGAGCCCGCCGAGCCAGACGCCGCCCTCGCGGTTGAGCAAGATCCCGCTCGCGACATCGCGCTCGAGCGAGAAGCCGAGCGCGTCGCGGCCGACTCCGCTGCGCACGGAGACGCGCCGGCCGAGCTTGCCCTTCACGACCTGGTCGACGACGAAGAGGTACTCGATCCGATCGCGGCGGCCGGATATCGCGGCCGTCCGCTCGAGCCTCCCGACGAATGCGGCGTCCGCTGCATCGAGCTTCACCCGGGGCGGCGCGGGCGCACAGGTGGCCCCGATCGCGTTCCCGGCGAGTGCCAGTGCTGCGAACGCTGATATCATAAGTGTTCTCATGTTGAGTGCAGATCTGCTTCGTGAAGCTCGTCTCCGCGCCGGGCTGACTCAGGCCGAGCTCGGCAGGCGCACTGGGAAGCCGGCATCGATGATAAGCCGCTGGGAACGGGGCAAGGTCGAACCCAGTCTCGAGACCCTGCGCGGCCTCGTGCGTGCCTGCGGCCTCGACCTCTGGCTTCGCTTTGCGAACTTCGACGATTCGTACGTCGAGTTCATCGAGGGGTACCTCGCGCTGACGCCTGCGGAGCGCGTCCGCGGAGCAACCGAGCGTGTAAACACTCTTCATCGCCTCATTCCCGCGATCGAAGCGGGACGCCGTGGTTGAGATTGATCCTGTCCCACTGCTGCGCGTCCTGGAGCGCCACGGAGTGCGCTTTGTCGTGATCGGTGGCGTCGCGGCGATCAGCCAGGGCTATCCGCTCCCGACTGAGGATCTCGACGTGACACCGGCACGCGATCTCGAGAATCTCGAGCGGATCTCGATCGCCCTGCGCGAGCTCGGAGCCGAGCTTCGCGTCACCGGCGGAGAGAGCGTCCCGTTTCCGATCGACGCGAGGTTCCTCGGCGGGTCCGACTCGTGGACGCTCGCAACCCCACACGGCAATCTTGATCTCGTGTTCCGGCCGGCCGGCACCGAGGGGTACGACGACTTGAAGCGGGATGCGAGCGAGACGGAGCTCGCGGAAGGACTCATCGTCGCGGTCGCCTCTCTCCGCGACGTGATTCGCTCGAAGGAGACCGCGAATCGGATCAAGGATCAAGCGCAACTTCCAGCGCTCCGACAGACCCTCGAGGTGATCCGACGCCGCGAGCGCGAGGGTCGCTAGACCTCCACGAGGAGCGCATCGCCCTGGCCGCCGCCGGAGCAGATCGCGGCGAGGCCGAGCCCGCCGCCCGACCGCCGCAGCTCGTGGATCATCGTGCCCACGATCCGCCCCCCGCTCGCGCCGATCGGATGGCCGAGTGCGACAGCGCCGCCGTTCACGTTCACGATCGCCTCGTCGGCGCCGAGCAACCGGGTCGAGTTGAGCGCAACCGACGAGAACGCCTCGTTGATCTCGACGCGCTCGACGTCGCCGATCGACTTGCCGGCCTTCTCCAGCGCGCGATGCCCCGCCCGAGCGGGCGTACGCGCGAGGTAGGCGAAATCGTCCGCGACGTATGCCTGGGCGAGGATCGTGGCGAGGACCGTCAGCCCCCGCCGCCGCGCGAGCTCCTCCGAGGTGACGATCACGCAGGAGGCGCCGTCGTTCACGCCGGGCGCGTTGCCTGCGGTCGTCGTCCCCTCGGGATCGAAGACCGGCCTCAGCTTCGCGAGCGACTCGAGCGAGGTGTCGCGCCGGATCCCCTCGTCGGCCGTCACGTCGCCCACCGGCACGATCTCGTCGTCGTAGCGACCCGCGTCCTGCGCGGCCGCGGCGCGCTGGTGCGAGCGGTACGCCCACGCATCCTGCTCCTCCCGCGTGATCCCGAGCTCGCGTGCGACCTGCGAGTTCTGCTGGACCATGTGCAGCTTGTCGAAGCTCGAGGTCAGCCCGTCCGAGACCATCGAGTCGATCACCTCGCCGTTCCCGAGCCGGTAGCCGAACCGCGCCTTGGGGAGGAGATAGGGCGCGTTCGACATCGACTCCATCCCGCCGGTGACGACGAGCTCGTGCTCGCCGGCTCGGATCATCGCGTCGGCGATCTCGATCGCCCGGATCGAGGAGGCGCAGACCTTGTTGATCGTGTCCGCCGGCGTCTCCTTCGGAAGCCCAGCGCCGATCGCCGCCTGGCGCGCGGGCGCCTGCCCCGCGCCGGCCTGCAGCACCTGGCCCATGATCACGTACTCGACCTCGTCGTTCTCGAGTCGCACGCGGTCGAGGGCCGCGCGGATCGCGAGCGAGCCGAGCTCGGTCGCCGCGTAGCCTGCGAGCCCGCCGCCGAGCTTGCCGAACGGCGTCCGGACGGCGGCGACGATGACGGAACGAGCCATTCGTCCAGCCTAGCGAGCCAGATCGACGCCGGGCTCGAGCAGCCGGGCGAACGCGACCACGAGCTCGATGCACGCCTCGAGATCGGCGAGCTCGACCGTCTCGACCGGCGAGTGCATGTAGCGCAGCGGCACCGAGACGACTCCGGTCGCGATTCCGGCGCGAGCAAGGTAGGTGTCGTCGGCATCGGTGTGGGTGCGCATCCCGGTCTCGACGGTGTACGGCATCCCTGCCGCTTCGGCCGCGCTCAGGAGCAGCTCGAAGACGCGCGGGTTGATCGCCGGGCCGCGGAAGATCGCCGGGCCGCCGCCGAGCACGTGGTGTCCGGCCTCGTTCGGATCGCCGGCCGGAACGTCGGTCGCGTAGGTCACATCGAGGACGAGAGCCAGGTCGGGCCGGAGGCCGTGGGTCGCAGGCCCTGCACCGGTGGCTCCGAGCTCCTCGTGGGCGCCCGCGACCACGGAGAGGTCGAGCGCCGTGCCGTCGGCGAGCCGCTCCAGCGCCTCGAGCGCGACGTAGAGACCGGCGCGGTTGTCGAGGGAGCGGGAGGCGACGCGGCCATGCGCGAGCTCGAGCGGCGGGGCGACGACGACCATCGGATCGCCGGGTGCGACGAGCGCGCGCGCCTCGTCGCCGCCGCTGGCGCCGATGTCGACGTAGAGCTGGCCCCATTCGACCTTCTCGTCGTCCGTCGTCCTTCGGGCGACGACCCCGGCGACCCTGCCCTGCGCCGCGGCGATCTCGACGCGCTGCCCGTAGGCGACGTTCGCGCGCCAGACCCCGAGCGTGTGCACGGCGAGCAGTCCGTCGTCGCCGACGTGCGCGACGGCGAGTCCGATCGCGTCGAGGTGCGCGTAGAGGGCGAGGTGCAGGCCCTCGCCGGTGCCGGTCCGACGGACGATCAGGTTCCCGACGGTGTCGCTCTCGACCTCGCCGAGATCGCCGACGGCCTCGCGGACGACGCCGAACGCGAGCTGCTCGTGACCTGTCGGCCCGTGAGCGCGCAGCAGCCTGTCCAGGAGGGGCGGAATCGGCATCTGCGGCAGTCTATGGAGGTGGAGCGGGCCGAGATCACCACCGATCTGCTGACTCCGCTCGGAGCGTATCTGCGACTCAGGGCGGCGGCTGGCGCGAGCTTCCTGCTCGAGTCGGTCGAGCAGGGCCGGCTCGGACGGCACTCGTTCCTCGGCTCGGGGTCACGCGTCGTCTCCGTCGAGGAGGCGGAAGCGCTCGACGAGCCCGTCGTCGGCTATCTCGCCTACGACCACGTCGCGAAGCTCGAGCCGACTGTGCCGCTGCCCGCGGCCGGCGCCGACGTGCCGGAGAGCCGCTTCGTCGTCGCGGACACGCTCGTCCGCTTCGACCACGGCAGCGGCACGGCCACCGTGCTGGCGGGCGACCGGGACGAGATCGCGCAGCGGCTCGAAAAGGAGCTTGTGTTTCAAAAGCACAAAGTTCGCTCGCCGGCCGGCCGCACGCGTCGCTTTCCGGAGCGGGCCGAGTATGAGGCCGGCGTGCGGCGGATCCAGGAGCACATCCGGGCCGGGGACGCGTACCAGGTCGTGCTCTCGCAGCGCGCGGAGCGACCGACGGGGGCCTCGGCGCTCGAGCTCTACCGAGCACTGCGGCGCATCAACCCCTCGCCCTATCTCTTCCTGCTCGAGCTCGACGGGCTCGCGCTGATCGGCTCCTCCCCGGAGACGCTCGTCAAGTGCGAGCAGGGTCGCGCCAGCCTGAACCCGATCGCCGGAACGACCCACCCGGGCGAGGGTGACGCCGAGCGGCTCCTTGCGTCCGAGAAGGATCGCGCCGAGCACGTGATGCTCGTCGACCTCGGCCGCAACGACCTCTCCCGCGTCTGCCGCGCCGGCAGCGTCCGGGTCGAGCGCTTCCTCGAGCCCGAGCGCTTCTCGCACGTCACACATCTCGTCTCGGAGGTGAGGGGCGAGCTGCGGGACGGGATCGCGCCGTTCGACGTCCTCCGCGCTTGCTTTCCGGCCGGCACCGTCTCGGGCGCGCCGAAGGTTCGCGCGATGCAGATCGTCTCCGAGCTCGAGGGCCACCGTCGCGGTCCCTACGCGGGCGCGGTCGGCTACGCGCTCCCCGGTCGTCCGGGAGAGGGCGGCACGCTCGACACGTGCATCGCGATCCGGACGATTCTCCTCCACGACGGCGTGGCACGGCTCCAGGCCGGAGCCGGGATCGTGGCAGACTCCGATCCGGGCGCGGAGCACGAGGAGTGCCTGAACAAGCTGGCCGCGCTCGAGGCGGCCATCGATCTGGCGGAGGCCGAGTTTGCTCCTGGTTCTCGATAACTACGACTCGTTCACCTACAACCTCGTCCACCTGTTCGAGGAGCTCGGGGCAGAGGTGCAGGTCTTCCGGAACGATGCGATCAGCGTCGAGGAGGCCGAGGCGCTCGACCCGTCGCACCTCGTGATCTCCCCCGGTCCCGGCCGCCCGGCGGCTGCGGGAATCTCGGTCGAGCTGATCCGCCGTCTCGGGCCGCACGTGCCGACGCTCGGGGTCTGCCTCGGCCACCAGGCCGTCGTCGAGGCCTTCGGCGGCCGGGTCGATCAGGCGCAGGCGCTACTGCACGGGAAATCATCCCTCGTCGAGCACGACGGCAAGGGCGTGTTCGCCGGGCTCGCGCCGCGCCTCGAGGCCGGGCGCTACCACTCGCTGGCGGCCGTCGAGATCCCCGAGGAGCTCGAGGTCTCGGCTCGCACGCCCGACGGCGAGGTGATGGGCGTCCGCCACCGCGAGCTCCCGATCGAGGGCGTCCAGTTCCATCCCGAGTCGGTGCTGACGCCGCTGGGACCCCAACTCGGAGCAAATTTTCTCGGGAAGAGCTTCCAGGGCCGATGATTCAGGCCTCGCTCTCGCGCCTGCTCGACGGCCATGACCTCTCGCGTGCGCAAGCACACGAGGTGATGAACGAGATCATGAGCGGCGCGGCCACGCAGGCGCAGATCGGCGGCTTCCTCGTGGCGCTGCGCGTCAAGGGCGAGACTGCAGATGAGATCGCAGGCTGCGCCGAGGCGATGCGCGAGCACGTCGTCGCGGTCAAGCCTGAGCGCGACGACCTCGTCGACGTGGTCGGCACCGGCGGCGACGGGGCGAACACATTCAACATCTCGACCGCCGCCGCGCTCGTCGCGGCTGCAGCAGGTGCGGCGGTCGCGAAGCACGGCAATCGCGCCGCCTCCTCGACCACGGGCGCGGCGGACGTGCTCGAGGCGCTCGGCTTCACGCTCGAGCTGCCGCCTGAGCGGATCGAGCGCTCGATCGACGAGCTCGGTTTCGGCTTCCTCTTCGCCCAGGCGCACCACCCGGCCATGCGACACGCCGCGCCGGTGCGTCGCGAGCTCGCGACGCGTACCGTGTTCAACGTGCTCGGCCCGCTGACGAACCCCGCCGGAGCCAGGGCGCTCGTCCTCGGCGTCTACGCGCCCGAGCTCGCTCCCACGCTGGCGGAGGCACTCGTGCGCCTCGATGCCCGGCGCGCGTTCGTCGTGCACGGCGCGGGCGGACTCGACGAGCTCTCCCCCACCGGGCCGAACCTCGTCTGCGAGGTCGACGCCGGCAGCGTGCGCAGCTACGAGCTCGATCCGCTCGACCTCGGGATCTCGCGCTGCGATCCGACCGAGCTTCGGGGCGGCGACCCGACGACGAACGCGCGAGCGCTGCGAGACGTGCTCGACAGCGCCGGCGGCGGCCACCGGTCTGCGGTGCTGCTGAACGCGGCGGGCGCGATCGCCGCAGCGGGGCATGCGGCGGATCTTCGAGAGGGGCTCGAGCTGGCGCGTCACGCGGTCGACTCGGGCGCTGCGAGCGAGCGCCTCGAACGCCTCGTGGAGTTCTCGAATGCGGTTTAGAGAGGCGCTTGCCGCACCCGGTCTCGCCTCGATCGCCGAGATCAAGCGACGCTCGCCCTCGCTCGGCGACATCCGCCCAGGTGCCGACCCTGCACAGATAGCCGCCGGCTACGAGCGTGCCGGCGCCGCCGCGATCTCGGTCCTCGTCGACGAGCGCTTCGGCGGCGACTGGGACGACCTGCGCGCCGCCCGCTCGAGCGTGC
This sequence comes from Candidatus Gaiellasilicea maunaloa, assembly GCA_024330215.1. Taxonomy (GTDB): domain Bacteria; phylum Actinomycetota; class Thermoleophilia; order Gaiellales; family Gaiellaceae; genus Gaiellasilicea; species Gaiellasilicea maunaloa. The sequence goes on from JANDLU010000004.1 coordinate 102,977, forward strand.
AGGCGCCGCTGCTCGCAAAGGGATTCTTCTCCACTGAGGAGCACCTGCGGACGGCGAAGGAGGCCGGCGCCGACGCGGTTCTGCTGCTCCTACGCGACCTCGACGACGGACAGACGGCGACGCTGCTGGCGCTCGCGGGAGAGCTCGGGCTCGACACCCTCGTCGAGGCCCACGACGCGGCCGAGCTGGAGCGCGCGATCGCGCTCGGAGCGCCCGTGATCGGCATCAACGCGCGCGACCTCGCCACCTTCGAGATCGACCGCGCGACCCAGCTCGACCTGGTCGCCCGGATCCCCGCCGACCGGATCGCGATCGCCGAGAGCGGGATCTCGAACCGCGCGCAGGGCGCTGCCGCCGAGCTCGCGGGCGCGGATGCGATCCTCGTCGGCTCGGCGCTGATGCGGGCGCCCGACCCCGCCGCAAAGCTCGAGGAGCTGCTCTCGCGGCCGCTCGTCAAGGTCTGCGGGCTCACCCGCGAGGACGATGTCGCTGCAGCCGCCGAGGCAGGCGCCGATCTGGCCGGGTTCATCCTCGCGCAGGAGAGCCCGCGCCGCACGGACACCGTCCTCGGCGTCCCGGAGACGATGCTCGCAGTCGCAGTTTGGGTCGGCGAGGCCGGCGACTCGCCCGCCTCGCTCGATCAGCTCTACGAGCTCAGCGGCGATCACCGGGGCCGCGATGCGGTGCTGCTCCGCAACGGCGAGCAGGTCGGAACCGTCGTCGACCTGCCCTGGCAGGACGCCGAGACCCGGCAGTGGGAGCGCGCCGCCGCGGTCGAGGGCCGTGTCATGCTCGCGGGCGGTCTCGCGGCCGACAACGTCCAATCGGCGATCGAGGCTGTGCAGCCCTGGGCGGTCGACGCGAGCTCGCGGCTCGAGCTCTCTCCGGGAATCAAGGATCACGACGCGGTTCGCGCCTACGTCGCGGCGGCGAGAACGTGACCTCCACGTACGGCGCCTACGGCGGCCGCTATGTCCCGGAAACGCTGATCCCCGCGCTCGACGAGCTCACGGAAGCCTGGGCCGCGGCGCTCGCCGACGAGTCCTTCCGCGGCGAGCTCGACCACCTCGCGCGCACCTATGCGGGACGGCCGACACCACTTACGCGCGCCCAGCGCTTCGCGCCCTCGAAGCGGCTCTACCTGAAGCGGGAGGACCTGCTCCACACCGGCGCGCACAAGCTGAACAACGCCCTCGGCCAGGCCGTGCTCGCCCGGCGGCTCGGCAAGCAGCGGATCGTCGCCGAGACCGGTGCCGGCCAGCACGGGGTCGCGACCGCGACCGTCTGCGCCCGCTTCGGTCTCGACTGCGTCGTCTACATGGGCTCCGAGGACATGCGCCGACAGGCCCCGAACGTGGAGCGGATGGGCCTCCTCGGCGCCGAGGTGCGGCCGGTCGAGTTCGGGACGAAGACGCTGAAGGAGGCGACGAGCGAGGCGATCCGCGACTGGATCACCAATGTCGAGGACACCCACTACCTGATCGGCTCCTGCGTCGGCCCCGCGCCGTATCCCGAGATCGTGCGGGAGCTCCAGGCCGTGATCGGCCGGGAGACGCGGGAGCAGATCCTCGAGGCCGAGAGCCGGCTGCCGGACGCCGTGATCGCCTGCGTCGGCGGCGGCTCGAACGCGATCGGGATGTTCGCAGGGTTCCTCGACGACCAGGACGTCGAGATCGTCGGCGTCGAGGCCGCGGGTGCCGCCAGCCTCGGCAGCGGCCGTGCCGGCGTCCTCCACGGCGCGCGATCCTCTGTGCTCGCCGACGAGGACGGCCAGATCGCCGATGCGCACTCGATCTCCGCCGGGCTCGACTATCCCGGTGTCGGGCCCGAGCACGCTTTCCTCCGGGACTCCGGCCGCGCACGCTACGTGGGGACGACCGACGAGGAGGCGCTCGACGCCTTCCGTCGCCTCACCCGGACGGAGGGGATCATCCCCGCGCTCGAGCCCTCGCACGCCCTCGCCCGCGTCGAGGAGCTGGATGCGGAGCTGATCGTCGTCTGCCTCTCCGGCCGCGGGGACAAGGATCTTGCCGAGGTGCTGGGGCGAGCGTAGGATCCCTACCGGTAAGAGTAGGGAGGGAGAATGCGCGTCAGCACCAAGGGCCAGGTGACGATTCCGATCGAGATTCGCGATCGGCTCGGGCTCCGCCCCCGGCACCGAGGTAGAGTTCGCGATCGACGGCCAGCGAGCCCTTCTGACCCGCAAGGACGGGCTTACTCGCGGCGAGGCGATCGTCGCCCATTTGCGCGAGCACGGCGCGAAGGCGCGGACGACCGGGATGACGACGGACGAGATCATGGCGCTCACGCGCGGTGAGTGACGGCGTCCTCGTCGACTCGAATGTCCTGATCGACATCCTCTCGAGCGACGAGCGTTGGCTCGCATGGTCGGGCGCCGCCCTCGGCACCTACGCGGACGAAACCTGGCTCGCGATCGATCAGATCGTCTACGCAGAGCTCTCGGTCCACTTCGAGCGACGCGAGGAGCTCGATGAGGCCGTCCCCGAGTCTCAGTACGCCCGCCTCGCCCTGCCGTGGGAGGCAGCGTTCCTCGCGGGCAAGTGCTTCCTCGCCTACCGGCGTGCAGGCGGCTCGCGCCGCTCGCCGCTGCCCGACCTCTACATCGGCGCCCACGCCGCAGTCGCAGGTATGCGGCTCCTGACCCGGGACGCAACCCGATATCGGACGTACTTCCCGAAGCTCGAGCTGATCGCGCCGTCGGCCGCTCATGACGATCCGCCCCGAGGTCATGGCCGATGAGCTCTGCGGCCTCGGCCAAGACTCTCGTGATCTACCTGATGTCGGGCCCGGAGACGCCCGCGCTCGCGGAGGCCGCAGTCGAGGGTGGCGCCGATCTCGTCGAGCTCGGCTTTCCCTTCTCCGATCCGCTCGCGGACGGGCCGGTGATCCGCCGCGCGGCAGAGAAGGCGCTCGCGCAGGGGATGGGGACGCAAGCCTGCCTCGAGGGGCTCGCAGCCGTTCGTGAGCGAGTCGGTGTGGCCCTCGTGCCGATGACCTACTCCTCCCTGCTCGAGGCCTACGGCTGGGAGCGCTTCGGTGAGGCCGCTCGGGCAGCCGGCGCCAGCAGCATCATCGTCGCCGATCTGCCCGCGGGAGACCGGTCGGAGCTCCGTCGGATCCAGCTCGTCGCGCCGACCTCGACCGACGAGCGCATCCGCCTCGCCGCGGAGCAGACCGACGGCTGGCTCTACCTCGTGACGGTGACCGGGACGACCGGCAGCCGCTCCGAGGTCTCGTTGACGCTCGCCGCCTTCGCGGAGCGGGCGCGAGCCGCGGCGCGGGACGTGCCGATCTACGCCGGCTTCGGGATCTCGACGCCCGAGCAGGCGCGCACCGTGGCCGAGCTGACCGACGGGATCGTGGTGGGCTCGCGAGCGGTCGAGGTGGCCGAAGAGGGCCCGGCTGCGCTGCGGAAGTACGTCGCCTCGCTCCGCCACGCACTTGACGCATGAACCCGCCAGACGGCTAGATTCAGCGGCGATGGCCGAAACCACTCTTCGGGGTCGACTGCTCGTCGCTGCCCCGTCGCTACGCGACCCGAACTTCGCCCGCAGCGTGATCCTGATCGCCGAGCACAGCGAGGGCGGCGCGATGGGGCTCGCGCTCAACCGGCCCTCCGAGACCTCGGTCAGTGAGGCGACGCCCGAGCTCGTCTCGCTCTCGGCCGGCGACGAGCCGGTCTTCGTCGGCGGGCCTGTCGCGACGGCTTCGGTGCTGGTGCTCGCCGAGGTGGAGGACCCCGATGACGCCTCGGAGCTCGTGCTCGGCAACGTCGGCTTCGTTCAGGATCCCGACGTCGCCGCCCGTCGCGGTCGGATTTTCGTCGGGTACGCGGGCTGGTCGGCGGGCCAGATCGAGGCCGAGCTCGCGGAGGAGTCGTGGATCGTCGTTGCGGCCGAGGCCGACGACGTCTTCAGCGACGATCCGGCCGCGCTCTGGAGCGCGGTTCTCCGCCGCCAGGGCGCGCCGCTCTCCATACTCGCGACGATGCCGCCGGACCCGTCCCTGAACTGATGGTCGAAGAGGCGCGCCTCGAAGAGTCGGGCTCCGGACTCGAGGCCGCGACCGAGGGTTGGTTCGTCGTCAACGTCCGGGACTCGATCTGGGTCCGGAGCGACTACTTCGGAGCCGCCTGCATCTTCGAGGGAGACGCCGTCGGCTTTCCGCAGATCGGCTACACGCTCAGTGTGCTCGAGCCCGGCCGGCCGAGTGGGCTCTACCACCGTGAGTCGAACTAGCATCCTCGTCGGCGCCGGCGCTGGGCCTTGCGTCATCTTCATGGCCGGCGCGGGTCTTGCAGAGCGGGCAACCGTCCGAGCTGGCGCTCCGCCACGGCCCCGGCGTCGAGACCGAGACGAGCTCCTCCGCCGAGGCATACGCGCCCTTCCCGAAATGGCAACCCGGCGGCCCGGAAGACGAGACCGGGCTGGCCTGGGCCGCTGAGTGACAGGAGGCAAGCCGGCACGGGCGCGATGCCACGATTGTCGACGCCGATCTTCGGATGGTCATCCAGCCACGGTGCGGGCGCGTTCCCGCTACGCCGAGCTCACACCGCAACCGTGACGCGCAGGAACGTCGCCGGAATGGAGGTGGCATCCTCGCTCGGGCTCGCGTTCTGGCCGGTGAAGAGGGCCTCCAGCTCGGCCTGCAGATCGGCCTCGCGGCCGTTGGCTGCCGCAGCCTCGAAGGCGTTCATGGTCGGCCCGTAGTACGTCCTGAACGCAGCGAGAAGCTCCGACGGCGCGCCCGGGAAGTCGAACGTGTAGGTATCGCGCTCGAACGAGATCTTCTCTGCGGGCACTCCCGCGGCCGCGAATCGCTCGATCACGTTGTCCTCGACGCCCCACGTCATGGGACTGACGAACCCTTCCGGAGGAGGCGGCGAGTAGGAGGAGCTGATCTTCAGGATCTGAGCGACGAGCGTCGGGTCATCGGGGATCCAGTTGCCCATGACGATCCGGCCGCCCGGCCGTGTCACCCGAACCATCTCCTTGGCCACGTCGAAGGGCCTCGGAGCGAACATCGCGCCGAAGATGCTGACGACGAGGTCGAAGCCGTCATCCTCGAGCTCGCTCAGATCGGACGCATCGCCTTCCTGGAACCTGCAGTTCGCGAGGCCGAGGCTCCGTGCTCGGGCGTTGCCGGCCTCGACGAGGTTGCCGGCGATGTCGACACCCAGGACGTCCGCCCCGAGCCAGGCCGCCGGCACCGCCGTCGTCCCATCGCCACAGCCGAGATCCAGAACCTGCAGCCCGTCCGTGATTCCCAACGTCCTGACGAGCGCCTCGCCGCTGCCCCGCATGCTCTCCGCGATGCGAGTGAAATCACCTTTCTCCCAGAGCGCCTTGTTCGGATTCATCGTCATGGGGTCCCTTTGTCGGTAAAGGTGAAAGGACGAGGCGTCGGATTGTCTCAGATGCCGTCGAGGCGCGCCGGTGAGCGAATGCCGGCCTCAGGGCTCGCGCCTCTGATCAGCTTGCCACTAGGACCGGCGCTCGGCGAGCGCGCCGGCGCTCAGGCGCTCGAAATCCGGTCTGAGCTCGATCCCCGCCTCAGCCAGCACGCGCGCGACGAACTGGCGCTTATCGGCGGTGTACGCGCTTCGACCTCGGGCCGTCGGCGCCGCGTGCCGCAGCTTCCAGTCCCCGTACTCGACCGCAAGCGCTGGGTTGGCGCGCAGCGCGTCACGGAAGGCGAGCCGCTCGCGCCAGAGATCGCTTCCCGGCTCGGTCAGATGAATACCGGACGCGTCGGGCGCCGGCTTCCAGAAGAGATGTGCCTCCGGGCGATGCTCGCGATATCGGTAGCCAAGCGCCTCGAGCAGCTCGAACGCGGCCCGAGCTTCCTCGAGGTCGCGCACGCCGGCGATCATGTCGATGATCGGCTTCGCGGTCAGGCCGGGCACCGCGGTCGAGCCGATGTGGTGGACGCCCTGCTCGAGCCAGGGCGCCAAAGCGGTCTCGAGCCTCGCTCTTTCGACCTCGAACCGACGGGGCCACTCCGGGTCGTAGGGAAGAACGATCCGCTCCATCGTCAGGATCCTACGGCCGGCCGTCGAGGAACATCCGCAGGTGGACGCTCGTGTTGACGCCCTCCGGATTGCCGAGACGCGCGTTGACGGCGCGGCAGACCCAGCCGAGCCGCAGCGCGATCGTGGCGGCCGCTTCGAGGTCGGAGCGCTCCCCGAATCGCGCGAAGGACGCCAGGTAGGCATCGCGGAACGGCGCCACGTCGACCGAGTCCTCGACATCGTCGAGGCCCCACGAAAGGAAGCCCTCGAGCGTGACCGAGAGCGTGAAGAAGGGATGCGAGACGCAGGCGTCGCCCCAGTCGAGGAGGAGATACCGACCGTCGCGCACGTAGACCTGGCCGTCGTGGAAGTCGTCGTGCTGAATCGTCTCCGGCAGTCCGTAGCCGGCGAGCTCGTCGCACAGCGCTCGAACGCGAGCAACGCTCGCTTCGGCGCGCCGGCGGTCGTAGGGCGGGAGCTCGACCTCGGCGAGAAGCTGCTCGTACAACGACGGCAGCCGTGCAAGGCGGAGGTCGGGAGCCCCGAGCGCGACCATCTCGTCGGCCCGGTCGGCCAGATCGAGCTGAAGGCCGGCGTAGAGCGGGAGGATGTCCAACCAGCGACGCAGGCTCCGCTCATTTGAGACGAGCTCGCGCAGGCGCGTCCCCGCATCCGCCATCAGCATCCAGCCGTGCCCGAGGTCGACCGCCAGGAGCGGCGGGATGCAGTCCGGCCGGCGCTCGGCGAGCAGCGCGACGAGCCCCGACTCGTACCGGAGCGCGGGGGCGTTGGCCTTGAAGTAGACGTCGCCCCGGTGGGTCGGCACCCGAATCACCGTCGCCCACGGCTGAACGTGGTGCTGGTCGACCTCGCCCACGATGTCCACGCCGAGCCGAGCTAGCTGCGCGCGAATCCACCCGTGCGCCTCCGCGAGCCACGACGGATCCGTCCATGTCGACACGAGTCGATCCTATGACGTGCCGCAATCCAGGGCTTTCATCCCTTGTTGAGTAGACTCCGGAAGGGAAACCGAAGGAGGCATCGATGCGAGATTGGATCGCGATCCTGATCCTCTACGTCCTCGCTCTGGGGTTGTTCCGCGTGCTCGGCGGGCTCGGGTCGGCTGCCGACGCATTCCGTCGCTGGGGCGGGCACAGTGCTGGAACCCGCGCTCATCCGGGTTCGAGCGGCTAGCCCAAGTATCAGTCTGTTACTTGGCGTTCAGGCGCGGGAGGGATGGCTCTCGAGCGGCGGTTCCGGCTCCTCCTCGACGTGAGCCGGGCGGGCCCGGATCAGGAGCACGCCGACGAGCAGGAGCGCCGCCTCGACGACCGTGATCGCCAGCCGGTTGAGCACGATGGCGCCGAGCGCAACACCCTCCGCTGCGACCGCGAGCAGCAATCCGTAGACCGAGGCCTCGCGAACGCCGAGACCCGACGGGGCAAAGATCGCGAGCACGGCGACGATCGCGCCGATCGCGCTCGCCCCGCCGAGAAACGGGATCGACGCGAGCGCCGGGTCGCCCCCGACCGAGCGGAGCAGGAAGAAGAGTGCGAGTCCCCCGAGCGGCCAGGTGCAGGCATAGAACGCGAGCAGCGAGAGCGCAGTCCGAGTCGGTAGCCCCTGCACCTCGTGCGCGCCGAACGGACGGAGCAACCTCGAGGCGACCGCTCGGAAGATCGGCGGGTAGAGAAGCACGGCCACGAGCACCCCGAAGGCTGCGATCAGCGGCAGCGGCGCGTCCACGCCGTCCACGAAAGCCAGGCCGATGACGAAGACGCCGACGCCCGCCACAGCCGAGAGACCTGCCTCGAGCAGCACGGATGCGAGGATCAGCGGCGTGTCGCGGACGCCGAGCCGGCGCAGCGCCACCACGCGCGCCGCGGGGGTCCAGACGCCCCCGGGGACGTACTTGGCGAGCATCGAGAGCATCTCGGCCTGCAGCGCGACGCGATAGGGAATCCGGATCCCGTATGCCGTCAGGATCCGCATCCAGCCGAGGATGAAGACGAGGTAGTACGCGGCGACGACCGCGAGCGCGAGGCCGAGATCGACGAGGTCGGCGTGGCGCAGACGCGGGCCGGCATCCGCCCAGACGTCCCGCAACGCCCAGCCGAGCGCACCGAGGAAGACGGCGAGCGCGGTCAGCTCGAGCGCGACCACGAGCCGCCTATTCGCGGCGAGCGGGGCGATCCAGCTACGAAGACGGGCCACCACTCTCAAGCGTACTGGCGCGAGAGCAGCCGAAAGACGCCGCCACGGGGCAGCTCGGCCGTCGGCGTCTCGGTCACGTGCCAGCGCGTGCGGGCTCCAGCGAGGAACGCAGGCAACGCAGGCCGCCCCGGATCGGCGAGGAGCGCCTCCGAGCCGAGCCGCGGCAGGAGCGAGAGGAGCGGGTCGACGTTGCGCCGCTCGTAGAGCACGTCAGCGGCGAGTACGAGCTGCCACGGCCCGCGCTGCGCCAACTCGCCCGCGTCCGCCCAGGCGACGAGAGCCGTCTCCAGCTCGGCGCCGTTCCGCTCCGCGTTTCGCCGCGCGAACACGAGCGCGTCGGGCGACCAGTCGGTTGCGAGCACGCGCGCGCCGCCGAGCGCGGCCACAATCGAAGGCAGTGCGAGCCCGCAGCCCAGCTCGAGCACGGCCTCCCCTCGCGACGGTCGAGCGGCGATGACCTGCGCCAGGGCCACTCCGCTCGGCCAGAGCTCGGCCCAGTAGGGCAGAAACTCCTCTCGCTCGAAGGCTGCCTCGTCGATCAGCTCGACCGCGTCCGGGGGATGCTCGATCGTCAGCGTCCGCCCGGCGAGCTCGACCGTCGTTTCGACCACGTCCATCCGGCCCCCGGTCAGTTGTCGTCGAGGAGCCGACGCACGGCGAGATCGAGCGGCTCGAGCTCGTCGCGGATGATCTCAACGATGAGATCGCTGTCCGCCTCGAAGTAACGGTGTGCGAGAACGTTCCTCAGCCCGACGATTCCCGACCACGGAATGCGCGACTCACGGGCCTGCAGCTCCTCCGTGAGTGCCGCCGCGGCCTCGCCGATCACGACGAAGCTGTAGAAGATCGCATCCCTCGCCGCGGAAGCGGTCGTTTCCTCGCCGGCGAGTAGCGGCCGATACTCGCGGACCAGCGCGATCCGATCCAGGATGTCGCGTAGCCGTTGCTGCTCTGTCCGACTCAGCTCAGAACAGCACCGATTCCCGCAGCGCGTTTCGCCGCACGGCGGGTCGGAGCACGTCGGGCGTGGAGACATCGACCCGGAGCTCGAGCAACGAGGACAGCTCGTCGCTCAGCCCGAGCGCGCGCACGAGCTTCGAGCCCCGAGACAGCGAGTGGGGCAGATCGACGAGCAGGTCGATGTCGCTTCCGTCGTCGTCCTCGCCACGTGCGACAGAGCCGAACAGACGGACGTTCGATCCACCCGAGCGCGCGATCCGATCCATGACGAGAGCGCGTGCCTGCCGCAGCCCCTCACGACGCGGAGACGGCGGCAGCGGCTCACGCTGGAGCACGAGCCGCTCACCACAGGCGAAGAGCAGGCGACGTAGCGTGGCTATCGTCGGATCCTCGTCCCCGTTCTCGCGCCGCGCAACCGCAGATTGGGACGAGCCGCTGAGTCGGGCGAGCTCCGTCTGCGAAACACCGGCCGTGGCGCGCGCCTCGCGAAGGAGGGTTCCTGGATTCACATCTTTATTATACCGGAACCGGCATAACTAGGCGAGCCGCTGCTCCAGATACGCAGCCAGGCGCGTCAACGGGAACGAGATCAGGAAGAAGAGGACGGCGACGCCGGCGAAGATCTCGAACGCGTGGATCTCGCCGAGTCCGATCGGCGGAATCGCTGAGAGCCGCTCGTTCTGGCGCTCCCCCGCCTCGAGGATCTCCAGCCCGCCGATCACCTGGGCGAGCGTCGAGTTCTGGATGATGTTCACGAGCAGGCTGACGAACGGCGGCAGGAGGCGGCGGAGCGCCTGCGGCAGGATCACGAACCGGTGCCGGCCGACCCACCCGAAACCGAGCGCCGACGAGGCCTCGTGCTGCTCGTTCGGGATCGACTGCACGGCGCCGCGCGTCGCCTCCGCCACCTGCGCGCTCCCCCAGAGGACGAGCGCGATCGAAGCGGCTGTGAGCGGGCCGAACTCGAGGCTCGGCGCCGCGGACGGAAGCCCGAAGTAGACGATGAAGACCGTGACGAGGATCGGGAGCCCCCGGAAGACCTCGATGTAGAGCCGAATCAGCGCCCGCAGCGGCAGGAGCCGGATCGTCATCAGCGTGCCGAAGACCACCCCGATGAGCGCGCTCCCGACGACGGCGATCGCCGACACGCGCAGGGTTCCAGGCAGGCCCTCGAAGAGGACGTAGCGCGCGACGGGCTCGATCCAGTCCGGCAAGGTGGGCTACCTGCTCTCCGGGAGGGCGAGGCGCGACTCGAGCAGACGGATCAGCGCCGACAGCGACCAGACGAGCGTCAGGTAGACGATGGCGAGCATGGTCAGCGACTCGGTGGTCTGGAGCGTCAGGTTGCTGATGTTGAGCGAGGTCGTCGTCAGCTCGGCGTAGCCGATCACGTACATCAGCGAGGTGTTCTTCAGCACCGAGATGTACGTGTTGATCGACGAGGGGAGCGCGATCCGCCCGCCGATCGGCAGCGTCACGTTGACGAACGTCGAGAACGGCGCGAAGCCGAGGGCGTAGCCCGCCTCCCGGTAGCGGTACGCGACTGCCTGGAAGCCGGCGCGGAAGTTCTCGCTGTTGAACGCGCCGCCCCAGATCATCACCGAGAGCCACGCGACGGTGAACTGGTCGAACACGATCCCGAGTTGTGGCAGCGCGTAGAAGATGAAGAAGATCTGGACGAGGATCGGCGTGTTCCGGATCACCTCGACGTAGATCGCGGTGAGCTGGCTGACGACCGGAATCCGGTGGGCGCGCGCGGCGCCGAGCGCCAGGCCGATCACGAACGCGCCGGCGATCGCGAACGCGGACACCTTGAGGGTGTTGAGGAGCCCGTCGAGCAGCTCCTCCCGGTTCTCGGAGACGAAGGCCCAGAGGTCGTAGGTGGCGAGGATCAACGGTCGAAGAAGAACGAGGAGGCGGCCGCGCGAGCGCGACCGCCTCCTCTCGTGATGGTCGTCCGAGCGACCGCTGCTAGCAAACGGTGTCCGCGCTCGGCGAGCCCGGCGCCGCGTATGCGAACGTGTTGTTCGGCCGGAGGATGCTCTTCGAGAAGCCGGCAACGAAGCGCGCCGGCACGTTGTTGCGGAGGATCGCCATGAACGTGTCCTTCTTCCGCATCAGCTCGAGCCGGGAGTCGACCCACCGCTTCAGGGCGACGTTCCCCTGCTTGATCCCGATCCCGTACGGGAGCGCAAGGAACAGGTCGTCGGTGAGCTTCGCCGACCGGTCCGCGGCAGCGACGCCGACGAGCACGGTGTCGTCCCACATGAGCGCGTCCGACCGGCCCTGGTTGAACGCGAGCAGCGCGTTCGTGAAGCTGTCCGTCACGGTCACCTCGGTGCTCGTGTGGCAGCGCTTCATCCAGCGGTCGTAGATCGAGCCGCTCGTCGTCGACACCTTCCTACCCTTGATGTCGGCGATCGACTGCACCGGCCCGTCGTTCTTCACGAGAAGACGGCCCGTGGCCCTGTAGTAGGCGCGCGAGAAGTCGATCCGGGTGTCCCGGTCGGCGGTATAGGTGAAGGTCGAGATCACCAGGTCGACGCGGTTCGTGGTCAGGAGCGGCTCGCGCGCGGGTGTGGGTGCGCAGGTGAACGAGACTCGCTGCTCGCGCCCGAACGCGTAACGGGCGAACCACTTTGCGATCTCGACGTCGAAGCCCGCGTTCTTGCCCCGCACGTCGATGTAACCGAAGGGCGGGGCGTCGCACTTGACCCCGACGTTGAACCGCTTCCGCGACGCGATCTCCGCCGGGAGCTTCGGCAGCGGCGCCGCCACGTCAGCGCGGGTCGCCGTGGTCGGGCCGGTGGACGCCGTGGGCTGGGCGAGACCGAAGGCCGCTGTGATCACGGCGATCAGGCCAACCCCGGCCGTGGCCAGGATGATCCTCTTCATTCCTCGACTCCTTCTTCGTTGACGGTCAACTCTTCCAGGGACTCCGGAAGCTGGAGCGTACGTCGCAGGAAGCGGCGCGTGCGCTCATCGCTCGGATTGTCGAGCACGTCCGCCGGCGCGCCCTCCTCGACGATCCGGCCCTCGTCCATGAAGACGAGCCGGTCGCCGACCTCGCGCGCGAACTGCATCTCGTGCGTGACGACGAGCATCGTCATTCCGATGCGGGCGAGATCGCGCATCACGATCAGCACCTCGCCGACGAGCTCCGGATCGAGCGCGGAGGTGACCTCGTCGAAGAGCATCACGTGCGGCTCCATCATCAGCGCGCGTGCGATCGCGACGCGCTGCTGCTGGCCGCCCGAGAGCTGGTGCGGGTGCTGATCCGCCTTCTCCTCGAGACCCACCGTCTTCAGCAGCTCGCGCGCGCGCTGCTCGGCCTGCTCGCGCGAGAGCTTGCGGATCTTGCGCGCGGCAAGGGTGACGTTGTCGATCGCGGTCAGGTGCGGAAAGAGATTGAACTGCTGAAAGACCATCCCGATCCGCTGGCGAACGCGGGAGACGTCGACGCCCTTGCGGGTGATCTCGTCGCCCTCGAGCAGGATCCGGCCCTCGTCGATCGGCTCGAGCAGGTTGATGCAGCGGAGCAGAGTGCTCTTGCCGCTGCCGCTGCGCCCGATGATCACGAGCACCTCGCCGGCCGCGACGGTCACGTCGACGCCGTCGAGGACGAGGTTCGTGCCGAAGCTCTTGCGCAAGCCCTCGACCCGGACGACGGGCCCGGCGCCGTTGGTGCCGTCTCCGTCCTCACCGTTGGCAGTGCGGACGGTCGCCGCCTCGGACGCGGTCACGTCTTTGAACCGGTCCTCGTATGTGTCTCTCGCCGCACGCTCCCCACGATCAAAGGCGACCTCGATCCAGATGTCAAGCCGCAGGAGTCAAGTCGGGCCGACCAGTCGAGGCTAGGCGACCGCGGGCTCGACGGCGAGGCGGACGCGGGTCGAATACCGACCCGCGACCTTGCCGGTGCTCCGCAGCGCGGCGGTGCAGCGCGCCGGCCCGAGGTTGCCGAGGTCGATCGTGGCGGCGCGACGGCTGCCGCCGAGAACTCGGGACGCGCTCCGGCCGTCGGTGCAGCGGAGCTCCATCCGGGCGCGAGCGGTCTTCGCCGCCAGGGTTGCGCTGAAGGTGACGCGGCGGCCGGGACCGAGGAGCTCGAACGGGACGACAACGGGCTGTCCCGTCCGCAGGGTGCCGCTCTTCGCGATGTTGACGGGAGGCTTGCTCGCAACCGGTGTCGGCGTGGTGGGAACATTCTCGAGATCGGCGCGGAGCGCCGTGCGAATCGCCTCTGTGGGAGGCGGGAGCCACGAGATCTTGAACGGCGTCTCCTGGTGGAGCTGCGCGTAGTCCTCGGCGAAGATCTCGCCGATCGCGTGCTCCCAGCCGAGCGAGTAGTCGTGCGCGACCTTCGCGGCCGCGAGCAGCTCGGGGATCCCACGCGCGGCGGCCCAGGAGGCGCTGCCGTTCGGCTCCTGCCCGATCGCGGCGACGCCGCGCCACGCGTCGAGATGGTGGCCGTACTCGTGGTAGACGGTGTGGCTGAGACTCGGGGAGTTGCCGATTGGCAGCACGATTCGGGCCGCCTCCTTGCGACCGCCATAGCAGCCGAGCGCCTGGCCACCGCACGTCGCGCGAAGCGCTTCCGGCGTCACGATCCGGATCGTGACGCGCTCGATCTCGGGCCCGTGCGCCGCATTCCGCAAGAGCTCGGCGTACCACTCGACGTCGACCTGCTCTGCCTGGACGTCGAACGTGATCGTCCGCCCCTCGCGATCTGTGCTCGTCCGGAGCTCCGCGGCCGCGACCGGCGAGCCGATGAGCGCAGCGAGAACGGTCAAGAGCAGGGCGAGGCGACGCACGGCTCGAAGGTAGCCCCGAGTTGCAACGGCGGCGTGAGCGATCCGTTACGTCACCGTTAAGAGCCTGTCCGAAAAGTTGGTCGCGGTGGATGGCACGCGACACGTGCCGCG
>JANDLU010000031.1 GCA_024330215.1 Candidatus Gaiellasilicea maunaloa
GCGCGACGACGCGCAGCGAGAGCGGCGGCGCGAGATGTCACTCGCCTTCGCCGAGCTCGCGCGTGAGCACGGCCTCCTCTCCGTGCTCGAGCCCGTCGTCCGCGGCCCCGAGGGCTTCGAGCGCGAGGCGGCGATCGTCGAGGCCGCGGCGGAGCTCTCCCGAACCGGCTGCGACCTCTACAAGTGCCAGGTCCCGCTGGAGGGGAAGGGCGATCCCGCGGAGATCACGCGCTGGGCGGAGAAGATCGACGCCGCGACCGTCTGCCCCTGGGTCGTCCTCTCCCAGGGCGTCGACCCAGCCGTCTTCCCCGCTGCCGTCGAGGCTGCCTGCAAGGGCGGCGCCTCCGGGATGCTCGCGGGCCGCGCGGTCTGGATGGCGGTACTAGCGGCCGAAGACCCGACCGAGCTTCTCCGTCAGCACTCCGTCCCGCGCCTCCAGGCGCTGGGCACAATCATCGACGCCCACGGGAGGCCGTGGCGCGAGAAGGGAGCCACATGAGCAGCACTGAAGTCGATGTCGATTTCTTCCAGGAGAACGGCTACCTCCTCTGCCGGGACGTCTTCGACGCCGGCGAGGTCGAAGACATGCGCGGAGCACTCGAGCGCATCCTCGAGACCGTGGCCGGAACGAAGCACGACGAGAACCACGCCTGGAGCGGAGTCGCCCAGGAGGCCGTCCTCAAGGGCTTCCACAACGTCCAGTACCACGATGCCGCGTTCACGCGGGCCGCGGCGAGCCCGCGGCTCCTCGAGGTGCTGACCCGCGTGATCGGCCCGGACGTCCAGCTCCACCACACGAAGATGCTCGTGAAGCCGCCGGAGCAGGGAGCGCCGTTCCCGATGCACCAGGACTATCCGTACTTCCCGCACACGCGGCACAGCGTCGTCGCGGCGAGCGTCCATCTCGACGACACGAACGAGGAGAACGGCTGCTTGCGCGTCGTCGCTGGCTCGCACAAGCAGGGGCCGCTCGAGGCACAGGGCTCGAGCAAGACGCTCGACGTCCCGCTCGAGGACGGCGAGCCGCTCCCTGCTCGCGCCGGCGACGTACTCCTCTTCAGCTACCTGACGATCCACGGCTCCGGGCTGAACACGAGCGACGCCGCGCGCCGGAACGTGCTCTTCCAGTACCGCGATCCCGCTGACGAGCCGGTGCTCGAGAACGGCGTCGAGCAGCACGTGAACTGGGGCCAGGGGATGATGGTCGCCGGCCGGAATCCCTTCTACTGGCAGCGTCACCCGAGGTTCGAGGTCAAGCCGGCGTGAGGATGAGGGGCGTGATCGAGGGGTTCTACGGCCCGCCGTGGTCGCATGCCGAGCGGCTCGAGCTGATCCGCTTCTGCGGGCGCGAGGGGTTGAACACCTGGGTTCACGCGCCGAAGGGCGATCCCTTCCACCGGAAGCTCTGGCGCGAGCCATATCCGGACGCAGAGCTCGAGCAGCTCGGCGAGCTCGTTCGGGAGTCGGAGCGGCACGGCGTCGAGCTCGCGTACGCGATCGCCCCGGGCCTCGACATCTGCTACTCGAAGGACGAGGAGCTGGAGACGCTGCTTGCGAAGTGTGCACAGGTTCAGAGCGCCGGGGTGACCAGGTTCCAGCTCCTCTGGGACGACATCGACCACTCGCTCAACTGCGCGGAAGACGAGACGCGTTACGGAACCGCGGAGCGGCCGAGCGGTGCTGCCCAGTGCGACTTCTCGAACCGCTTCCTCGCCGCCTTCCCCCAGCCGGGCCCGCTCGTCATCTGTCCAATGGGTTATGCGGGCACCGGCGATTCACCGTACCGGCGGAGCTTCGGGCCCGACCTCCATTCCGAGATCGTCGTCTACTGGACGGGTCCCGAGGTCGTCTCGCTCGGGATCACGCGCGAAGCGCTGAACGCGGCGGTCGCGCGCTTTCACGGCCACGAGCTCCTGCTCTGGGACAACTATCCCGTCAACGACTTCGATGCCGAGCGGCCACTGCTCTTCCTGGGCCCGCTCGTCGGGCGCGACGCGCGGCTTGCCGAGGGGCACTGCGCCGGCCTGATCGCGAACGCGATGGTGCAGGCGATTCCCTCGAAGCTCGCGCTCGCGACGATCGCGGACTGGACACGCGAACCGGCGGGCTACGACCCGATCGCCTCGTACGAGCGCGCGCTCCGCGAGTACGGCGCCGAGGTCGTCGAGGCGATCCGCGATCTCGCGGCGAAGCCCGCGCCCATCGAGCCGCCCGGCGACGTGCGGGGCCTCGTTGCCGCGCTCGAGCTCGGCGTCCATTCGCCGACCGCGCTCGCCTTGCTGGAACCGTTTGTGTGACGGATGTCGCGGTCTTCGGCGCCACGGCAACGGGCGTGATGGCTGCCGTCGCGGCGCGCGAGGCAGGCGCCCAGGTCGTTCTCTACGGTCCCGACCAACATGTGGGCGGAATGGTCTCGGGCGGCCTCTCGTGGACGGACGTCGGCGACGCGCGCGTCCTCGGCGGGCTCGCCCGGCGCTTCTATGAGGCTGTCGCAGAGCACTACGACGCGCCCCTTTGGTCGGTCAAGGGACCGGAGCCGCATGTCGCCGAGCAGATCCTCGAGGAGATGCTCGTGGGCGTCGAGGTTCGGCTAGGCGAGCCCGAGCGTCCGGATGCGGCCGTCTTCGTCGACGCGAGCTACGAGGGCGATCTGCTCGCCGAGCTCGGCATTCCGTACGCGGTCGGCCGGGAGTCGTGCGAGCTCCACGGCGAGCGCTGGGCCGGCCGCCAGCCTGCCTACCGACCGGGGCGGCACAACTTCTCCGTTCTGCTCGACCCCTTTGCTGCGGACGGCTCGCTGTTGCCGGGAATCCGGGAGCCCGAGGTGGACGAGAGCGGCTGGCCGAGCGAGCGCCTCGGGGAGGGCGACGGCGGCCTGCAGGCGTATGGCTATCGCGTCTGCCTCACCGACCGCGAGGACAATCGCCTGCCGCTCGAGGAGCCGGCCGGCTACGACCCCGGCCGCTTCGAGCTCCTCTGCCGCTACCTCAGGGTCGCCGGCGTCGAGGCTCGCGATCTGCTCGGCCTCGTGCCCGACCTGCTCCCGAAGGGCAAGTGCGACGTCAACTCGATCGGGCCGTTCTCCCTCAACGTGCTCGATGGCTCGAACCGTGGCTATCCCGAAGGCGACGAGGAGGAGCGACGGCGGATCCGCGAGCAGCATCTCGCCCATGCTCAGTCGCTCCTTTACTTCCTCGCCAACGACGAGTCCGTGCCCACTCGGATCCGCGCCGAGGTCGCCCGCTGGGGGCCATGCGCCGACGAGTTCCGGGATACGGCCGGCTGGCCGCACCAGCTCTACGTGCGCGACGGCCGCCGCCTGCTCGGCGAGGTCGTCTTACAGGAACGAGACGTCCTCGAGCCGGCGGCGCAGGACGACGTCGTCGCGCTCGGCTCCTACAACATCGACGTCCGTGAGATCGAGCGCACCTGGCGGTATCTCCCCGAGTACGCCCGCACGCCGGCGGTCTTCAACGAGGGCTACCTCTCGGTCGCGGTGCCGCCGTATCCGATTCCGTATCGGGCTCTGACCCCGAGCCGCGAGGACGCCGAGAACCTGCTCGTGCCGCTCTGCCTCTCCGCCTCCCACGTCGCCTTCGCCTCCGTCCGGATGGAGCCGACGCTGATGCTGCTCGGTCACGCCGCCGGCGCCGCGGCCGCCCAGGCCGCCCGCCGCGGTGTCGCCGTCCAGGACGTCGACGTTCCGCGGCTCCAGGACGATCTCCGCGACGCAGGTCAGGTGCTCGCGTTGTGATCGTCTTCATGACCGCGAATTACGTCGCCCGCGAGACCGGCTTTGCGATGCGCGGCTGGGGCCACGGCGACCGGACCACGAACGAGGCGTTCGCCCCGCTCGAGACGTACGGCGAGCGCTTCGACGCGCTGCTCCGCGACATCCGAGCGCTCGGCTTCGACGCGATCGACCTCTGGGGCGCGCATCTGAATCCCGAGTGGGCAACCGACGAGCACGTCGCGGTCGTACGCGACGCGCTCGAGCGACGCGGACTCGAGGTCGCCACGTACGCTGTGTGGGTCGACAAATCGAACATCGTGCGTTCCTGCGAGCTCGCGCAAGCCGTCGGGACGAAGACGATCGGCGGCGGCTTGTCCGGCGAACCGGCCGAGCTGGCGCCCGTCCTCCGTGAGCACAGCGTCACACTCGCGATCGAGAATCACCCGGAGCGGACGCCGTCGGAGGTGCTGGCCAAGATCGAGGCTGGAGCGGGCACGATGGCCGCGACCGTCGACACGGGCTGGTGGGCGACGCAGGGCTACGACCCCGCCCGCGCGATCGAGGAGCTCGGCGTGCACGTTCGCCACGTCCACCTCAAGGACGTCCTGCACGAGGGCGAGCCGCACGAGACCTGCGCCTGGGGCAAGGGGATCGTCGACGTCGAGGCCTGTGTCCGCGCGCTGCAACGGATCGGTTACTCGGGCTCGCTGACGGTCGAGCACGAGCCGGAGCACCACGACCCGAGCCACGAGACCCGCGCGATGCGGACGCAGCTCGAGGGGTGGCTGCGATGAGGGTCGCGCTGGCCGGGGCGGGAAACATCGCCGACCGCTATGCCGCCGCGATCGTGAACGCCCCGGAGCTCGAGCTCGCAGGCGCGACCGACCCCGTTCCCGGCCGGGCAGCCGCGCTCGTCGCCGCGCAAGGCGGGGTGGAGTATCCGACTCTCGAGGCGCTGCTCGCGGACGAGGCCGTCGACACCGTGGTCAACCTCACCTCGCCGCAGGCTCACTTCGACGTCAGCGAGGCGTCCCTCGACGCGCAGAAGCACGTGCACAGCGAGAAGCCGCTTGCGCTGACCCATGACGACGCACGCGCTCTCGTCGAGCGGGCGAGGCGGAACGGCGTCAGGTTGAGCAGTGCGCCGACGACGCTTCTGGGCGAGGCACAGCAGACGGCGTGGAAGCTCGTCCGGGAGGGCGCGATCGGCACGGTTCGAGCGGTCTACGCTGAGGCGAATTGGGGTCGGCTCGAAGCCTGGCACCCGGATTCGCGCAGCCTCTACGCGGTCGGCCCGCTCGTCGACGTCGGTGTCTACCCGCTGACGATCGTGACTGCGATGCTCGGCCCAGTGCGGCGCGTGCAGGCGTTTGCGAAGACGCTCGAGCCCGAGCGGAGGCTGCTCGACGGCACGTCCTTTGTGCCCGAGTCACCCGACTTCGTCGTCGCGAGCGTCGAGCTCGCCGAGGGCGTGCTCGTCCGCCTCACCGCGAGCTTCTACGTCGGCCCGTGCAAGCAGCGCGGGCTCGAGCTCCACGGGGACGCAGGCTCGCTCTACCTACCGACCTGGGCCGAGGCCGACTCGCTTATCGAGCAGCAGGTGCGCGGCGGGGAGTACGCGAAGGTCGCGCCGGTGCGCCGGCCATTCCACGGGGTCGACTGGGGGCGCGCGCTCGTCGATCTCGCGCACGCCGTGGACGAGGGCCGCCCGCACCGCTCGAGCGGAGAGCACGCTGCGCATGTGGTGGAGGTCTTCGATGCCGTTCGTCGCTCGCTCGCCCGGGGCGGGCTCGCCGTCGAGGTGCAGTCGGACTTCCGGCGTCCGGAGCCGATGGACTGGGCGCGTTGAGTCGCGAACGGTCGTTCTACGTGCAAAAAGACCGGGCGCTGATCAAGGGGCTCGGGCTCAACTTGAAGCACGTGGTCGCGGGCGCCGAGCCTGCGCAGGTGGCGCGCTGGAGCCAGCTGTACAAGCAGAAGAAGCCGATCCTCTTCTACTGGTACGACCCGCAGTACCTGAACGCGCAATACGACCTCGTTCGGGTCAAGCTGCCCGCGCGCTTCAAGGGCTGCCAGGACGACGAGAAGCAGGGCGGGGATCCGAAGCGCTACGCGTGCGAGTATCCGTCCTACGGCCTCGACAAGCTCGTCTCGAAGAAGTTCGCGACGGGCGGCTCGCCGGCCCTCAAGTTCGTCAGGGCCTGGAAGTGGACGGCCGCCGACCAGAACTTCGTCGCCAATCTCATCTCCGGCAAGAAGCTGAAGCCGGAGAAGGCTGCGGAGCAGTGGGTCAGGGCGAATCCGGGCAAGGTCAACGCTTGGCTCAAGTAGGAGGAGGGTGACGTCGACGGGGGTCGATCGCGGTCGTCGGATCGCGACCCGACCCCCGCGAGGCCACAGAAGACCACGAGCCCGGTCGCCCGCCGCGGCCGGCGCAGGCGGCCCGCCAGGAGGAGCGGGAGAGCGGGGCGAGGACGCCCTGCCGTTCGAAGCGTCGGGACGAGCCACGCAGCGCCCAGGTTCTCGGCTTCTCGGGCGGCGGCATACAGCGAGATCCCGGCAGTGATCGCCGAGAGAGCTGCCACGCCGATTGCGGCGCTCGGATGGGGGAGCGCTCGAGCCGCGACCCGCGTCTCATCACCGCGACCATCCCGGTGACGACGATCGCGAGGCCGGCGAAGGCGAGGGGCGGAGACTTGACCCACGCGAGCAAGACCTCGCGCCGACGAGTCGCGCCGAGCGAGCTGCCGCAATCGCGGAGGTTCCCCCAGAGGAAGCCGCAGCTGTGCCGCCGAGGATGCCGATCGACGGCGAGGGTCGGCCGACCTAGCGGCCGTCTGCCTACGAACTCGGAAGAGGAAGCGCTGCAACACCGCTGGCGATGCCCGCCCGCTCCCGGCTGCCTGCGGCTGCAGCCGCAGGCATTCGCAAGCACGAGCGTCGCGAACATGAACGTCCATGCGACGGCGACCGTCGGAAGCTGCGCGATCGCTGTCAAGACCCGCTCGATCGCCTGCATCGGATTGTCGGTCAGGCCGGAGCAGGCGAGTCCGACGAGCATCAGGACAAGCAGCGCCGCAAGAGGAAGACGAGCAGAGGCATGCGCTTCCGCAGGCGAGATGCCGGGCATCGCGATCAGCGAGCCGCCGGGCGTCCTGTGGCTACGCGTCGATCTGGAGAAGCTCCTGGTTGACGTGATCGACCTGCAGGGTCGTGTGGTCGATCTCATAGACGTTTTCGAGTAGCCGCTCCAACTCGCGTCGCTTCGCATGGCAGTCCTCTCCGCGCTCGACGAGGACGTGCGCAGCCAGGGCCGGGAAGCCGGATGTGATCGTCCAGATGTGGAGGTCATGCACGTTCGAGACACCGGCAACGGACTCGATCTTCGCCTGCACCTGCTCGGCGTCGATGCCCTTCGGGGTCGCTTCCAGAAGGATCGAGACAGACTCCCTGAGCACACCCCAGGAGCTCGCGGCGACGAGGATTCCGATCAGAACGCTGATCAGCGGGTCCGCGTAGACCCAGCCAGTGAGCAGGATCACGATCGCCGCGGCGATCACACCCAGGGAACCGAGCACGTCGGCGACGACGTGCCGAAGCGCGGCCTGCACGTTGAGGCTTCCGCGGTCTCCGCGGGCAAGGATCAAAGCTCCCGCCAGGTTGATCAGGAGCCCGCCGATCGCGATACCGAGCATCCAGCCGCCCAGCACGACCGGGGGATCCGAGAGGCGTTGAGCCGCCTCGATGAAAATCCAGATCGAGATCGCGACGAGCGTGACGCCATTGAAGACGGCTGCGAGGATTTCTGCTCGCTTGAAGCCGAAGCTCCTCGCCGGGGTTGCCGGGCGTTTGGCGAGCCAGATCGCTCCGAGCGCGACCGCGAGGGAACCAGTGTCCGAGAGCATGTGCCCTGCGTCGGCGAGAAGAGCCAGGCTGCCGGTCAGCAGGCCACCGATCACCTCGGCAACCGTGTAGGTGGCGGTCAGGCCGAGTGTGAGCAGGAGCGCCCGGGCGCTCCTGCTCTTCGCTCCATGCTCGTGACCCGTTCCCACTAGCTCGCCATCCGCTCGAGCCGATCGCGGCCGACAACAAGGGCGTCGCCGGCCGTTAGCAACCGGCGCATGCGCAGCCCTCGCCCCGCCAGCTCTCACGACCTTCACGGATCGAGACCGCAGCGATCACGAGAGCGGCGATCGGATCGAGCCACCACCAGCCGAGCAAAGTGTTCCCGAGCAGGCCCAGGAGGACGGCGCCCGCGAGGTAGGCGCAGAGCAAATTCTGGGTCCCTTCGCCGCGGGTGGCGACCGAGCCGAGCCTGTCAGCGAGGCGCCGCTTGGCGACACCGAGCAGCGGCATCCCAATCAAGGAAGACGCGACCAGCCCGATCCCGAGCCAGCTCGTGTCCGCGCGCTCGCCGGTGACCAGCTTGCCGATCGCCTCGTA
Organism: Candidatus Gaiellasilicea maunaloa; assembly: GCA_024330215.1. GTDB lineage: Bacteria > Actinomycetota > Thermoleophilia > Gaiellales > Gaiellaceae > Gaiellasilicea > Gaiellasilicea maunaloa. Next base: position 8,177 of record JANDLU010000031.1, read on the forward strand.
ACCGACGAAGGGGACAAGCAAGAAGAACTGGATCGCGACGAACTTCTGCGCCCGTCCCTCGGCCCTGTTCGAGGTGAGGCGGGCGCCGCTGAAAAGCCAGACGATCACGAGACTCGCAAGCCCTTCGATGAAGGATTGGATCCCGAACGCCGTCAGCGCGATCGACCCGGCGAGCACGCCCGTGACAACCCCGAGCGTTCCTTCCGTGCCCATCCAGAAGAGGCTTAACCAGGAGAGCTGGCGCGCCCGCTCGGCCGCTCGAAGCCACTCGGACGAGCGAACCTGCTGCTGAACTTGACCGAGCGGCAACTCACGGACGGTGCTCATAGGGCATCTCGCGCGGACACCTCGGAACCGACGACTGCTTCGAGAAGCGCGGTCGCCTCGGCGGTCAGCGAGTAGAAGACCATCCGCGCTTCCCGTCGGGAAGTAACGAGTCCAGCTTCACGCAGCGTCCGGAGGTGGTGAGACATCAGTGCCTGCGAGCGGCCGAGGATCCAGGCGAGGTCGCAGCCGCACAGCTCCTCTCCGGCTCGGAGCGCCAGGAGGACGCTCAGCCGCGTCGGATCGGCGAGAGCGCGAGCCCGCTCGACCGTCTCCGCGAGTGCAGCCGGATCGGGGAGTCCGTGGCGCACACGCTCCGCGACATCGAGATCGAGGCAGAGGAGCTCGCAGGTGTCACCAGCTGCCACGCCGTCATTCTAACCACGGTTTGAATGGAGCACGGTTTGAATGGAGCACGGGGAAGCTCCGGCAGAGCCTACGGCTTCAACCTCCAACCACTCCTGACCAATGCCGTTGCTGCCGCGAAGGCCGCAACGGCGATTCCGGCGGCGACGAGCAGCGAGATCCAGATCGGTGACTCGTGGAAACCGGTCAGGCCGCCGCGGGTGGCATCGACGAGGTAGTAGAGCGGGTCGATCCGGGTCAGGGTCGCCCAGGGCTCGTCGAGCGCGTCGGCTGAGTAGAAGACGCCGCCGAGAAGCGCGAGCGGGGTGATCACGATGCTCGCGACGAAGGAGTGCTGATCGAAGCTCTCCGACCAGACGCCGGTGATCAGGCCGAGCGCAGCGAAGCCGAGCGCGCAGATGACGAGCGCCAGAACGGCGAGGCCGACATTGCCGCCGCCCTCCCAGGCAACCGGCAGCGCGACCGCGGCGACTGCCGCCGCGGCAACGAGGCCACGGACGAATCCCCCTGCAAGGTAGCCGAGCGCCAACTGCCAGGGGGCGAGCGGGCTCGTCAGCAGGTCTTCGATGTAGCCCTCGTTCTTTGCCTGGAAGAGGCTCGTCGAGCTGTTTCCGAACGCCTGCCCGACCACGGTCATCACAAGCAGTCCCGGGACGAGGAAGCTCGCGTAGTCGAGCCCCTCGAGCTCGCGAATCCTGGACCCGAGCGCGCCGCCGAAGACGGCGAGGAAGAGTAGCGCGGTGACGAACGGAGGCAGGATCGTCTGCGTCCAGAGCGCGAAGACACGGCGCACCTCGCGCCCGGCGAGCGCCGCAGTGCCACGCAACTGGAGACGCTGCAGCTCACTCATCCGCGCATCGCCGCCTGGTAGGCATCCTCCAACGTCCCGCCGCCGTAGCGGCTGACAAGCTCGACCGGTGCTCCCTCGTCGATGATCCGGCCGCCGCGAATCAGGGCGACAACCTCGCAGAGCGCTTCCGCCTCCTCGATGTAGTGCGTCGTCAATAGCACGGTCACACCCTCCTCGCCCTGGAGGCGTTGCAGGTAGCGCCACAGCTCGTGGCGCAGCTCGAGATCGACCCCGGCGGTGGGCTCGTCGAGGACGAGGAGGCGCGGGCGATGGACGAGCGCGCGGGCGATCAGGAGCCGTCTGCGCATCCCGCCCGAGAGGCGCTGCGGCTTCGACTGCGCTTTCCCGCCAAGGTCGAAGATGTCGAGCAACTCGTCGGCGCGTGCCTCGGCCTCGGCGCGCCTCATGCCGAAGTAGCGCCCGTGATAGGCGAGCAGATCTCGGGCCGAGAGGAAACGGTCGAGATGGATCTCCTGCGGGGCAAGTCCGACGAGCAAGCGAGCAGCGGGGTCACTGACTGGGTCATGACCGAAGACCGAGATGTGTCCAGCGGGTGCGCGGACAAGGCCGCTGAGCGAGCCGATCAGCGTCGTCTTCCCCGCGCCGTTCGGGCCAAGCAGCCCAAAGAACGATCCAGCCGGGACGACAAGGCTCAGCTCGTCGAGAGCGAGGGTTCCGTCGCCGTAGCTCTTCGTGAGCCGCTCGACTGCAAGCGCGGGTGAGGAGATGACCTCCATCGAGTCGAACGTAGCGGTAGAGCCGCGTGAGGTGGCGGCTTCTCGGCAACGCCCCTACGCGCCCATCTGATCCGGTTCGGCTGCCGCCTCGATCCCTGGCCGGATCAGGATCCTCGCGTCCGAGCCGCATCACGTTCGCACGCACGATCCCGTAGCTGGGACGCTCGACCAATCGGGCGGTCCGGCGTCCCACCGTCGCCGGTGCCGCTCGCGCGTTAGCAGATCCGAGGCAGCGGGTCGCCGACGAGCATGTCGACGACCCGCCTCCCGCCGAACGCGGTCTCGAGGACGACGAGCCCCGGCTGCTCCTCCCTGACGTGACCGACGACCTCGGCGTCGATCCCGAGCTTGTGCGACGCCAGCGCGGCGAAGGCGGCGGCGGCTGCCTCGGGCGCCACGACCGCCATCAGCTTCCCCTCGTTCGCGACGTAGAGCGGATCGATGCCGAGGATCTCGCAAGCGCCGTTGACCTCGGGGCGAATCGGCAGGCAGGACTCGTCGATCACGATGCCGACGTCCGCGGTGAGGGCGATCTCGTTCAGCACCGTCGCCAGCCCGCCTCGCGTCAGGTCGCGAAGGCAGCGCACGCCGTCGGTTGCGTCGAGCAGTCCGCCGACGAGCTCGGCGAGGGCGGCGGTGTCGCTCTCGAGGTCGACCTCGAGCTCGAGGTTGCCGCGGGCCACCATCACCGCCATCCCATGATCGCCGAGCGTGCCCGAGACGAGGATCTTGTCGCCGGGCCTGACGAGTGAGGGTGAGAGCTCCAGTTCCCGCTCGAGCGCTCCGACGCCGGCGGTGTTGATGTAGACGCCGTCGCCCTTGTCGCGTTCGACGACCTTCGTGTCACCCGCGACGATCGCGACTCCGGCGGCCCGGGCGGCAGCTCCCATCGACGCGGCGATCCTCCGGAGCTCGGCCGTCGGGAAGCCCTCCTCGATGATGAAGCCTGCGGTCAGGTGCAGTGGGCGGGCGCCCAACATGGCGAGGTCGTTGACGGTGCCGTTCACCGCGAGCTCGCCGATGTCGCCTCCGGGGAAGAAGAGCGGCTTGACGACGTAGGAGTCGGTCGTCAGCGCAAACCGGATGCCGTTCTCAGTGAAGACCGCCGCGTCGGCGAGCGGAGCGAGCAGCGGGTTGCCGAGCTCCTCGAGGAAGAGCGCCTCGACGAGCACGTGGCTCGATTTGCCGCCCGCGCCGTGTGCGAGCGTGATCAGCGCGTCCGTGAGCCTCGGCTTCCTCCGTCGCCGCCGCTCGATCGTCTCGAGCACCTCTTGCTCGCGGCCGTTCATGTCGTCAGCGGCTCGAGACGGCGCGAGAAGCGGCCGTAGTTGTAGTAGGCGGCGCAGGCGCCCTCGCTCGAGACCATGCAGGTGCCGATCGGCTTCTCCGGCGTGCAAGCAGTGCCGAAGACCTTGCACTCCCACGGCTTGATCACGCCCTTGAGAACCTCGCCGCACTGACAGGCCTTCGGGTCGGCGACGCGCACCCCGGGAACGTCGTAGAGCAGCTCGGCGTCCCAGTCGGCGAAGTCGTCCCGCAGCTTCAGGGCGCTCTGCGAGATGAAGCCGAGGCCGCGCCATTCGAAGGTCGTCCGGAGCTCCATGGTCTCGGCGATCGCCTCGAGCGCCCGCGCGTTCCCGCTCTCTCGAACGACACGTGAGTACTGGTTCTCGATCTCGGAACGCCCTTCTGCGAGCTGCACCATGACCATGTACGCCGCCTGGAGCACGTCGAGCGGCTCGAAGCCGGCGACGACGAGCGGCTTGCCGTGGTCTCGGGCGATGAACCGGTACGGCACCGTCCCGATCACGGTCGAGACGTGGCCGGGGCCGATGAAGCCGTCGAGACGGAGGTCAGGCGAAGCAAGGATCGCGCGGATCGCCGGGATGATCGTGACGTGGTTCGCGAAGACGAAGAAGTTGCGGATCCCCTCGGCCCGCGCGCGAAGCAGGGTCAAGGCCGTGGACGGCGTCGTCGTCTCGAAGCCGATCGCGAAGAAGACGACTTCGCGGTCCGGGTGCTCGCGTGCGATTCGAAGTGCGTCGAGCGGCGAGTAGACCATACGCACGTCGGCGCCACGGGCCTTCGCCTCCAGCAGCGAGCCGTTGCCCCCGGGAACCCGCATCATGTCCCCGAAGGTCGTGAAGATCACGTTTGGCCGCTCGGCGAGCGCAATCGCGTCGTCCACGCGTCCCATCGGGATCACGCAGACCGGGCAGCCGGGACCGTGGATCAGGTCGACCGCGGGCGGGAGCAGGTTCTCGACCCCGTGCTTGTAGATCGTGTGCGTATGGCCGCCGCAGACCTCCATCAGCTTGTACTGCCTGTCCGGCTCGACGAGCCCGGCGATCTGCTCCGCGAGGCGCAGTGCCAGATCGGGCGACCGATACTCGTCGACGTACCTCACGTCCCTGGCCGCCTTTCGCTCCCGCCCGGCAGAGTCGGGCTCCGCGAGGAGCTGACGTCGCTCGCGGCGCTCCAGCCGGCAGCCCGTACCTCCGTACTGTGCCGCCGGCCTACGCACCCCGAGCGACGCCCCAGGAACGTGAGGAGCCTCACGCCTTCGCTCCCACGACCTCGAGCAGCAAGTGGTAGACGGTGGCGTGCGCCTCCTGCACGCGTGGGACGTAGTCGCCGTCCGCGACGAGCAGATGGTCGAGCTCCAGCTCGCGAAGGCGCCCACCGTCGCCGCCCGTGATCGCGCAGGTGAGGAGAAGCTGCCGCTGGGCCTCCTCGAGGCCGGCAAGGATGTTCCGGGAGGAGCCGCTCGTCGAGATCGCGAGTGCCGCGTCGTTCCCTCGGGCGAGCGCGATCAGCTGGCGTGCGAAGACGTTCTCGAAGCCGACATCGTTCCCGACCGCGGTGATTGTCGCGACGTCGTCGACGAGCGCGAGCGCCGGCCAGCCGAGCGCGCGGCAGTCGTGGGCGAGATCCTGGGCGTCGGTCGACGAGCCGCCGTTCCCGAAGGTGAGCAGCCGTCCGCCGCGCTCGAGCGCGGCGCGGATCGCCTCTCCGCAGGCGACCACGGCCTCGAGGTCGATCCTGAGCCGCAGGGCGATCGTGTCGGCGCCCTTTTGCAGCGTCGAGGCTCGCACGTCGGCGAGGACGGTCGGGAGATCGGTCTCGCTGCCCTCGAGAAAGGGATAGAGGAACTCGGTCAATCGACCCGCTCCAGTGCGACCCCGGCGTGGCAGAGGATCGTGTCGCCGACCGTCACCCCTTCGACGAGCTCGATCGCGACCTGTTCTCGGGCGCCGTCACGCTCGATCGTCGCGGTCTGATTCGAGATCGCGACGATGCGCGCCTCGACGGCGACGTCCCCGCACGTGATGCAGGCATCGGCGAGCAGGCCAGGGTGCTCGAAGAAGACGTGAACGAGCTCCCAGAGCACGTGGTAGGCGGTCTCCTGCACCTCTTGGACGATCGCGCGGTCGTCGCTGGCGACGGAGAACGAGAAGTCGGCGTCGATCGGCTCGGGGCCGGTGAAGGCGATCGTGAGCAGGCCCGGGCGCGCCAACAGCTCCTCTACCTCGAGGTCGCGGCCGCCGTGGACGAGGCCGAGCGCGATGTCGTTCGGGCGCGCCAGCTCCGGGGCCGCCACGGCGGGAAGTGCTCGCTTGCCCACGATCACGGGGTGCATGAACTCGACGGCGACGTGGGCTGCGTCGGTCGCTGCGGCACCGGTCCCGCACGCGACCAGGGTGCCGCCCGCCGAGAACGCCCGCGCCAGCGCGTGACACGCGAGCGCAAGCCGCTCCTGCTCCAGCTCGAGAAACGCGCTGAGCACCTGTTCGCGCTCCTCGATCTTCCTCACCAAACGCGAAGCGTTTGGCGTCATTCGATCGAGCTCGCGTGCAGCTCTCTCAGCTCCTCCTCGTAAGCGGCGCCGAGCTGTTCGAGGAACTCCCGCGTCGCCTGCGCCTCCGCCTCGTCGATCTTCGACATCGCAAAGCCGACGTGAATCAGGACCCAGTCGCCGATTCCGACCGCGTCTGGGCCATTGGCCAGCAGGGCGACGTTGACGTTCCGCCGGACGCCCGACACCTCGACCTTCGCGATATGGTGCTTGGGATCGACGACGTCGACGATCTGGCCGGGAATCCCGAGGCACATGCTAGGGAGTTTGGGCTTTCGGCCCCGTCATCGGCTCCATCGGGGTCTCCGGTGGGGCCGGCTGGGCGCTCTTTGCTCCGACAACGCCCTCGAGCGCTCCGGCGACTTGTTCGAGCGCCCCGTTGATCTCGCCGAGCACAGGCCCGATCGGCCGGGTCTGCTTCTCGATCGCGCGCACTCCGAATGTGACGAGCCCGAGCGTTTTCGAGATCTTGCGCAACGTCGCTGCGATGGTGACCAGGTAGAGGGCGAGGACGACGACCAGCAGGACCAGCTCGACCAGCGTGGCGATGATCAGCGCTGTCTTCAACGTTCGCTCCTTTCGGCGAGGCGGGCGTGCTCGCCGAGCTCGGCGAGCAGATCGCCGCCGCGAGCCTTGGTCGTCTGCAAGAGGTGAGTGGTTTGCGTGTTCTGGGCGACGAGCTTGCCGGCCGTCCAGATCGCCGTCGCGCCCTCGTCCACGGCGCGCACCGTGCGGCGCAGCACCTCGAGGAGTGTCCAGACGACGACGGCGATGACCAGACCGACCACGAGGCCCAGGCTCCAGGCGAGCTCGACCCCGTTGCTGAGAGCGAGCAACCTCATGCCTTGCCGAGTTTCTGGAGATAGGCGACCGCCAGCCCCGGCACCGCCGTCGCGAGGTCGCGGGTGTGCACTGCCTCGTCTACCCCGTCGAGGTTGCGGGTGATCCCGAGTCCGGCGTCGAGGATGGCGCGAGTGTAGCGCTCGATCTCGAGCGCCGGCCGGACGACGCGGTCGAAGAGCCACACGACGAGGAGCGCGACCACGAGGCCGAGGGCGAGCCCGATCCAGGCGAGAACCACCACCGTCGTGCTCATTGGTCAACCTTGCTTTTGGTTCTGTCTGTTCTTTGAAATCTGAGAGTCCGCCCGCACGCAGTGATCGCGGGTGTCGACCGGCGCGGCTCGTAGCGTCGGCTCGTGGCTGACCGCCGCCGGGAGAGCGCCCTCGTCGCTTGCCGCTCAGACGGCCCGCATGAGACTTGCGCCTCCCGGCGGTGTGAGGCACCCGGAGCGGCGACAGGGCGTCGCCCCGCCGAGGGCCCGCCTATGAGCATCCGCCACGGTACCTCGCCGGTTGGCCCGCATCCAACACCCGAAGCGAAGGAGGACGCATGCACGAGCGTACGGCAGGGATCGACCTGGCCAGCGAGGAGCACCGGCTGGTCATCGTCGATGGCGAGGGCGGCGAGCTGGAGCAGCAGCGGATCAGCCACAGCGAGGACGGGATCGAGGCGCTCGTCCGGAGACTGCTCGAGCTGGGCGTGGCCCGGGTCGCGATCGAGCAGCCGAACGGGATCGTCGTCGACCGGCTGCTCGACGCCGGCATCGCCGTCGTCGCCGTCCACCCCAACCAGCTCGCCGCCGCGCGTGAGCGCTACCGGACCGGCGGCGGCAAGTCGGACGGCTTCGACGCCTACCTGCTCGCCGAGCTGGCGCGCACCGACATGCACCGCCTCAGGCTGCTCGAGCCCGACAGCGACGAGACGAAGGCGCTGCGGGCGCTGACCCGTACCCGCGAGGACCTGGTCGAGCAGAAGGTCGCGCTCGCCAACCAACTCAGGGCGCAGCTCGATGCCTTCTGGCCCGGCGCCAAGCAGATCTTCGCCGACGTCGACTCGCCGATCGCGCTCGCCTTCCTCGAGCGCTACCCCAGCCCTGCCGACGCCCGCGGTCTCGGCGAGCGACGCCTCACCGGCTTCCTCGCTCGCAACCGCTACTGCGGCCGCAGGACCCCCGCCGAGCTGCTCGCCCGGCTCCGCTCCGCCCCGGAGGGCCGCGCCGGCGAGACCGAGCAAGAAGCCCGCCGCGCCATCGTGCTCGCGCTCGTCGCCGTCCTCAAGCCGCTGGTCGAGCAGATCAAGCTGCTCACCAGCCAGATCGCCGGCGCGCTCCGCAGCCACGGCGACGGACAGATCTTCCTCTCGCTCTTCCGCCACCCCAAGTCGGTCGTCACCGCCGCCGAACTCCTGGCCGAGATCGGCGACAACAGAGACCGCCACCCCACCAGCGCCTCGCTCGAAGCGATCGCCGGCCAAGCCCCCGTCACCGTCCAATCCGGAAAGAAAAAGGTCGCCTGCTTCCGCTGGGCCTGCAACAAGAACCTCCGTGACGCCGTCAGCGTCCTCGCCGACGCAAGCCGCCACCACAACCCCTGGGCCAACGACATCTACCACCGCCGCGCCCGAGCCAGAGGCCACGACCACCCCCACGCGATCCGCATCCTCGGCCGCGCCTGGCTCCGCATCATCTGGCGCCTCTGGCAGAACCGAGACACCTACGACCCCCAACGCCACGGCAACCCCAACCGCCTCCTCGCAGCCCAGGGTTGACACAGGACGTCTCATGCCGACAGCTCCTCGCGAACTGAGCGCAGGTCGCGGACGATCCGGACGAGCGCGTGGTTGGTGCCTGCGACATCGTAGAGAGCGGCTGTGTTGGCCTGAGCGCCGTCAAGGGCCTCCACGATCGCGCCGGCCTGGCCCACGATCCGGCGGGAGAGCAGGATGATCGCGATCAGGAGCGCGGCGACGAGCGCTATCACCACGGCTCCGAGCACGGAGCCGATCACCCACCACGCTGTCGTCGAGACGGCTACCACGTCGAGCCTCCCAAGCCTCTGCATGCGTTCCGCATCTACCGGGGATAGCCTAACGCACGATGACTCGATCCGGCATCTCACGCGACGCGGCGCGCGGCGTCGTTGCCGCGATGGCGATGACAGGCATGCGACGAATGACGACGGCGCTGGGTCTCGTCGGGCGTCCGCCCCCGGAACGGATCCTGCCGACCCGGCGGGAGGAGACGGTCGAGCTCGCACACTGGCTGTTTGGCGCGGCCGCGGGCGCGACGTACGGCGCTCTCGTCCGGCCGAGCAGCAAGAGCCGTTGGGCCGGCCCGGTCTACGGGATCGCTATCTGGGCGGTGTTCGAGATGGCTGTCGCGCCTCTCCTCGCGCCGGATCAACCGCAAGGACGTTCGATCACCTCGCGGCTCGCCATTGCCGGGGATCACGTCCTCTACGGCGCGATCGTCGCAGGTGGCGAGGCGGCGTAGCCAGGCTTAACGCTTCTCGTGGATCAGGCTCTGGGCGTACCGAGCGAGAGTCTGAGACTGGGTGAGGTCGACGCCGTGCACCTTCTTTGCATGCTCGATCGCTTTCGCCAGTACCTCCTCCTCGGTCTCGCCCTCGATCTTCGCCCCGCAAACGACGCCGCCGTGGCTGCACTCGAACGTCTTCGCCACCTTCAACCACCTCTCGTTTGACGTGAAGGGTTAGCGCCCGCAGTATGCCGGAGACATCTACCGGAAGTTCCGCTTCGCGAGCGAAGGGATCCTGGTGGCCACGAGAGAGAAGACGAAGACCCCGGCCGAGCGGCTCCTCGACCTGCTCGGGCCGGTCGACGTCTATCACGATCACGCGGCAAACGGGGACTTCGGGATGCCGGCGCGGGCGACAATGGAGGACTACCTAGAGCCGCACGCCTACGCCGGGCCGCAGAGCCGGCTCGGGCCCCTGGAGAAGGTGCATGCGTTCTGGTTCGCAGGTATGAGCTGCGACGGCTGCACCGTCTCGGTCACCGGGGCGCAGGCTCCGAGCGTCGAGAGCCTCCTGCTCGGCGCCCATCCCGGCCTTCCGCGGGTGATCCTCCACCATCCAGTCGTCAACATCGAATCCGGGCCGGCCTACCTTCGTGCACACGAGGATGCGCTAAAGGGCGAGCTCGACTCGCCATACGTGATCATCCTCGAGGGCTCGATCAGCGACGAGACGACGGCGCACGCGGCCGGCGGCTACTGGTCAGGCCAAGGTGAGGAGCCCTGGGGCCCAAACGGCGAGTTGCGAACCGTCTCCACCGACGAGTGGATCGCGCGGCTCGCGCCGGGCGCCGCTGCGTCGATCGCCATCGGCACGTGCGCGACCTGGGGCGGTGTTCCGGCCGCGCACGGCAACCCAACGGGCGCGATGAGCATGATGGACTTCCTCGGCAAGGACTACCGCAGCGCCCTCGGCGTGCCCGTCGTCAACATTCCCGGTTGCGCGCCGGTCGGGGACAACTTCACGGAGACGGTCGCGGCCATCCTCTACTTCCTGCAGGGCTTCGGCCCGCTGCCGGAGTTCGACGAGCTCGGCCGGCCCGCCTGGCTCTTCGGGGAGACCGTCCATCGCCATTGCGTGCGGGGCGCCTACTACGAAGAGGGCACCTTCGCGGACGAGTTCGGGGACAAGGAGTGTCTCGTCGAGATCGGCTGCTGGGGCCCGGTCGTCAACTGCAATATCACCTCGCGCGGCGCGATCAATCACGCGGGCGGTTGCATGAACTCCGGTGGCGCCTGCATCGGCTGCACGATGCCTGGCTTCCCGGACAAGTTCACCCCGTTCTACAAGGCGCCGCCCGGATCGAAGGTCTCGACGCTCACCTCGATGGCCGTCGGCCGGATCATCAAGCCCCTGCGGATGTATACGAACGACCACCTGAATCGCGAGGTGCGCTGGGACGTCGAGGGCGAGGTACCGAGCGGCTGGTCGGCCGAGCGGTCCGAGCCCGGACGGGTGCGGGAGGCCGGGCACAAGGTGTATGACGCGCTGCGGCGACGCGGCGACACCGGCAAGAACGCCGGCGAAGAGTGGGGCAAGGGCAAACGAGAGGACTCCTAAGATGTGCTTCAAGAACCTCCCTGTCGAGTTCGACGAGAGCGGCGCCGCGCGTCTGATCGGCGGGATCCCGGATCCGTACTCCGTCACCGTGACGCGGCCCGAGGTCGCGATGACCGATGAACAGCGCGAGGAGCAGATCAAGCACCTCTCCGCCCGGAACGGACACATCAAGGACCTGAATATGGATCCCGTGACCCGTGTCGCAGGCGCCCTCGCGATCAACGTCGTCGCCGACCTCGATAACGGTCGCTACCTCGACGCCCGTTCGCAGGCCACCCTCTTCCGGGGCTACGAGGTGATCCTGATGGGCCGCGACCCGCGCGACGCGATCTTCATCTCGTCTCGCGCCTGCGGTGTCTGCGGCGGCGTGCACGCCCACGCGTCCGCGTACGCGATCGAGATGGCGATGGGGCTAGAGGTGCCGCCCCTCGGGACCGTGATCCGGAACATGCAGGAGGCCGCGGAGATGGGATACGACAACCCGCTCCACCTCTACCTCCTCGCGGGCCCCGACTACTCGGAGGCCGTGGTCAAGGCCGTCAACCCCGAGCTCTGGCCGAGGGCGCAGGAGTGGCGCTGCAAGGGCGAGGAGTACCACGGCTTCAGGACGATGGCCGACCTGATGACCGCCCTGAACCCGCTCACAGGCGCGCTCTACCGCGAGGGGCTCGAGTTCACGCGCATCTCGCGCGAGATGTTCGTCATCCTCGCCGGTAAGTACCCGCATCCGCAGACTGTCGTCCCAGGCGGGGTCTCTTCGACGATCTCCCTCCAGACGCTGAACGAGTACCACTCGAAGCTCGGGCGGATCTTCGACTACGCGAAGCGGATGCTGGCCGTCTGGGACGAGATCCCGGACTTCTTCTACAGCTGCGACGAGCGCTACAAGCAGGTCGGCGCGCGACCGATGAGCCTGATCGACACCGGCTTCTGGGATGATCCCTACGCCTACAACTCCCGCTACGAGGACTGCAACGATTGGGGCGAGCGACGCTGGTCGACGCCGGGGGTGGTCATCGACGGCGAGCTGGTGACAACGCGGCTCACCGACGTCAACATCGGCTTCGAGGAGTTCGTCGAGCACTCCTACTACGAGCAGTGGGCCGGCGATCGCTACGCGACCGATCCTCGCGGCGACCCGATCAGCCCCTATCACCCTTGGAACAAGCAGACTCTCCCGAAGCCGAGCGAGAAGAGCTGGAAGGACAAGTACACATGGGCCTGTGCCCCACGCTGGGACCGGAACGTCGTCGAGGCCGGCGCCTACGCGCGCGTCTTCCTGACCGCGCTGGCGCAGAAGCAGCCGGCAAACGACTTCATCCAGGCGACCGGGCGGAGCCTGAAGCTGAACGTCCCGAAGGGCCTGACGCCGGAAATGGACTGCGAGTGGCACGTGCCCGAGGTCTGGAACGCGTTCGAGCGCAACCGCGGCCGCGCCTACCACTATGTCTTCTCGCAGCTCGTCGGCCTCGCGAACCTGCTCGAGGCGTACAAGCTCTTCAAGCAGGGCGAGCGGAAGGTGGCCGCGGTTCCTCCGGACCAGCTCGACAAGCACATTCCCAAGGGCGAGCGAATCGGCGTCGGCTGGTGGGGCGCGGGGCGCGGCTACCTCTCGCACCACCTCGTCATGGATCACGGCAAGATCGTCAACTACCAGATCTGCACGCCCTCGACGATCAACGCCTCGCCGCGCGACCCGTGGGATCAGCTCGGGCCCTACGAGGAGGCGGTGCTGAACACGCCGATCATCGAGGACACGTCCGATCCGTCGAAGTTCACCTCGATCGACATGCTGCGGACGATCCGCAGCTTCGATCCTTGCATGCCGTGCACGACCCACGTCCACACCGGGCATGGGACCGTCGTGCGCGAGGTGAATACGTGCGCCTGCGGCGAGTGAGCGCCATTTCTCGCTTCGCGAGAGATGGCTAGAGAACCACATGCAGATCCTGGTCGGCGGGGTCGGCGAGCTCTACCAGGGCGACCTCGACCTGGGCCGGCGTGTTGTCGAGCGGCTGGCGGCCGAGGATCTCGGGCCGGGAGTCCTCGTCGAGGAGCTCCACTACGGCGCCGTCGCAGTCGCACAGCGGCTCGAGGATCTGCGGCCTGATCTGTTGATCCTGGTGGGGGCGGTCGTGAGCGGGCGGCCACCGGGCACCGTGGAACGTCGGGAGTATCGATCGGAGCTCAGTGAGCCCGACGTCCAGCGGGCAATCGGCGACGCGGTGACCGGCTATGTCGGAATCGATCTCGTGCTGGAGGTCGCTGCTGGGCTCGGCGCCCTGCCACCGCGGGCGGTCGCGATCGAGGTCGAGCCGGCGCAGATCGAATCGTCCGAGGAGCTCTCGCGCGAGGCCGAGGCCGCGCTGGAGCAGGCGCTCGACCTCGTCAGAGAGGAGCTCAGAGCTTCGAACGCAATGAAGCTCTGAGCCGCCGGGACACGCTGGGCGGCGCGATGCGGTGTCCTCAGTCGCGTCGATATGCCTGCATATCGACGCTCCCCTGCGTCCTTGCCTCGCACCACCCAGCGCACCCCGCCGACGAGGCTCATCACGTTCGAAGCTCTTGCTCGAGCAAGCCCAGACTCTGCGGAGGGATCGCGAGCCGCCGGCCCTCCGCAGTCTCCACGACCAGAGAGCCGTCGACCGAGGAGTTGACGGCCGTGCCGCTCGCCGCCGGCCCGCCCGGCCCAAGTGGGATCAGCCGGGCGACGACCCGCCGGCCGATCGTGTCGCACCGGCGGAGATAGGCGGCGAGGACGGGCGCAGTAGCTTCCGCGAGGCGAGCCTCGATCGCCTCGACGATGCGTGCGACCAGCTCGGGATCCCGCCGGTGGATCAGCACGTTGACGACCGCCCAGTCGACGCCGAGGGGGCCGACTTCCACATGGGCTCCGACCGCTCCGGCCGGTACCCCGTCGGACCGGACCTGGTCCGGCCACCCGATCGTCGCGTCCTCGCCGAGCGCGTCCGCGAGGCCTGAAGCCGCGATCGTGTAGACCCAGCCCTCGCGCGCGGCGGGAAATCGCGGTCGTGGACGCAAGACGAGCGAGAACGCGAGCCCATCGCCGACCTCCCACTCGAACCCGGCACGCCCCCGCGGCGAGGCCTGGTAGCCGGCCGTCACGACCGCCCCTTGGGGTGCGCCCGCGCGCGACCACGCGAGGGCGTCTGCCTCCGTCGAGAGCACTGCGGGATAGAAGCGGAATGGCCGGTCGGGGAGAGCCTGCCGCAACGCCTCACCTAGCTCCACGGCTCCTCCAGCTCGGCGGCGATGCGGCGGAAGATCTCCTCGAGACGCAGGAGCTGCGGAACGTGGAACCGTCCGGCGGCCCGAGAGACGTCGGCGCGAAAGTGCTCTTTGACCGCGGTCTCGCGCGACCCTAGCGCTTCGAGCGCAGAGCGGATGAGCAACTCGATGCGCTCCGGCGGCAGTTCGAGTAGACCCCCGAGCCAGGCTTCGGCGCGCTCGACGCTCGAGTCGTCGATCCAGGCGGCGGCGTCCACTCGGCGGACGTCCGGAGGGGCCTCGGCGGAGCGCGCCAGCTCCTCGCGGACGATCCCCTCCCAACTCGCCTGCGCTTCCTGTTCCAGAACCCGCAGGAGGTCGTGTGCCGTCGCCTCGCCGATACGCGCGAGCACCGCCGCAGCCTGCGCGGCCACCGGCGCGGGCGGATCGGCTACCCCGAGGGCCTGCCGTGCCGACAGACGGGCCCTCGGCGCGTCGCCGTGCTGCTCGTAGGCGAGTGACAGGTTGGCCTTCGCCATCGCGAACTCCGCGGGGCGAACGGCCCGTGGGTGGGCGCCGGCCGCCTGGCGGAACGACCCGATCGCCTCCTCCGCCGCTCCGGCGGCGAGCCGGGCAAGTCCGAGCGCGTTCAGGGCGCCGCCGTAACCGGTCGCGTCGCCCCGCTCGGCCAGCTCGACCGCCCGCTCGAGCGTGCGCATCGCCTCGTCGAGCTCGCCGAGCGCGAGCAGCGTGGCGCCGAGCTCGCGCGCGGCGGCAGCCTCCGGTCCACCAGTCAGCAACGCTGCAGCGCGCCGGAAGCACTCGGCGGCCGCTGCCGGGTCGCGCTCGCGGCGGACGAGACCGAGATTGAAGAACGCGGCTCCGTGCTCCTGCTCGAGGCTCGAGCGCTCGAAGAGCTCGGCCGCTCGTTCGAACGAAGCCTCCGCCTGCTCGAGCTCACCCGCGAGTCGCTGCGCAGCACCCAGTGCGTTCAGCGCCTTCGCATGCTCCACCGGCAGCGCGTCGGGATCGAACAGCTCGGCTGCGCTCGCAAGCGATTCGATCGCCTCCGCCACGCGTCCCGCGTCCGCCAGGACAACGCCCAGGTGGAACCGCGTCGTCGCGTGCTGAACCGGGTACCGGGCCGGGTCGTAGCGGGCGAGTCGCTGCTCGAGCTCCAGGATCGGCTCCATCCGCCCCTATCCTGCTCGACGTGAGGATCCTTGTCGCGGGTGTCGGGAATGTCCTCCGTGGAGACGACGGCTTCGGGGTTGCGGTGGCCCAACGCCTGCTCGCGCAGAATGTCCCCGAGGAGGTGGAGGTGCTCGACATCGGGATCGGCGGCATCCATCTCGTCCAGGAGCTCCTCGCCGGTGCCGACGCGCTGGTCGTCGTCGATGCCGTGGACCTGGGCAACGCGCCGGGGACAGTTGTGGTGCAGCGCCCCGACGTCCGGGAGGTCTCCGGCCCCGACGATCTGGCCGATGTTCACTACGCGACGCCGGAGCGGGCCCTGATGTTCGCGCGCGGGCTCGAGATCCTCCCGGCGAGCGTCTGGCTCGTCGGCGGCCAGGTCGTCGACGCGGAGCGCCTGGGCGAGGGGCTCTCGCCGGCGCTGGCGGGGGCGGTCGATCCGGCCGCCGGCGAGGTACGACGGCTCGTGTGCGAGCTTGGCGTCGACTGGATCTGATCTAGACTGTGGCTCGATGAAGCTCGCGGTCGCAGGCAAGGGTGGTTCCGGGAAGACGTCGATCTCGGGAACGATGGCGCGCCTGCTGGCCCGCGACGGCCGCAAGGTGCTCGCGATCGACGGGGACTCGAGCCCGAACCTCGCGCTCACGCTCGGGATTCCGCAGGCGCAGATGAGCGCGATGCCGACGCTCCCTCGGGATCTGCTCGATCGCTCGAACGGCGGCGCGGTGCTGACGAAGACGCTGGAGGAGATCTGCGCCTCGCACTCGGTTCAGGGCCCCGACGGCGTCACCCTACTCGTGATGGCGCACCCGCAGCACGCGGGGACCGGGTGACTGTGCGGCATGCACGCTACCGTGCGTAGCGTCATCGAGACCGCCCCAGCCGAGGACGTCTGCATCCTCGACACGGAGGCTTCGCCGGAGCATCTGTCGCGCGGAACGGCGCGCTACGCGGACGGACTGCTCGCGGTGGTCGAGCCGTACTTCAAGTCGCTCGAGACCGGCCGCCGGATGGCCGCGCTCGCGAACGATCTTGGGCTCGAGCGCGTGTCGCTCGTGGCGAACAAGATCCGGGACGAGCGGGATCTTGCCGCGGTGACGGAGTTCGCCGCGCAGCACAGGCTCGAGCTCGCAGGCGTGATCCCGTTCGACGACCAGCTTTCGGGGGCCGAGCGCGCCGGTGTGGCGCCGCTCGACTTCGACCCGGACTCGCCCGCCGTCGAGGCGATCGGCAAGCTCGGCCGCGACTTCGTGGGGACTCGGTGAGCGAGCTCGACGCGTTGAGAGTTCGGGAGGAGGTGCTCCAGGCGATGTATTGGATGCGCTCGGAAGGCCTCGGCGAGACACCGTCGGCGGCGGAGCTGGCGCGCTTTCTCGCCGTACCCGCGGCGACGCTCGGGCCGTATCTCGAACGGTTCGTCGACGAGGGCTATCTCGAGCGCTCGGGCGAGGACTTCGGCCTGACGGAGCTCGGGATCGAGTCGGGCAAGCGCACCTTCGCGGAGGAGTTCGCCGACCTCACCCGGCCCGGTCACGGCGAGTGCGACGCCGACTGCTGGTGTCACGACTCGCCCGAGGAGGCGGCTCGCTGCCTCGACGAGCGAGTGCAGCATGCGCATTGAGGACGAGGCTCCCGCGCTCCCAAAGAGCTTCCTCCGCCCCTGTCTGCTCTTGCTCCTGCGCGAGCAGCCGGCCCACGGTTACGAGCTCCTCGAGCGTCTGCGCCCTCTCGGCTTCGCCGGCGACGATCCCGGAGGTCTCTATCGCGCACTTCGTGCGCTCGAGCGTGATGGGCTCGTCCACTCCGCCTGGGAAGCGTCGCAGGCAGGCCCGAACAGGCGGATCTACCAACTCACGCGGACAGGGATGGAGGAGCTACACCGGCGATCGAAGGCCCTAGCCCGTGCCCGGTCGACGCTCGAGGTCTTCCTCAGCCGCTACGGCGAGTTCGTCGCGCTCGACGCCGGCGAGTCCGTCTCCCGCGCCACGCGCTAGGAAGCGTTTAGCTCCCAGTCGAAGCAGTCGGGGCACAGCCGCTTTCCGCGCAGGAGGCGGAGCCGCGTCTCCATCGTTTCCTCCTCGCAGCTGTCGCACTCCACCGAAACGTGGATCCGCGCCTTCCGGGGCGGCACGTCGTCGACCGGGACGACGGTGAAGAGCTCGTCCGGCTGCATCGCCAGAATCGCGGCCGAGCGCTCGCGATGCAGTTCCCAGAGCCGGTCCCGCTCGGCCGGCGTCGCCTCTCCCGCGCCGAGGCGCTCGAAAAGCTTCTGGTGCTCGGGGTCGCGCCTGCGCGCGCCGGCCCTGCCCGAGATGCGGACAGCTTTGGCGTCGGAGCGCCGCCAGAACGTATACGCGTTCTTGCCGAGATCGCGATGGATGAGGTTGCCTTTGCCATAGGTGCAGCCGGTCAGGAACTGGATTGCGTCGACGGCGCACATGTCCGTCTCGACCGTGGCGACGACCTCCTCGTCCTGCGCGTGGGCGCCGATCTCGCGCAGGGCGATCTGCGCCGCCTGGATCCCTAGCGCGAGCCCGGGACACATGTGGCCATGGAACTCGACGATCCGCTCGAGCTCCTCTGCTCCGATGACTTCATTGGACAAGAGCTCACCATTCAAGCGGCTCCTACGACCGAGGGGTAGATGCGCGACGCACTTACGGAGCCACCTCTGGCCGCCTTACATTGTCCCCCTTGTCGCGCCTTGCCCCGCCCAGGCTCGTTGGATCCGCCGTGCTTCTCGTCCTGCTAGTCCTCTCGGCAGGATCGGGTACGGCGGAGACCGCGCCGGCCCCGAAGCCGCTCTTCGGCGGGACGCTTGTCGTCGCCGCCGGCGATCCCGGCCCCTTGAACCCGGGGATCACGAGCTCGGGACAGGCCCATCCAGTCACAGGGCAGATCTTCAACGGTCTCGTCCGCCTCGACCGCTACTTCGCGCCGACTCCGGATCTGGCTCGCTCTTGGAAGGTCTCGAACGACGGGAAGACCTACACCTTCCAGCTCGCTCCGAACGTGCGCTGGCATGACGGCCGGCCGTTCTCGTCCGCGGACGTCAAGTTCACCTACGACGAGATCCTGCTCAAGCTGCACCCGCGCACCCGCACGCTCGCCGACGTGATCGAGCGGATCAGCGCGCCGAGCAAGAACGTCGTCGTCTTCCGTCTGAAGCAGCGCTATGCGCCGTTTCTGACGTGGCTCGACGAGGACAACGGCGCGATCCTTCCCCGGCATCTCTACCAGGGCACGGATCCGCTGACGAACCCGGTCAACCTGCGCCCGATCGGTACCGGGCCGTTCAAGTTCGAGTCGTACACGCCTGGCGACCGGGTCGTGCTCGTCCGCAATCCGACCTACTTCAAGACGGGGCTGCCGCGCCTCGACCGACTCGTCTTCCGCAACATGCCCTCCGCGCAGGCCGCGCAGGCCTTCGAGGCAGGCGAGGTCGGTGTGTACATGTTCCCAAGCGGCCCCGATGCGCTTCGCTTTCTGAACCGGCCAGGCGTAACGGTGACCGAGCGCGGCCGCGAAGGGTTGGCCCGCGTCGTCCCGCTGATCCTCAACAACCGCAAGAGCCCGTTCGACGATGTCCGGGTGCGGCGGGCGATGGCCTACGCGCTCGACATCGAGTTCATCACGCGTACCGCCTACGCGGGAGTGCTGAGACCGGCGAAGAGCCCCCTCACGCGGTTCATCTCCTGGGCCTACACCTCGAAGGTGCAGCAGTACCCGCACAATGTCGCGCGGGCGAACGCGCTGCTCGACGAGACGGGCGTCCGCCGCGGCTCGAACGGCGTCCGCTTCCGCACGTCGCTGATCTACGACGCCGGCTTCGCCCGCCAGGCCGAGCTGATCAAGGCGCAGCTCGGCGAGGTCGGCATCGTCGTCGACCTCCGGTTGATGGACATGAACTCGTGGGTTCGGCGGCTGTACATCGACAAGGATTTCGACATGGGCTACACGAACTTCACTCATCCGGCGGATCCCGATGTGGGCTGGAAGCGCATCTACGTCTGCTCGAACTACGTCAAGGCTCCTTTCACGAACGGGTCCGGCTACTGCAACGCCGAGGTCGACAAGCTCTTCGACCAGGCCGTCGCGGAGCTCGACCAGAAGAAGCGAGGGGATATCTACAAGAAGCTGCAGCGGAAGCTCGCGAGCGACGTGCCGGTGATTCCGATCGGGGACGGGATCGGCCCCTGGATCTACAGGAACTCCGAGTTCCGCGGCTTCGGTAACTCCGGCTCAAAGGAGCAGTTCGCCTTCGGCGAGAAGGTCTGGTGGACGAAGGGAAGCTCGAGTAGACGCTGACGGAACGGCGGTTGCGCCCCGTGACTCGTTCGCCGTCTTCCTGCTCCGCCGGCTCGTCTCCGGCGTTCTCCTGCTCGCCGCCGTGGCGGCGGCGACGTTCGTCCTGATCAGCCTCGCGCCCGGCGACACGGCGCAGGTCTTCGCGGGCCAGCAGGGCGCCGACCCGGAGTACCTCGCGCTGATCCGCGAGCGGCTGCAGCTCGACCGGCCGCTGCCGTACCAGGTCGGGTCGTACGTACGAGCGGCAGCGCAGGGAGACCTCGGGTTCTCCCTGATCCAGGGTCGGCCGGTCCGTGACTCGATTCTCGCCCGCCTGCCCGCGAGCGTCCTGCTCGCCGCCACCGGACTCGCGCTCTCGGCCTTACTCGGGATCACGCTCGGAGTGATTGCAGCCGCACGGCGCGGTGGGGTCGTCGATGCAGCGATCGGCGTCCTCTCGCTCGTCGCTTACTCGCTGCCCGTCTTCTGGCTCGGGCAGTTGCTCGTCGCCCTGTTCGCCGTCCGGCTGCACTGGCTACCGGCCGGAGGAATGCGGTCGGCCGATGAACCGGGGGGCATCGTCGACGTCGTCCGGCATCTCGTCCTCCCCGCGACGACGTTCTCGCTGCTCCTGGCTGCGCTGATCGTCCGGGTAACGCGGACCGCGACGTCCGAGGCACTGGTCGAGGACTACGTCCGCACGGCCCGCGCGAAGGGCGTGCCCGAGCGGCGCGTATTGCTCCGTCATGCCCTCCCCAACGCGCTTCGGCCGATCGTCACGGTACTGACCGGCTACCTCGGGATCGTCCTCACCGGGGCCGTCCTCGTCGAGACCGTCTTCGTCTGGCCCGGGCTCGGGCGCCTCCTCTACGACTCTGTTCTCTCACGCGACACGCCGATGCTCGCTGGGCTGCTGCTCTTCTCCGCGTCGCTCGTCGTGACAGCGAACATCCTCGCGGACGTGCTCTATCGCGTGCTCGATCCGCGCACCCGCTTGCGATGAGGCTGCGGTCCCTCCTCGGCTCGCATCGCTTCGTCGTCGGCTCGCTCTTCGTGCTCGGCGTGCTCCTGGCTTCGGTGTTCGCGGCCTTTGCCGCCGGCGACCCCTTCCAGACGAGCGAGACGATTCTCGCTGGACCGTCGCGAGCCCATCCTTTCGGCACCGACGAGCTCGGCCGCGACGTCCTGACGAGAATCCTGAACGGTGCCGCAACGACACTCAAGGTTGCGATCGCTCCCCCTCTCGTCGCAGCGGCCATCGGCACCGCCGTCGGCCTTGCGGGCGGCTACTTCGGGGGGCTCCTCGACGACATTCTCCTGAAGCTGATGGAGTTCACGCTCGTTGTTCCCCGCTTCCTGATCGCTCTCGTAGCCGCGGCGTTCTTCGGGGGTCACCTCTGGCTCGTCGGCGTCGTCCTCGCGGCCACGTTCTGGCCGTCCACTGCGCGACTCGTGCGCGCGGAGGCGATCTCGTTGCGAGAGCGGGAGTTCGTCGAGGCGAGCAGGTCGCTCGGAGCGAGCAGCCTGTGGATCATCTCCAGGCACCTTCTCCTGCTCGTCGCTCCACTAGTGGCGGTCAACACATCCTTCCAGGCCGGCCAGGCGACGCTCATCGAGGCAGGGCTCGCCTTTCTCGGCGTTGGCGATCGGAACCTGGTGTCGTGGGGAGCGATGCTCGCTGACGCCCAGTCCTACCTCGGGATCGCCTGGTGGACATCGGTGTTCCCCGGGATCGCGCTTGCCCTGATGATCTTGGCTCTGAACCTGCTCGGCGACGGTCTCGCGGACACGTGGAACGTGCGTGGGCGCGTGCGGCTCTGAGCCGCGACAGTCCGCGCTTGGAACGCCGCCGCCATCGATCCCCTCCGGGATCTGACGGAATGACCCGCGCGTGGACGCGGGTGGTCGGGCTGATGTTCGCATCACGTTCGCACGAAGCTCACCGCGACTTGGCGGGGATCGGGCGGGGACGAATGCGCTCGGCGAGCTCGTCTGGCGTGAGGCTGCTGCTGAGCCCGATGATCCATTCGGCGAGTTCTGGGTCGGTGGCGTCGATCTGGTAGCCGTTGGCTTCGAGGAAGGTCAGCATCGCGACGAACGCGAGCCGCTTGTTGCCGTCGAGGAACGCCTGGCTCTCGGCGATACGTGGGCGAGCACCGCGGCCTGAATCGCGAGGTCGGCACCCTGGTAGTGAGCATGGGTCGCGGGTCGTGCAAGCGCGCCTTCCAGTCCCGCGCGGAAGCGGAGCGTCGCGGCTGCCCGCTCGGTCGTGCCGGCAACGATTGCGGCGTAGAGCTCGAGCGCATCCGGGAGAGTGAGGTAGACGAGCTCGAAGTCGTCTTCTGCCACCGAATGGCGAGGCTATCGCTCGGGGTCGTGCTCGGCCAGGATCCGCAGCGCCTCCGGATGGTCGGCGACCACGCCGCGCCCAATCTTCTTGATCTGCTCGCGGAGCTTCTCGGTCGGCAGGATCCGCAGCTCGCCGCCGGGGAGCTCGTCGACGAGCACGCTGGTGCCGGGCGTGTAGCCGTTGGCCTCGTACTCGCGTGGGATCGAGACGACGTTGCTGTTCCCGACCCGCCGCACCTTCACGATTCTCATGCCCTGAGTATATACATGGATGTCCACGACAGTGGATTTCGTGACGCTACTCGCGCGGATGCAAAACTCTGGCAGTGCGCTCGCTGATCGAGCGGGAGACAATCCGAAGACGATCGGGCGGCTCAGCGAACGGGACGTGCGAGCGGGGGAGGACGCTCGCGCAGCGGTCGAATGGCTGACCGCTGCGCACTCGCCGCCTCGGGCGACAGGACTCTCGCACCGGCGATTGCGCAGGTGCTCCGAGCGCATGGATCGAAGCGATAGATTCGCCATCAGCGTGCGTCTGCTCGCCCAGAACAGACTGCGCGCGGTCGCGGAGGACATCGACCTGCTCAACGCCTGGCGGCTCGCGCGCCATGCCGCCGTGCAATGCTGGCGAGGTGGTCGTCGAGCCGAGACACGACGCCTACGGGCAGCTGCTGCTCGCAGCGCTTGAAGGCGACGACGTCGTTGAGATCGTTGAGCGCGATGATGGTTTCATCAGCGCCAGCGTGATGGGGCCGAAGCTGTACCTCGCGCCGTTTCGCCGGTGGCCTTCGCATCACCGGCGCGCAATGCGCTACGCGAGAGGGCGTGTGCTCGATGTGGGAGCAGGAGCGGGTCGCGTCAGCCTCCACCTTCAGGAGCGCGATCAGGACGTCGTCGCGATCGACAACTCTCCCGGGGCGATCGCGGTATGTCGCCGACGCGGCGTGCGAGAGGCGCGCGTGCTCGCCTTCGACGCGGTCGACGAATCACTTGGCACGTTCAACACGATCGTTCTCTTCGGAAACAACTTTGGTCTGTTCGGCACCCCGACAAACGCGAAACAATTGCTCCGCCGGCTGTACCGGATGACTAGCAACGATGCCCGCATCATCGTCGAATCACGCGACGTGGAGCGTCGCGGCGGCGCCGACGCACCGTGGCATAGGCGCTACCGAGAACGCAACATCGCGCGCGGCCGGCTACCGGGTCAGATCCGGATACGCGTGCGTTTTCGTGACGTCATTGGCCCGTGGATGAACTACCCGATGGTGTCGCCGGATCAACTGGGCGAGATACTCGCCGGGACACGGTGGCATGTCGTCCACGTCTTCGACTCCGACGACACCTATGTTGCGATTATCGAGAAGACCGGCGGTTGAGGTGAGGCGGAGTTCGTTTCGGCCCCGTCGACGGTCGGCGGTTGGTGTGGCGATGACCGGAGATCACGGGTGATGAGCCGAATGAACCCGAGATGGGCTCCTGCCTTCGGGGGACATTTTATGAAACACTGGCGCAGCCGAGTTCTTTGTCTCCCCACGAGGCCGGTGGTGCCGCGACGTCCGTAGATACCGCAGCACCACCGACCGGGTCGTCTTACTTCGGGGCCCAGGGAAGATCGTCCCAGCCGTCAGGTCGCCGCACCTCCCACCGCCCATGCCGCTCCGGGTCGGTCGTCGTAGCCTCGGATCCCGCACCATGCCGAAGGGCAGCCTCAGACCGCGGATAGACCCGCTCCAGGTCATCGCGACGGTTGCCCGTCGCAAGGATCACGCAGGGGCCGTCACCAATCGCGACAAAGGCGTGCGCCGTCATCGGCGGGCAATGCACGAAGTCCCATGCGCCCAGGTGACGCTCCTGCTCCTCAACGATGAGGACGCACTCGCCTTGCAGGATCAGGAAGTCCTCCTGCACCGACTCGGCGTGGTAGAGGTCGGAGGGCCTTCCCGGCGGCACAACGCGAATCGTGAACCCTGCGTTCGGCTTTTCATACTCCGTCAGATCGGGCCGCCCGCGGAGAACGAAGTCGTCCGACTCGAAGATGCAGACGCCGCCTGACCACTCAGCGTTCGTCACCCAAGCAGCCTCTGCTGTGTTGACCACGAACCATCCGGGTGTGACTGGCGCCAGCCCAGAAGCGACGCTGTCCAATCGTGCCTCCTTGACCATGATTCTCTCCTAGCGAGTTGATCCATCACGAGGTACGCGCGCGTCTTCCGCCAGACTTTCTACGGACACCGTTCGCGACCAACAACGTGTCGATGTGAATCAGCTACGCCGGCGAACGCCACGCTTGCGAGTCTATCGGCGAGACCGTTCGGGCGTCATTGCGGAACGCTCGCGCAGGTGACGATTCGCTCGCCCGGCTTCACCTGATGAGCCTTCGACCGGCCCGGCTTACACTCGCGATGGTTCCGGACGGCCGTGTTCCACACCTACTCGGCGTACGCGCGCGGGCTCGATCTCTTCAACACGGCCCACAACTATCTTGACCTCGTCCTCAAGGTCCGTGACGAGGAGGGACAGGGACCCCGGTTCTGGGTTCGTCGCCACGACAAGCACGACGTGGCCCAGCCAACGTTCTACGATCGGTCGCATGAACGAGTTCGTCCCGCGCGACTTCGACGTCCCTCGGCGGCTCGAGACGCCGCAGTTTGTGCTCGAGCCGCTCGGCCCCGAGCACAACGACCAGGACTACGACGCGTGGACCTCGTCGAGGGAGCACATCCACGCGACGCCTGGATGGGAGGACAGCAGCTGGCCGCGGGAGATGACGCCGGGCGAGAACCGGGCAGACCTGCAGCGCCATGCCGACGACTTTCGCAACCGGACGGGGTTCACGTACACGGTGCTCGATCCGGCCAGCCGCGACGTGATCGGGTGCGTCTACATCTACCCGCTGCCCGACAGCGACTACGACGCCCGTGCGCTCTCCTGGGTACGGGCGAGCCACGCGCAGCTAGACATGCCGCTCTGGCGCGTCGTGAGTGAGTGGCTTGCGTCCGACTGGCCGTTCGGGAGCGTCGAGTACGCGCCGCGCGCCTAGGCGCCCCCAAAGCAGCCATGCAGCTCCATTATCGTCGGGGGGACATTTCCCACGCGCTCGCGCAACCAGAGGTACGGACGTCTGACCCAACGTACCCTGCGGGCACCGGCGATCTTTGCGATCCGCGAGAATAGCCGCGTGGCGCTTCAACGGATGGACAACGTCGGCATCGTGGTGGAGTCGCTTGATGCCGCCATCTCTTTTTTCGCCGAGCTGGGCCTCGAGCTCGAGGGGCGAGCCATGATCGAAGGAGACTGGTCAGGGCGCGTCACTGGACTGCGCGACCAGCGCGTCGAGATCGCCATGATGCGTATGCCGGACGGCCACGGCAGGATCGAGCTCTCGCGCTTTCTCACGCCGCCTCCGGTCGCCGATCACCGGAACGCACCGGTAAACGCCTTCGGCTACCTCCGCGTCATGTTCGCGGTGGACGACCTCGACGATACGCTGGCCCGGCTCCGCGAGCACGGCGCGCAGCTCGTCGACGAAGTGGTCCAGTACAAAGACGTGTATCGGCTCTGCTACGTCCGAGGCCCCGAGGGCATTCTCATCGGGCTGGCCGAGCAAATCGGCTGACGCCCAAACGCGCTCGGGCGTCATTCGCGAACACTCGCCCACACGAGCTTCCCGCCTCCTCCGGTACTAACGAGGCGCGAACCCGGCTGCTTTGACCCGACCCGAGATCGACGACAGAATCCCGTGGGTTCGCGCCTCAGGCAAGCCCGCAACGGTAGCCTCGGCCGGGTGTTCGACCACGTCGGCATCGCCGTCTCGGACCTCGCGGCCTCCGAGCGCTTCTACCGCATCGTCCTGAGCGTCCTGGGCGTCGAGCCCAGCCATGCGGACGCCGAGCTGGTCGAGTGGCACGACTGGGCCATCGGGCCGACGGACCGCGAGCACCCGGTGACCCGCGGGCTCCACGTCGGCTTCCGTGCCCGCGACCGCGCGCAGGTCGACGCGTTCTGGCAGGCCGGGATCGACACGGGGTACCGCGACGACGGCGCGCCGGGGCCGCGCACGCACTACGGCCCGACGTACTACGGCGGGTTCCTGCTCGACCCGGACGGCAACAGCGTCGAGGCGGTTTACGGCGACCGCCAGGACGCCGTGCCCGCCCAGGACGCCGTGCCCGCCGGCCGCATCGACCACCTGTGGATCCGCGTCCGCGAACCGCAGGTCTCCCGGCGCTTCTACACGACGATCGCCCCGCACGCCGGACTCCGCCTGACGCACGACGAGCCCGAGCGGGTGCAGCTGTCCGGCCCGGACTACAGCTTCTCGCTCGTCCGGGACGAGCGGCCGCTCACGGAGCACGTCCACCTCGCGTTCCCCGCGCGCGAGGACGCCACGGTGCGCGCGTTCCACGCCGCCGCGCTCGCGGCGGGCTACGAGGACCACGGCGCGCCGGGCGAGCGCGCGGTCTACCACCCGGGCTACTACGGCGCGTTCGTGCTCGACCCGGACGGGCACAACGTCGAGGTCGTCAACCACAACCAGGCTTGAGCGCCAGGCAGATCGCTGGGCGCCATAGCGGACGCTCCGCTCCAGCAGGGGACATTCCCGGACGCGGCCCAGGCGAGCGCCGCGCTCGTCTCCGGAGCCGACTAGCTTGCCTCTGGGCTGGGGGCAAACAGCTTCCAGTGCCCTTCGGAGACGACTTCGACGGCACCATCGACCACTGTTATTGCGGTGTCATCGTCGATCGCGTACGCCGGCACCGATAGCCCGGCGGCCCATTTTTCGATGTTGGCGCGGGACGTGTCCGGCATGTTCTCGCGCTCCAGGTGCGGAAATACCGAGAAATCGACCAGCCCGAGCGCGTTGTCGCTGCCGGTGAGCGGCTCGCTGTCGTCGTAGGTCGCGCCGCCGAAGTCGGGAGTTGCCACCATTGCTCCGCCGCTCGTGCCGACATACACGACCTCGGGCCGCAGCGACGGCAAGAGGTCAGCAAGGCCGGATTGCCGCATCCAGTAGCACAGATACAAGGGGCTCCCTCCCCAGACCAGCAGCGCGTCGACTTCCTGGACAGCCGCGACCCAATGCTCTCTCTTGATGGTGGGCAGCGCGGCGAGCTCCAGCACTCCCAACGACTTCCAGCCCAAAGCGCACATGGGGCCGCCCCCTGTCCCGATGATGAACCGATAGACGTGTGAGGGTCCGCCGAGGAAGGGCTGTACTCCGGTGGGAATGCAAAGCGCGCTGGACTCGGCGATCGGTTTGCCCAGCAGGTCGACCAGTGCGTTGTGGATGGTCGTGTTGGTGATGCCGCTGGACGTGAGAAGGACCTTCATGCTGCTCCCGAGGTCGGTTACGGATCCGTACGCCGTAGAGACTGGCAGACCACCGAAAGTTCATCGGCTGCTGTCGGATCCAGCCTCGCGTCTTCAAGCGACCTCCCGAACGCTGGTCCAGTCGAGGTCACGGCCTCAATGTCGGGCGCCGGCTTGCGCTGCGACCGAGACGATCAAACGTCCGGACAACTCGGCTAGTCAGCCCACCAGTCGCGCTGGCCATCGACGTCTTCGCGCGGATCTTCGCCGAGGTTGGGCGCGCCGATGACGAGGATCTCGAGGCCTTCTGGCCCGGCCTCGTAGCCTCGCCAGGCACCGGGCGGGGACGCGCACCGCGTCCCATTCCTTGAGCTCGACGATCTCGTCGTCGACTGGGATCTGACGGTGAGGAATGACCCGCGCGCGGACGCGGGTGGTCGGGCTGATGTTCGCATCACGTTCGCACGGAAACTCAGCGCGATTCGGCAACACTCGAAACGGCACGCGTGATACTTCGATGTTCCTTGCGGCGGAGCTGTGGGTCTGCACTCTCTGAAGCAAGCCCTCGCTGGCTCGGGCGGACTCCTCCGGGAGAGGAGAGACGGGGCTACGACGCCACAGGGTCACGACCCGTCGTTGTCCGCGCTGACTTCCGCAAGTCCGCGTGCGAGGATGTCCGGATCGTCGTGGAACTTGGGCGGCGATCTCCCCTTGACGATCAGA